>JBBDIH010000192.1:0-106549 GCA_040880505.1 Minisyncoccota bacterium
GTATCCCATACTTAATAGTACTTAACCCGAGTGGCCCGCAAGGAAAACCACCCAGGCTTTACGCTTGGGTGGTTTTTGTTACAAGTGGGATTCGAAGGGAACCCGAACGCACCTTAGGTGAGTAAGTGAGGGTCCCAGGATTCCGGAGGAGTCCTCAAAAAAGGACGGAGGAGGAAAATTCCTCCCCCTCCGCAGCGAACAAAAGTTATCCCCAGAAATTTATGCCTCCCGAGGGCATAAATTTCTGGGGATAACTTTTTTATATGATTATTTTGGTTATTTTATGGTTATAAATATACTTTGACAGATATTGATAAATATTATATAATCTAATCAGTAAATAATAACAAAAATAATGGATTGAAACGATGAAGAAAAAAACCGATTTTATGTTTTGGGTCGTTACTATAACTGCCCTAACTTTAGTAGCTGTGACTGGAATCAGTTATATGATTTTAGTTTATAGCGGAAGCTTTGCTTTAAGCATTGGGACCTTTGTTCTTCTTTTGCTTCTTTATGTAAGCGAGGGATTTATTGTTATCCCGTCTAAACCACCTCACAAAGGTGTCCTAGTTTTTCTAGGAGAAAGGGTTGGATACACAACAAAATATCTAAATGAAGAAAACGAAGAAGTAGAAAAATTTGAAAATATTTTTCTAAATGAAGGTTGGGCTTTCCTACCTTTTCATGGATTGATCTTTGATGTTCAAATTGAGAACGTCGAAAGAAAACCCATAAAACCAGATCCCATAAGAACTCGTACTCCTGATAAAGCCGATGTTAGTATTGAGGTGGAATTAACTGTCACCCCAGTACCAGAACTTTTGATAAATTACCAAAACAGTGGTGGTTTAGAAGGAGTTAAAAAACAATTCTTTGGTGAAATATCAGAAAGAGTAAGAGAGTGGGCTGAAGGTGGTGAAGAAGGTCCAAGCAACTGGCAAGAACTTTATCAGTCTAAGACTGAGGCAGCTAGTATTCTTATCAAAAGAATTGCTGGCAAGGAAGCTCTTGAAAACGCTGGATACGGAAAAATACCATCATATGCTCAAACCGTTCCTACTCCTGTTTGGTTAAAATTTTTCTCCAAAGAAAGAGAACGAGGAGAAATATGGCTAAATGAACAGTTCTTTCAAAACGAACTAGAATGGTCAGGAAAAGAAGGCACAGATGATTACGGAAAATGGGAAAAAGTTTGGGAAAAGATAGATGAATTTTCTGACGATGAGGAAGAAAAAGAAGCTATGCTTTCTAAACTAAAAACCGAGATTAAGAAGAGACGAGCTTTAATTCGTAATCTTCAGTCTGGTAAAGGCAACCTTGTTATCGAGGATCTTGGAGTAAAAATCGAAAGGCTTAATATCAGTAATGTGGAAGTTCACGGAAAAGTGAAAGAAGCAGCTGAACAACAAGCTAAAGAGACAGCCGAAAAAGAAGCTGAGGTCGTTGAAAATAAACATCTTCAGAACATAGTAGGTTCTTGGGATGGAAAAGAAGGCAGACCAAAGCTCTCTACGGAAGACGCTCTAATGGTTCTCCAAACCGAAAGAGGCAAAGTAACTAGAAACATTGATGAAAAACGCATAAGTCTAGATACCAGAGCCGAAGGTGTATTACCTTTAATCAATTTATTTGGAGGTAAGAAAGATGGATAAGGAAAAAGCTAAAAAAGAAGTTACGGTAGAAAAACCTGGGAAAAAATGGTTAAAAATTATTGTTACTCTAGTTTCAATAATTATTCTGCTATCTTTTGCTTACGGTAACTCCGAAAAAATCCTATCTTATTTTACAGAAGAAACTGAAAAGCAGTTTATCTCCTGTGAACAGTTAGGAAAGAGTTACAATACAGTTCCAGAACTAACCGGCACTTATCTTTTGCAAGGCAAGTTTGTGGTTCTTAATATAAACCCAGAAAAATTTAGCAGGGAAATTAAAATCCCTGGCACTGGATATATTTATTACCCAAATGCTACTGTGGATATTCGGTTACCGGATGGACAGGTAATCACTCGAAAACCGAGTGATGGATACCCAGATTTAAGAGGTTATAACACTTTTCGTTTTAAAGGAAAGAGTTGTATTCTTTTATCTAAAATAAAATTACATTAAAAACAAAAACCCCGATTTAGAAATAAATCGGGGTTTAATTTTATCTATTGTATCAGAAACAACTAAATTAGTTGGTTGTTGTTAATACTGATTCAACAAGATTGTCTATACCGAAAGCAACTAATGCAACTACTATGGCTATAATTGAATATAAGAAGTAGTTCTTTGCTTTCTTAATGTTATCTTCATTACCTCCAGCTGTTAGGTACACAAAAGCACCTAGAAGAATAAATCCTGCAGCAGCAATAAAGAATATTGTGTAAAGCCATCCAAGTATATTAGTTAAAATACCTTCTATATCATCCAAACTATCAATTGCAACAGTATCAGTAGTAGCGTCACGATCAGGAATCTGACCTAACGCAACATTATTAACAGGAACAAGAGTAAATGTAAATACAAGGGCTAACACAAAAATAGCGCTAATTTTTGTTAATTTTTTCATGAAATCAAAATCTTTAAAATAAGTCGACCTTTCCTTTTATATTTATTTATTGCATAAAATCAAGCAAAATTCCAGTTATAGCTAAGAAACAAGCTCAGCTATAATACCAGAAATTCCACTTGCTACAATAATTATTACATAACCAGCAATTGCATAAATTATGGTTTTTTTACCTGTGCTAAATTTATCGGGATTACCGCCAGCAAAAAGCATTTGAAAAGCTCCTACTAAAACCATTAAAGCAACTAAAGGTGGTGCTAGTCTATCTCTAAGTCCAACAATAATTGAATCTATAATTCCAGATATTGTTTCTGATTCTATTGGATTATTTAAAGTAACTGAATCACCTGTTGGTGATTGAGCAAATACTGGAGTAACTGACATTAATCCTATTATTACTATAAAAAATATTATTGAAAGTTTTTTCATATAAATAAATTCTAACATGAAACAGTGGCCCAAGGTAAGCTGGGATCACCTGAAATAATGTGGATGATGGTGTTTATTATTACCCAAGAGCTTAAAGCTACAAACAACCCAGTAACAGCCCAAGTAACTGATTGCTTGCCTTGTGTATAACGTTTTTCACTGGATCCTGCTATCATCATCATTATGCCTCCAGCAACTATCATTAAAGCACCTAAACTGAAAGATACTTGGATTAGAAAATTCATAATATTTGAACCAACTATCAAGGCATCACACAAAGTACAAGCTCCCTCAACATTACAATTTGTCCCTTCCCATATAAAACCAGATTCTCCTGTTTCTGACTGAGCAAATACTGGGGTAAATAGAGTTAAACTTATTAGAGTTATTAAAAAGAAAGTAAGTAATTTTTTCATATTATTATCTAGTTTGCATTAGATTATTTATGATGTCCCTTGCTCTTTTGGTTGCTTCTCTAGGTGTATAACCTTTATCAACAACATCATCAATCATGTTATTAAAAGCATCTTTAACTAATTCTGGATGAGGTTCTGGCCAAGATCTAGCAAGTAAAGTTTGTTTTGCAAAAACTTCTAAATCAGCACTTTCTAAATTAGCATTAATAAGAATTCGCAGTGCCGGAACTTTACCTGTGGTAATCATGTAGTCCTGAGCTGATATTGTGTCTACTGTCATAAATTTAACAAAATCCCAGGCAACATTAAAATAATTCGATTGAGTTGAAACTGTATAACCCCAGTAATTAGTAAAACTCATTTTCCTATCTGAGCCAATTGATTGAGGTAATGGAGCTACTTCTAAATTAACAAATGGGTTTCTGGACTTTATTTCTTTGATTGCTGATTGATAATCAAAAATCATTGCTACTTTTTCATCAGCAAAAGCTTGTCTTGAGTTTTTCATGTCTTTGTTCCAAGTGTAATTATTTGAGTCTGGATTAGCAAAAGAAGTGTAAAAGTTAAGGGCACTAGAACCATTAGAAGTATCAAAATTAGTAGAAGTATATGAATTATTTATTATCTCTACTCCAGTTTGCAACATTAAAATAGAAAGTATGTCTTTTGATGTTTGCACGTTTTCAGAGCCGCCCATTGCTGCTGCAGATTGTGTTATTTCACCATCTTGGTTTTTCTTGGTTAGTGTCGGTGCGTAATTTTGTAAATCATTCCAATTAGCTGGAGGGAAAACTATAGAATTTTCGTTGAATATATCTTCATTATAAATTGTAACTAAAGTATCTATTGATAGAGGTAAACCATAAATGTTTCCATCAAAAGCAAAGTTTTCTTCAACTACAGAAGGAAAGTCGTTTCTCATTTGAATAATAGAGTAAGCTGAAGTTGGGGCAGTACGAATAATATTCATTTTTCTAAATAAATCGTTATTACGAACCATAAATACGTCTGGCGCTCTGTTTTCAGCAAATGCATTCAAAAGAGATCTCTCATAAGTTTCAATATCATTAAATCTTCTGTATTGAATTTCTATATTTGGATAAAGCGATTTAAAGCCTGATATAGCACTCTGGTATGCTGCTTCATTATCATTAACTCCCCAAAATTGTAGAGTAGCTGAAACACTCTCAGGAGAATTGTCTGTAGCTTTAAAAACAAAACCGAAAACAATAATTAAGACCAAAATAGCCGCTGCTACTAAGGAAGAGATTATTATAATTTTTGTTTTATCCATACTGTTATATTACCTCCTTGTTATTTATAAACAAACTACACCAACTAAGTAATCCTTGTCTTTTAAGTTCATTATTTTTACTCCTTGTGTGGCTCTACCTGATACTCTTACGTCTTTTAGCGGAGTTTTTATAACTTGGCCTTTAGCAGAAAAAGCAAGGACTTTTTCTACTTCATCATTAACAAGTTTAGCTGTTATAACCTTTCCTGTTTTTTTAGTGATTTTTGAAGTTTTTATTCCAGTACCACCTCTTTTTTGGTTTTTATATTTTTCAGTTGGAGTTTGTTTTCCATATCCTTTGCTAGTTAAAACTAATAGTCTTTGTCCTTCAGAGTTTTTTTCTATGACGTCCGCTCCTGCTATTCTGTCATCTTTTTTAAGATTAATAGCTTTTACTCCTTTTGCGGTTCTGCCCATAGAACGAACGTCTGTTTCTTTAAATCTAATGGCTTGGCCATTTTCTGTTGCAAGAATTACCTCATCTTTTCCTGATGAAAAACGAACCCAATTTAAAGTATCATCCTTCTTTAAGCTAATAGCTATAATTCCATTTCTTCTTACATTGCTAAAATCTTCTATTGAGGTTCTTTTAATCACTCCTTTTTTAGTAACCATTGTTAGGAAACTTTCTTTTGTCTGTTCTTGATAAGAAACCATAGCTGTTACCTTTTCTGTGTCATTTAAACCTAGAAAAGTATGGACTAATTTCCCTTTAGAAGTTCTTTTAGATTCTGGTATTTCATATACTTTTGTTTGATAAACTTTACCCTTATCAGTAAAGAAAAGAATGTTGTCATGAGTGTTTGAAACTAATAGAGTATCAACTTTATCTTCTTCTTTTAGATCAAATCCAATTAATCCTTTGCCCCCTCTTTTTTGAGCTTTAAAAGCTGTTGGAGTCACTCTTTTGATATATCCGTCATTTGTAAAAACTATTACAGTTTCTTCTTTTTTAACAAAGTCTTCTCTCTTAAATTCTTTTAAGCTTCCTTTAATCATCTTTGTTCTTCTTTCATCTCCAAACTTATCTTTCAAGTTATCTAATTCTTCATTTATTATATTTAAAATCTTTTTAGAATCAGAAAGAATTCCCTTTAGTTCTTTTATTAAAATTTTCTTTTCTTTTAATTCTTCTTGAAGGTTTTTTGTTTCTAATGAGGCTAATGTTTGTAGCTTCATATCTAAAATAGCATCAGCTTGAATTGGAGTAAGTTTAAATTTCTTTACTAAATTTTTATGAGCCTCTGCTTTATCAGAAGATTTTTTAATAAGAGCAATAACCTTATCAATAAACTCTAAGGCTTTTACAAGACCTTCTAAAATATGTGCTCTTGCTTCTGCTTTTGATAGTTGATATTCAGTTCTCTTGGTAACTACCTCTTTTCTGTGATCAATATATGCAGAAAGTATATCCTTCAAAGAAACTACTTGAGGTTGAATTCCTCCCATAAGAGCAACCATATTAAAGTAAAAATTCTTCTGAAGGTCTGTGTGTTTATATAGCTGATTAAGTATTCTGTTGGGATTTATTCCTTGTTTCAAATCAACAACAACTCTTAATCCTTCTCTATCTGACTCATCTCTAATATCTTTTATTCCTTCTATTTTTTTATTTTGAACTAAATTAGCAACAGAAGATAATATATTTGCTTTTACTACCTGGTAAGGGATTTCTGTTACTACAATTCTAAAAGAATTTTTTCTTTCTTGTATTTCGGCTACAGCCCTTATTGTTACTGAGCCTCTGCCTGTAGCATAAGCTTCTTCTATTGAGTTCCTGTCGTAGATAACACCTCCGGTAGGAAAATCTGGTCCTGGAACAAATTCCATAAGATCAGATATCCCTGCTTTTGGATTATCAATTAAATACTGAATTGCGTTTATTATTTCAATTAAATTATGTGGGGGTATGCTTGTCGCCATACCAACAGCGATACCCATGGTTCCGTTCAAAAGAAGATTAGGTAGTTTAGCTGGTAAGCAAATAGGTTCTTTTTTAGAGTTGTCATAGTTATCTCCCCAATCAACAGTTTCTTTATCAATGTCTTTTAACATCTCTTCGGCTATTGCACTCAATCTTGCTTCTGTATACCTCATGGCAGCTGGAGGATCACCATCAATAGAGCCCCAGTTACCCTGACCTTCTATTAGTGGGTACCTTAAAGAAAAGTCTTGAGCCATTCTAGCTAAAGCATCATAAACGGACGAATCACCGTGGGGATGATATTTACCAAGAACAGCACCAACAACATTGGCTGATTTTCTAAATTTAGCAGAATGAGTTAATCCATCATCCCACATAGCCCAAAGTATTCTTCTTTGAACTGGTTTTAATCCGTCCCTTACGTCTGGGAGAGCACGAGAAACAATAACAGACATCGCATAATCAAGATAAGAATCTTGAAGTTCATCTGTTATGTTTATAGGGTTAACCTCTCTTACTTCTATATTATTGTTTTCTTTTTTATCTTTCTTTTTTGCCATTTTATTCTATGTTTTCTTTGGTGTTGTTATTTATTATCTCATTTATTTCTTCTGCTTCAAAGGAATAATCCCTTGTTTTTCCTGCCTTTTCTTTAATATTTAAGAATAATAACTTCATGTCTTCACTTAAATTTTGAAATCCTCTGTAAAAGGTTGATAAAACTCCTGATTTTTCTACTGATTCTTCTTGTTGACTTACTGGCGTTATCACAACACTTTTAGGTAAAGAAAAATTTAAATAAAAAAACCATATTAAAATTATAAAAAATATAGCGACTAAAGAACTTTTTATAACCCAACTTTTTTTTGTTTTTTCATCTGATCTTTGAATCTTTCTTATCTTATTCTGGGTTTTTGTATTTAATTCTGATAGGTAATCTAGCAAGGACATTTTATATCATGTTATGACTTTAGACACCTTATTTCCATTGTTCCTTGCCTTAAATCTTTCTTTTTCAGAACTATCTTTTCTTCCATTTCATAATTTGATTTTCCTAATTCTTTCAAAAACACGTCAGGTTCTTTTTTGAAAAGAGAAGGAATTATTAAGGCCGGCTCAACTTGTCTAGCCACTTTAGATGCTAGTCCCTCTTCTATGTAAGGTTCACCTCCTCCAGGAATAATCATAATGTCTATATTATCTAAACCTTCTAATGATTCAGGTTTTGGGTTTTTTGTTAGTTGTCCAAGTATAGCAAATTTTATTTCTTCAAAATCAACTCTATAAATAGTTTTTTCCACTTCTCCATCCCAGTCTGATTGCCATCCTTTTACAAATATCCCTTCAACCTCATATTCACCTTGATGGTCTATCCAAAAAATATCGTCTTCTGGCTCTGTAACCGCTGGACGAACTGTATTTATAATTAAATTAGAGCCCTTAAAAGAACGCTTGTCTGTTGGGTCAATCAAAATAGATTTATCTCCTGATTGAAGCTTAAAATAGTTATCTCCGTTATAAGTTATTATCATTAGTTAGTACATTTTATCAGTCTTTTTTTAGGGGTGCAAACAAAAGGAGTCTAACAGTGCTTGATTTATACTACATCGTTATGATAATCTTCTAACTACAAAAAACTTATGAAACAAAAAAGCGAAGAACTTATTCAATTTTTAAAGGCAAATCCTGATATTTTCTCTTTTTTAAAGAAAGGAGACTTAGTTGAAGGTACTATTATAGAAAAAAGTCCTAGGTCTATATTTATAAATCTTGGTAAATACGGAACTGGTGTTATTTATAGAGGTGAATTAATTAATGCTAGAGGTGCAACTAGAGATAAAGAAGAGGGAGATAAAATTCAAGCTAAAGTTCTAGAGATTGATAATAATGATGGTTATGTAGAACTATCTATTTCTAAGGCTGAAAGGCAAAAGAACTGGGAAGAGATTGAAATACTAGACGAAAAAGAAGAAATTATTGAGGCATTGATAGTTGACGCTAACAAGGGTGGCTTAATAACAGAAGTAGAAGGTGTTCAAGCCTTTTTACCAGCATCTCAACTGTCTAGTGAAAATTATCCTGATGTAGAAAATAATGATAAAGAAAAAATCGAAGAAGAATTGAAAAAGATGATTGGAGAAAAAATAAAAGTAAGAATTATTGATGCAAACATAAGCGATAATAAGCTTATAGTATCTGAAAAAGCAGCAATGGAAGAGAGCGCTAGAGAACTAGCTAAAAACTATGAAGTTGGACAAGAAGTAGAGGGCATAGTTTCTGGTGTAGCTGACTTTGGAGTATTCATTAAATTTACAGATAATCCAGACGTAGAAGGACTAGTTCACATCTCTGAATTAGCTCATAAGACAATTGATAATCCAAAAGAACTTGTAAGTATTGATGATGCTATAAAAGCTAAAATAATTGACATTAAAGATGGAAAAATATCTTTATCAATAAAAGCTCTTCAAGAAGATCCTTGGGAATTAGCCGATAAAAAATACAAAGAAGGAGATGAGGTTAAGGGTAAAGCTTATAACCTAAACCAGTTCGGGGCAATTATAGAGTTAGATGAAGGACTTCAAGGACAGGTTCACATAACTGATTTTGGTGGAGTTGAAGAGATGAAAAAAGTGATTGAAAAAGGAGAGGATTATAAATTTGAAGTTAAAGAAGTTAAAGCAGAAGATAAAAGAATCGTACTTAAGCTAAAAAAATAGTTAATAAAAATAGTTAATAAAAAACTCCCTTTTGGGGGTTTTTTATTTTAAGTAATTAAACCAATTTTATTTTTTACTTCTTTTAGTTTCTTAGCTGCTATTTTCTTTGCTTTTTGATTTCCCTTTTTAAGGGTAGATTTAATTCTTGATTTTTTAATACTATCGTCTCTAAAAACAGAAAGTTCCCCTACTAATAAATCAGTTAGATTTTCTTTAAAATCAGCATAACTTTTATCTTTAAAATCATACTCAATCTCTTTTATAGATCTTCCACTAAATTCTGAATATATGATTATAAGGTTGCTTACTGCTTTTTTCTTTTTTGGGTCAAACTTTATTTTTAAGTCAGAGTCTGTAACTGCTTTGGATATCTTATTGTTAATTTCCTCTGGTGAGTCATCAAGAAACAAGCATCCATTAGGTATGGATTTACTCATTTTTGAATCAGGATCATTTAAACTCATTATTCTTGTGGCTTTTGTCATTAATGGTTTAGGCTCTAATAAAGTATCACCGAACTTTTTATTAAATCTTCTTGCTAAATTACGAGTTAATTCTAAGTGTTGTATTTGGTCTTCTCCAACTGGAACATACTTTGCATCATAAAGAAGAACATCTGAGGCCATTAATACTGGATAATAAAAAAGACCAACATTTATATTATTTTTTTGTTTTTCAGACTTCTCTTTAAATTGAGTCATTCTAGAAAGATTTCCATATGGAGCTAAAGTTGATAAAATCCAAGCTAAATTAGCATGCTCTAAAATAGAGGACTGTATAAATATATTAGATTTTTTAGGATCTAATCCAGCTATTAGATAGCTTTTTATTACATTATTTATTTCTTTGCTTTTTTCATCTTTATCATAATTAGATGTTAAAGAATGATAATCAGCAACAAAGAAAAAACATTCATACTTACCAGAATTCTGTAAATCTACAAAATTTTTCAAAGCTCCTAAATAATTCCCTATATGTAGTCTGCCTGAAGGCTGTATGCCTGATATTAAACGTGGTTTACTCATATATTTATATTAACACATCTATATTATTAAGTTGTTACTCTTAATTGACATATTTAAATAAATAATGCATAGTAATAATAGTTATTTTCTAATTAAATCATCTACAGTTATGAAAAATCAGAAAGTTATAGACATCTATAGTGCAGCTATGAGTATCTGGCTAATTTTATCACTGGTTTTTACCGTCTTTTTCTTTATTGCTTTTAAAGGCGATTTACTTCCAGAGAATTCCATTTTGGAATTCATGTTTATTCTTTTATTTACCTGTTTTTTTACAATTCTTATTGTCTCTAGCATAAAATACATATCTATGGGAATTTTTCTCATGATCATAAATAGAAAATATAAATTTCTATTTAGTATTGAAGGAAGAGATTTTGAAAAATCAGTAAAAGAAATTGGTAAAGAAATGGATGCACCTGAAATTAAGCTAGCGGTCAGACTTTTCAGAGACGAAGCTTGGCTTTATTGCTAAGTAAAATATTTTAAAAACCCCACCTTAAAAAGTGGGGTTAAATTTTAGACTTCTATCACTACAGGCAATATCATCGGTTTTCTTTTTGTCTTTCTGTAAACGTAACTTCCTATCTGATCTCTCATTAATGATTTTATATAGTCTGCATCTACAGGTTTATTGTTTGGTAGCTTAGCAATAATTCCTTTTACCTTCTTTCTTATGTCATTAAGGATATCTTGGTTTTCTCTTAGATAGATAAATCCACGAGAAATTATATCAGGATTTTTAGTAACTCTTTTTGTTCTTCTATTAATAGTTGCTATAACTACCATCATTCCCTCTTCTGAGAGTACTTTTCTATCCCTTAAAACAACCTCGCCAACATCGCCAACACCAGAACCGTCAACCAAAACATATGAAGCTGGTATCTGTTCATCTGTAACAGCAACTTTATCTTTTTCAATTTCAACAACTAAACCATTATCTGCCATAATCATATTTTTTTCTTCTAATCCTAGTGTTTCTTTTGCTAATTGAGTGTTAACCCACCTCATAAAGTACTGTCCATGAATAGGTAAAAAGAACCTAGGTTTAACTAAACTCATTACAGTTTTTAAGTCCTCTTGTGGTGCGTGTCCTGAAGAATGTATGTTTAGCATTTTGTAATCATATATTGTTGCTCCTTGTCTAGCTAAATTATCCTTTAGGTAGCTAACTGGTTTCTCGTTACCCGGAATTACAGAAGATGAAAGTATTATTGTGTCTGTATTTTTAATTTTTACATGTCTATGCTCACCATTAGCCATTCTCATAAGACTAGCCTTTTCTTCTCCTTGAGCTCCTGTACAAAGAATCATTATTTGATTGTCTTTATATTTTTTTAATTCATCCATCTCAATAACTGTTCCTTTCTTTGTTTTTATAAAACCAATGTTCTTTGCTATTTCAAAATTAGTTTTCATAGAATATCCGCTTATCGCGATTACTCTTCCTAATCTTTCTGCTATATTTATTATTTCTTTTAATCGATCTAACACAGAAGAAAAAGCACCGACTATTATTCTTGCTTCCGCCTTCTTGAATAATTTTTCAAGTTCTTCGGCAACAACCTCTTCAGATAAAGATGGGCCTGGTACTTGAGATGCCGTGCTATCAAGCATTAAGGTGTGCACACCTTCTTTACCAACATCTTCCCAAATATTTAGGTTTAATGCGTTTCCTTTTTTATCTCTAGGTAACTTAAACTCTCCTGGATGAACTATTTTACCTATTGGAGTATTAATTATCATGCCAACTCCTTCAGGAATATTATGCTCTACAGCAAAAAATTTAACTGAAAAATTTGTTGATATTTTTTTTGTATCACCAGGCTTAATTAAATCAAAGATAGGTTTTGGTGAGTTAGGATAATCACCTTGTCTTTTATTTACAATTTCCCTAGTAAGTTCTGTTGCATATATCGTTGGATTTCCTATTTTTTCAAGTATATGAGGAATAGCACCAATATGATCATAGTGACCATGAGTAATAATCATTCCTTTTATATTTTTCTTCTTTAATTCTAAATAACTAGTATTAGGAATAATGTAATCTACACCCGGGGTTTCATCTTCAGGAAACTGAAGACCGGCATCAATAATTATTATTTCGTCGCCGTACTCAAGAAACATCATGTTTCTTCCAATCTCTTCTAAACCACCTAAAGCAACGAATCTAACTACACCTTTTTTAGGTTTAGCGAAGTCTGATTTACTTATGTTGGTTTCGGAATGTCTTGTCGCTTTTGTTTTTCTGGGTTTTATTGTGACCTTTTTATTATTCTTCTTTTTATTTTTAGAGGTAAAAGATTTCCCTCTTTTTGTTTTTTTATTCATTTTTTATTTTATTTTTTCCAACAAAAGAATTGTTGGTATTGACCTTTATTAAGTTTATTAATTATGAATATTTAATTTTCTATAAAAATTCTTGCTTCTCTAACATACCAAGATTCAATGTTTTTAAACCTATCCGAAGGTATAACTAAATTGTTTTCTGCTGTGTTAAAGAAGGAAGAATTAAATCCTTTTAATTTTTGATTATAAATGTATGTGTAAGGCAAGGAAAAAAGAAAGACCGCTGGAGAATCTAAATTAATAATCTCTACTAATTCTGAAAATTGACTCTCTCTTTGTGAAAAATCTTCTGTTTGTCTTATATTTTCTATTAATGTGTCTGCGTCTTCATTTGAGTATAGAGATAAATTTAATCCTGGATAAAATCTTTGTGAAGAGTGCCAAAAAGGAAACAGGTCTAGATTATTTTCTAAAATATTACCGAAAATAACAGCTTCATAGTTTCTTTCTCTTATGACTGTGTTTGTAAAATCATCAGACGAAAGAACTATTACATCAACAGAGTCTATTCCAACATTTTCCCAGCTATCTTTTATAAATTTTGCTGTTTCTTTTATAAACTCAACATCTGGAATAATTATCTCTAGGGTTAACTCATTATTTTCTTGATCTTCTTTAAACTTCCTTATTATCTCTCTAGATTCTTCAATTGATAAAGTTGGTAAATTTTCATTAAAGCTAGGCGCCGTAATTATTTGAGCTTTTTCTTTTAATACATTTTTTATTAATTTTTCTTTATTTATTGTCGATTTTAGTGCTTCTCTGAAATCAACGTCATTTAAAGCAGATGTCGATCTAGGATTAAAAAATATTGAGTAATATCTAGGCATTTTCATAACTTCAATATTTGCAGAAGATATGGAAAAATCAACAATTGAAAGAGAACCAAATCCATCTATATCTCTTTTTCTAAATGCATCTATTAATGCTTCTTCATTTTCAAAAAACTTAAAGTAGAAGTCCTTTATATATGGTTTTTCTCCATAATAATTTTCATTTACACTAAATTTATACTCAGTTATAAAGCCGTCTCTTCTCCTTTTAAAAGAATCGAACTCGTACGGTCCTGCGCTTATAGGTTCTAAATTATAAGAAGATAATCTCAGGTTTGAATAAGGAATTGAAGAAAATATATGACTTGGAATTATAGGTAATTTATCTATATTGTCACCAAAAAATAC
This sequence comes from Minisyncoccota bacterium, assembly GCA_040880505.1. Lineage (GTDB taxonomy): Bacteria > Patescibacteriota > Minisyncoccia > UBA6257 > GWB1-50-10 > JBBDIH01. The sequence continues at coordinate 13,893 of JBBDIH010000192.1, forward strand.
ATAAGGGGCTGGCAAATTAAACTTAACCTGTAGCTCACTTATTCTTTCAACTACGATTCCTTGCCAACTTTTTGATAGAGGAGAATTAACCTCTGGATCTTGAATCATGTTTATTGTAAAAATTATGTCATCTGTGGTTAATCTTTCGCCATCACTCCAAGTTAATTCTTCTGGAATGGTTACTGTATAAGCTCTATTTTCTTCTATATTTATATTCTCTGCCATTTCTCCTAACTTAGGATAAACTAAAGAGCTTAGATCATAATCGATTGTATTATTTGATATTACTGGATTTATAGAAACAGGCTGACCAACAACTCCTTCTATGTAAGACCCTCCTTCTACTGGAACAAATTCGCTGTTTTCATTTATAGCAAAAACCACTCTTGTAAAAAAGGTGATGGTAAAAATTAAAAATAATACCGCAATTAAAATACGCTCCTTGCGAGTTAAAGAAAAAAATATGGAATTAAATATACCCATTAAATATAAATTTTAGATTTGAAATTTTTATGAACTTGTAAATTAAAAGATAAACCCAGCTATAACCAAAAGAACAAAAACAATTGAAGTTACTATTGTTGCCCAATGAATAAGATTCTCTAGTCCTCTTTTAGTGTGGTGAGCTGTGCCGCCTGAGCCTCCCAGAACACCTGAAAGACCACTAGATTTCTCTTGAATCAAGATTAAAATTATTAATACTATTGATACTATTATCTGTAAAATATTCAACATTTTATTTAAAAGCGTGTTTTCCTGAAAAATCTACTATTACATTTACAATACCAAAAATTAAAGTTGCAATAATTAAAGGCATGTATCCCTGTATTGTAAGAGTAGTTACGAATATGTCAAGAATATATAAAGTTAATGCATTTATAACTATAACAAAAAGTCCAAGAGTTAAAAGTATAATAGGACCAAATAAAAGCTTAAATATCGGCCTAATAAATAGGTTTATTAATGTAAATATTCCAGCAGCTATCATTAAATCCAGAAAAGTTCCTATAAAATTAAATCCGGAAACAAGATAATCAGCAGCAAGTATTGCTACAGAATTTGAAAATACTAAAAATATTAATTTACCTATAAATTTCATTATTTATTTTTTGATTCTTTTTCCTTTTCTTTCTCTTTGTCTTTTATGACTTTTAGGGTTTCTTTTTTTATTGTGTTTAAAAGCTTTTTATCTTCTTTTAATTCTTTTCTAGCGTTATCAAAACCAACTGCTATGCTTTCATCATTATATCTATAACTTGCTCCAGCTCTTTTTACAACTCCATAATTAACAGCAGTATTCAAAATGTCTCCCTCATAAGAAATTCCTTCTCCATAATAAATATCAAATTCTGCAATTTTAAATGGTGCCGCAACTTTATTTTTTACAACTTTTACTTTTGTTCTGTTTCCTATAATCTCATCTTTCTGTTTTATTTGTGCTCTTCTTCTTATGTCTAATCTAACAGAAGAATAAAACTTTAAAGCTCTTCCTCCAGGAGTTGTCTCTGGATTTCCATACATTACTCCTATCTTCATTCTTATTTGATTTATAAATATAATTACTGTTCCAGACTTAGAAGCGATAGATGTTATTTTTCTTAAAGCTTGAGACATTAATCTTGCTTGAAGACCTATGTGTCTTGCTCCCATCTCCCCGTCTATTTCATCTCTTGGTGTAAGAGCCGCAACAGAATCAACTACAATTATATTTATAACTCCTGACTTAACTAAACTTTCCATTATGTTTAGTGCCTCTTCACCTGTGTCGGGCTGAGATATAACTAAATCTTTTATATTCACTCCTATTTTTCTGGCATAATCTGGATCAAGAGCATGCTCTGCATCAATAAAAGCTGCTTTACCTTTTTGTTTTTGCATTTCGGCTATAGCATGAAGAGCTAGTGTTGTTTTACCACTAGATTCTGGGCCATATATTTCTATAACCCTACCTTTTGGTAAACCGCCGACACCCAAAGCTAAATCAAGAGAAAAAGATCCAGACGGAACTGTTTCTACATTAACTTTCTTATTATCGCCTAGTCTCATTATTGCTCCTTCACCATACTTTTCCTGCATGGAAGAAATTAGATCATTCAAATCATCTTTTTTGTTTTCTTTCTTTTGATTTTTCTTAGATTTCTTTTTTGCCATTAGTTTTATTTTAACTTATTTAGAGAAACAAAGTTATCCCCAGAAATTTATGCCTCCCGAGGGCATAAATAACTGTGGATAAGTAAATTTATTCTTAAATTCTAGAATAAAGGGGCCCGGATGTTTCCTTCATTAATATCATCTTCTGGAGAAGGTAAAATTAAATCGTTTTGTTCTTCCTCATTAATAATATTTTCCTCTGCTGTTTCTTCTTCAGTTTCTTCTAATTCGAAAAATACTTGTTTTGTTACTGTAGCTTCTCTGTTTAGTGGCCCTTCAATTATAAAATTTAAAGTATTAAACCCTGGTTCTAATTCTATTTCTGTTTTAAAACTTCCATCTTCATTTAATAAGACTTGAGAATTATTTAATTTTAAAGAGAGGTCCCCTTCTAATTCACCTGTAATTGTAAAATTAGAAGTTGTGGTCATTGTTATGTTTTCTTCTAAATTAGCTAAGCTAAGGTTGTTTGAAATATTACCAGAAAACGTAGATCTAAAAATAAAATAAAGAGGAACTAATAATAAAATTAAAAAAATTATTATTATCTTTTTATTTATAGAAGGAACATAAAATCTATTTTCTGGAAGCTTGTCTCTGCTACCTGATTTTTTTAGAGATTCACTGTTTTTAAAATAAATTTTCCATAGCTCTTCTCCATCAAGATTTAAATAATCAGAAATTTTAACAATATAACCATGAAGATATGGAGTAGCTGGAAGCTTATCAAAGTCCTCTTCTAATAAGAGTCTTATAAATCTCTCTGATATGCCAGTTTCTTGAGATATCTTCTCCAAAGAAATTCCGCTATTCCTCATGGCTCCCTCAAGCACTGATGATAAACTGTGATTATTGTCTGTCATTGTCTTAATAATACTATTCTTCTGACTCAATCAAAAGTTCTCTTGGCTTTGATCCTTCTGGAGGTCCAACTATTCCTGCTTCTTCCATCATATCAAGAAGACGAGCAGCTCTAGCATAACCAACTCTAAGTCGTCTTTGAATAAGAGATGCTGAGCCTTTTCCTGCTTCTTTTACAACTTCTATAGCATCCTCATAAAGTTCGTCTCCATCTTCATTATTATTATATTTTTCAAAATCTATTTTAGGCTTTGAATCTTCTTTTTCTTCTATTTCTAAGTATTCTTCTTCTGGGGTTTCATTATTTTCTTTTATGTATTTAACAACAGACTTTATTTCTTTTTCTGTAATAAAAGCACCTTGAACTCTTTTTGGTTTTGAGGATTCAGATGAAATAAATAATAAATCTCCATTTCCTAATAATTTTTCAGCACCAGACATATCAAGAATAGTTCTTGAATCAATCTGACTAGCAACCTGCAAAGATATTCTTGTTGTAATGTTTGCTTTAATAAGACCAGTAATAACCTCAACTGAAGGACGTTGAGTAGAAACTACTAAATGAATTCCTGTTGCTCTAGACATTTGAGCTAACCTAATAATGGCACCCTCAACTTCTCTACTATATGTGGCCATAAGATCAGCTAACTCATCTATAACTATTAAAATATAAGGTAAAGGATTATCAGAGTTCTTTTTGTTGTAACCTTTTATATCTCTTACTCCAGCCGACAAAAGCCTTTCATATCTTTCGTCCATCTCATTAACTGCCCAGTTCAGGGCTCCTATAGCTTTTTTATTCTCTGTTATTACGGGAGATATTAAATGAGGAATATCATTATAAACAGAAAGCTCTACTCTTTTTGGATCTATCATTACCATCCTTAAGTGTTCCGGAGAATTTTTAAAAAGTAATGATTGAATAATTGCGTGAATTGTTATTGATTTACCACTTCCTGTTGCTCCAGCAACAAGCATGTGAGGCATTTTTGCGATATTAGCAATCACGGGATCACCGCTAACATCTCTCCCTAAAATAAAGGATAGGTGATCTGATTTTTGAAACTCTGGATAAACAAGCAAACTTCCCAATCTAACAATTGCAGCTTGTTTGTTTGGTACCTCTATGCCAACTAATGATTTACCTGGGATAGGGGCTTCTATTCTTAATGGATGTGCAGCTAAAGCAAGTGAAAGATCAGAATGAAGAGCTGTTATCTTTGAAAGTTTTACACCTTCTGCAGGCTTTAGAGTGTATCTTGTTACTGTTGGTCCAACTTGAACTTCTCCCATTTCTACCGGAATACCAAAACTATCTAGAGTTCTTTTAATAATGTTAGCGTTGGCTCTTAAGTCTCCTATTGTTGGCTTTTCTATTTTAGAAGCTAAAAGTGAAAGTGGTGGTAATTTATAATTTCCACTATGAGAAAGTGTTGAAGCTTCAAAATTTTCTTTTTTATCTTTATTTTTATTTTTTTCTGTAAAATCTTCTTTTTTCTTTATGGTTTCTTCTTCCTCTTTTTTATCTTCTTCATCATCTTGTTTTTCATCTGAACCTTCAGGCATTTTTATTTCTACATTTTCATCTTCGTCGTCTTCTCCTTTTGTCGGAACAGTAAACACCTCTTTAATATTAGGGAAACTGAAATCGAAAGGTTTATTAAGAACTATAAGAAAAGAAACAACAAGAGCGGCCAACATAATAACTGTAGAAGCTGAAGTTCCTAGGGGACTTTCTAATCCTCCAATAATTGAACCAATAGTTCCTCCGCTTTCGCTTGAGTATATATCAATTAATCCCAAACCTGAGATTATAAAAATAAGAGCACTAGTTATTGTTAGGGATAGATTTCTTTCTTTCTCTGGAGAAACAAAAGAAAAGGCTAAAATAAATGAAGCTACAGGAAGCAACCAATAACCAACTCCAAAAAGTTTTTCAAAAAAATTATAAAAACTTTCTCCAACAGGACCGGCTTGACCGGCAGCAGCCAGAACAAAAATAATTGAGGCCGCTAAGAAGAAAATTACCCAAACGGTTTTTCTTATTTCTGGATGGATAGATTGAGACCATCCATCTTTTATTTTTCTTATTCTGGTTGGAGAACTGTTTTTTTTGTTTCTCTTTTTAGATTTTTTTCTAGGCATGTTATTTATATCTTAAGTAAATAATATCTTTTAATACTTTTATTTTCAAAAGATTTAAAATAGAACTTGACTAACAATAAAAGTAATTGTATAAATAAATTAGCAATATTAACTAAGAATGGAGGTTTTATGAACTCTTCTTTATACGCCTCAGGTTCTCCAATGAATCCTGTAGATCCAAAATTACCAAAATTAATAATATTAATTTTGGCTTCATTTTTTTTATTTATTTTTTTTCTTAAAGTTGATTATTCTTTTTTAGACAACTCTTCTTTATCCCAAGAAAAAGAAGACACTGTTCAACTTGATAAAATAAAAAAATTTGATCTTGTGGTACTTCAAAATAATGAAGTAAGGATGGCAGAAAACAAAGAAGGAATTTATCCTGGGATAAAATTAATTTCTTCTAATGTTCAAAATTCTTCCATATTTTTAAATATGGATACAGAATTAGGAACATTTGAAAATTATAATCTTAAAATTAAAAAGGTTATTCCTTTTACTGCTGATACAGTTAGTGATGAATGGAAAAAAGGAATAGATTTATTTCTTAAAGAAAAGCCCTGGCTAGATTAAAATCAAAACAATATTCGCTTATCTACTTAATTTACGTAGATAAGCGTTTTTTATTTTACTTTTAAATAAATAAACAATGTCCTGTCGTAAAATAATGTTTGTCAACAAACATTATTTTCATTTTACACTATGTTTTGCGAAAAGTGTTTGTTGACAAACACTTTATTCACAGTTTTTTACTAATTTTCGTAAAAAAATGTTTGTTGACAAACATTTTTTGTAGTTTTTTGGCTATTTTTATGTTTTTATGTGTTTATTTTAGTTTTAATTGTTTGTTGACAAACATTATTCTCTATTTTTAGCTGATTTTTTAAAAAAAGTGTTTGTCAACAAACACTTTTAACCACATAAGGATAAGATTAAATAAAAATAACCGTAGACTTATATTGTCTACGGTTATTAAAATTTTAAATTCATTATCCTCTTATAAAAAGCATTAGAATAATAATTAAACTCTCTAACAAGCTTATAGCCATAGACCAAAACATTGCCGGGCTTTTTGTTCTTATGCCTTCTAATGTAATAGCCCCTTGTATAAAAGCAAAAATAACATACATGGAAAGAGATACACCTTCAACACTTGAAGCAGTAAAGACCATAACAAGTTGAGGTAATAAAGCTAATGGATTTATTAAAATAACAAGAGAAGAGATGAATTTATAATAAGAAGAACTAGTTAAAGTTCTTGTTTTCTTTTCTAGAAGATCAATCAAATTATTGGATTTATTCATTTCAGGGTTATTTAATTTTGAATTACTATTTTTATAAATACTATATATTTATATTTTTGTCAATATTATCATTGGGAGTACTTAGGTTTATTATTTGACTGATTTTATTTTATATTATATAATATACTTAGATATTCAAAATTAAAAATGGAAAGTTATGAAAAAAGAAAGAGCAATAGACTGGGTCAGCTTTGCTTTAATTGAAATTTTTAGAGTCTCACAAGAGAGTCAAATTATTTTAATTAAAGATAGTGACAAACCAAATCCCCCTTTATGGAAACTAGTTGGTGGTCAAAGAAAACATACAGTAGATCACGGACCAGAAAGAACCTTAAGAAGAGAGGTTTTTGATGAAATTGGTTTAAAAATTAAATCAAGAGAAATAAAGGAAAGATTTATTGAAAAAGTTAAAGAATCAAAAGGTGATGGTTCACACTTTTTTTATGTTTATCACATAAAGCTGGTGGAACATGATCGAGAAACAAGAGAAAGACTAAGTCTTTTAGAAGCAAAAAACGAAGTGATGGAACTTGAAGTATTTTCTATCTCTGAAGTTAAAAGAAAGATAAAAGAATTTCTCCTGGTAAATGATCATGCAGAGGCCCTGACTGAATGGTTGCAAAAAGAAGGATACGGAAATTACTAAAATCAAAACTAAAGCCCTCAAAATGTGAGGGCTTTTAAATTTGGCAGAGCATTCTCTAACGGGGTTGACTTTTTAGAAAAATATACATATTATTGTATTGTATTGTATTGATATTTTCCGCCCATTGAGGCGGACTAACTTTATAAAACAATAGAAGTCGAAAAACAAAATAATTTTTAAAAAATAAAATGGAAATGGATTTAAAATCACTGTCTTCTGCAATAAAACAAATTGCCGATAACAGAGGCATATCAACCGAAAAAGTTAAAGAAGCCATTGAAGGTGCTTTAGCTAGTGCTTATAAAAGAGAATACAGAGATAGATCGGAAATAATAAAAGCTCAACTAGACATAGAAAGTGGAGAAGCAAAATTTTGGCAAATTAAAACTGTGGTTGACCCAGAAGAAGTTAGGGTGGTTGAAGGTGGAGACGAAGAGGAAACAGAAAATAATTTAGAAGAAGATGAACAATTACCTAGGTATAATTCTGATAGACACATTTTTATAAAAGAAGCTAAAAAAATAAAAGAGGATGCGGAAGTTGGCGAAGAATTAATTTTCCCTCTAGAAACTCATGAAGACTTTGGAAGAATTGCAGCGCAAACTGCAAAACAAGTAATTCTTCAGGGAGTAAGAGAAGCAGAAAGAGAATCTATAATGGATGAATTTAAAGACAAGGAAGGAGAGATTGTTAGTGGTGTGATTCAAAGATATGAAAGAGGTCATGTTTATATTGATCTTGATAGATCTATGGGGATAATGTTTCAAAATGAAAGTATTCCCGAAGAACATTATCGTTCTGGTCAAAGAATGAGGTTTTTAGTTTTAGCTGTACAACAAGAAGATAGGAGAAAACCAGGAATTGTACTTTCTCGTTCAAATCCAGACTTTGTTGCAAAACTTTTTGAATTAGAGGTTCCAGAAATAGCAGAGGGGGTTGTAGAGATAAAGAAAATAGCCAGAGAAGCAGGAAGTAGAACAAAGATAGCAGTTATTTCTCATGAAGAAGGGATTGATCCAGTTGGTTCAGTTGTTGGTCAAAGAGGATCAAGAATAATGGCAGTTATTAATGAGTTAGGCAATGAAAAAATAGATGTTATTGAATGGAGCGAAGAACCAGAAGAATATATTGAAAACTCTCTTTCACCTGCAAAAATTAAGTTAGTTGAAACAAACTCTAGAAGAGAAGCAATCGTGATAGTTCAAGATGATCACCTAAGCTTAGCTATTGGTAAAGGAGGACAAAATGTTAGATTAGCCGCTAAATTAACTGGATGGAAAATAGATGTTAGAGCTCAATCTAATCCTGATGAAAGCTTAGACGAAGGAACAGGTAATGAAGAGGAAGTTGAAGATGAGGGCTCAATAAAGGATGGACAAAATGTTGAAGTCTCAGCAGAAAACAAGGACGAAGAAAGTAAAGAGAATAATGAAGAATCTACTGAGGGTGAAGTTTCAACTGATGATAATTCAGTAGAAGAAAGCATTGAAGATGAGGACTCAGAAACTACCGACGAAGACGATAAAGTTAAGATAAACAAAAAGGACGAAGGGGAAAATAATAAAGAAGAAGAAAAAGATGTTTCATAAAGTAAAAATAGGAAAAAATTTTCCAAAAGAAATAAACTCAATAATAGAAATTCCAAAAGAAAGTCATAACAAGTATGAATATGATGAGGAGTTAGAAGTATTTAAATTAGATAGAGTACTTCATTCTCCTCTTCATTATCCAGCAGATTATGGTCTTATTCCTGAAACAAGAGCAGAAGATGGAGATCATTTAGATATAATGGTTCTAGGGAATAACCCAACATTTCCAGGTTGTGTTGTTAAATCAAGGCCAATAGGAGTTATGAGAATGATAGATGATGGAGAAAAAGATTATAAAATACTAGGAGTTCAATCAGATAATCCTAGATTTACTTCTATAAAAGATTTAGAAGACTTACAAAAACATAATCCTCACTTATTAAAAGAAATAGCTCATTTCTTTGAGGCTTATAAACATCTAGAAGACAAAGAAGTAAAAACTGAAGGATGGGGGAATAGAGAAGAAGCAATAAAAGAAATAGAAAAAACCCACAAAGCCTTTAAACAACAAGGATAGAATTTAAAAAAAGAAACCCTCTTTTTAAAAAGAGGGTTTCTTTTTTTATTGAACTACTAATTACTCAGCTTTTACTTTTACTTTCTTAGCTTTTTTCTTTTTAAAGATAGGCATAGTTACAACTAAGACACCATTAGAAAAACTTGCTTCTGACTCTTCCGGATCAACATCATGAGGTAAAATAATAGTTCTTGAAAAATCACCCCAAAATAATTCCTGATAATAAAAATCTTTATCTTCTATTTTCTTTTCTCTTTTTCTTCTTCCTTTTATTGTTACTGAATCATTTGTGATATTAACTTCTATCTCATCAGGGTCAACACCAGCAACAGTTGATTCAACTATTACATTGTCTTCATCATGATAAACATCAACAGTAAGTTGACCCTCACTTTTAAAATCCTTTTCTAGTGATTCATGATGTTCTCCTAATTCGATCTCTTTTGGGTTCTCTTCTTCTTTTAGATCTTTATTTATAACTTCTTTTTTTTCTTCTGACATAATATATATTACTTTTTAATAATTATACTTTTTCTTTTTAGTTTATCAAAATCATTAAAGACAAAGGCACTCATAAAAATAAGAAATAAACTAGGATAAATTAAATAATCAATTTTTTCAAAAACAACAACTAAAACATTAAAAAAGACATGTATTAAAGTAGCTGAAAAAATTCCCCATATAATTAATTTTTTATTTTTTTCTGTCTTATGTCTGGACCAATAAAACCCTACTATTCCAGAAGATATTATATGTAAAAAAGTTGCACCAACAAATCTTAATATCAAAACGTCAGCTATAGAAGAAACATATAAAGAACCTGAAACGCTAAGTAAATTTAATAGAACTAAAAAATTTTCTACGGTAGCAAAACCCACAGCAGCAACAATCATGTATATCATCGCGTCTATTGGTTCATCAAAGTATTTACTATCACTAACACCAAGCCAGGCTCCAAAAAATTTGAAAAATTCTTCGCTAAAAGAAAAAAATAAAACAAGAAAAATAGCTGGTATAGCCAAGTAATTGAATACTCCTTGAAATATTACCTGGAGAGCAATAACTGGAAAAGTGACAATTGCTCCTATTCCAAAAACTTTCATTAACATTCTTTTAGGTTCTGGATTTATGTCTTCTTTAAGAAAAAAAATTAACCAGACTATACCTGGTATTACAGCAGAAATTAATATTAAAATAAAAGAAAAAATTACCATCTCTCAATCATTAGCATTTTATCACCCAAATTAAGTTCATCGTAAACTGCTTCTGTTACGAAAGGGATGAAAGGATGAAGCATTTTTATTGATTCAAAAAATATTTTTTCTAACATCCTGTAAGCTGATCGCTTGTCTTCTATATCATTTTTGTCATCTAGTCTTAATTTTGTTTCCTCTAAAAGATTGTTAGCAAAATCATTCCAAAGAAAATCATAAGCCTCTTCACCTGCTAAATGAAAATTAAATTCTTCTATATGTTTTGAAACTTTTTCCTTTATTTTTTCTGCCTTTTTTATTTTTTCTTTATCTTTTTCATTTAAATTGTTTTCTGCTTCTGCTCTATTATAATTTTCTGGTTTATTCATCTCTAAAAACCTAGCAACATTCCAAATTTTTGTACTAAAGTTTCTATAACTTTTTACTTTTTGTTCGGAAAAAACTATATCATTACCAGGTCCAGCGCCTATAATACTAGATAATCTAGTGGCATCTGCTCCATATTTTTTAATCATATCCAGCGGATTAACTGAGTTATCCAAAGACTTACTCATTTTTCTTCCTTGTTTGTCACGAACAATTCCATGAAGATATACTGTTTTAAAAGGTATTTCTCCTAAAAAGTAAGTGGTCATTAGTATCATTCTAGCTACCCAGAAAAATATAATCTCATGACCGGTTTCTAAAATCGTTGTCGGGTGGTAAGTTTTTAAATCCTCAGTTTCTTCGGGCCAACCTAAAGTAGAAAAAGTCCAAAGACCGGAGGAAAACCAAGTGTCCAATGTATCTTTATCTTGTTCCCAACCATCTTCAGATGGTGTGTCTGTTTCTGCATGAACTTCATCTCCCTTGTACCAAACTGGGATTCTGTGTCCGTACCAGATCTGTCTTGATATGCACCAGTCTCTTAAGTTGTCTATCCAATGAAAGTAAACTTTTTTAAATCTCTCCGGCAGTATCTCTACCTGATTACTTTCAACAACGTGCTTCATTAAATGCTTTAGAGTAACTTTAGTTCCAGACTTAATATTGATTTTGTTTTCTCCGATTTCAAATTCTTTATTTACATCAATAAACCACTGAAGCTTTGGTAAAGGTTCTATTACTCCACCTGTTCTTTCAGCTTTTGAAATGTTTTGTTTTATTTTCTCCTGCTTTTTTAAAAGTCCTAATTCTTTTAATTTTTCTGCCACCCATAATCTTGCATCTTTTGTCTTCATTCCATCAACTTCGTGACCCTCTAACTCCATTTTTGCGTATTCATTAATAACCTGAACTACTTCGAGGTTGTGTCTTTCTGCTATCTCAAAATCAGTGAAACTATGAGCAGGAGTTACTCCTACTGCTCCAGTACCAAACTCCGGATCAACAACATCATCTCCAACTACTTTTATATTTAACTCTTTTCCAAGAAAATCTATTTTATATTCTTTTCCTATGTATTCCTTGTATCTTTTATCATCTGGATTTACCGCTACTGCTACATCACCAAACTTTGTCTCCGGCCTAGTAGTAGCTATGGTAATAGGAAAATCTTTTGAGTATTTAAAAGTGTATAACACTCCTTCTGTTTCAATATGATCCACTTCATCATCCGAAACAGTCGTTTGTCCTTTTGGATCCCAGTTAACGATTCTATTGCCACGGTAAATAAGACCATCTTCATACATTTTTTTAAAGGCATGCTTTACCGCATAGCTTCTTTTATCATCCAGTGTAAAAGCTTCTCTAGACCAGTCTAGGGATGCACCCATTGCTTTTATTTGGCTTTCTATTGTGTCGTGACTTTCTTTGGCAAATTTATTTACTTCTTCTAAAAATTTTTCTCTGCCTAAATCGTGTCTGTTTTTTTTCTCTTTTTTATAAATTAGCTTTTCTACTTTTGATTGGGTAGCTATAGCAGCATGGTCTGTTCCGGGAATCCAAAGAGTTTTTTTGCCCTGCATCCTATTATATCTAGTCATCACGTCCTCTATGGCTAGCATGGCAGCATGACCCATGTGCAACACCCCTGTTACGTTTGGAGGAGGGAGAACCATAGAAAAAGGTTCTGCGTCTTCTTTAGTTACTCCTTTTTCTACGCATTTTTCTGGATTAAAATAGCCCTCTTCTTCCCAAAGGTTATATATTTCTTTTTCCTTATTTTGATAATCAAATCGTTTATCCATTAACTCTATTCTATCAGTAGATTTTGTTTGTTCAAATTATATCAAAGAGATAGGTTAGGTTGAGATTCTATTTTATGAGAATTGCCAGACAAAAAATTAATGTATCCGGCTAGACCTATCATTACTCCGTTATCAGTATTGTATCTTGCTGGAGCAACAAAGAAATTTTTATTTTTTTCTTTTGATTTATTTTTTAAAGATTCTTGAAGTAGAGTGTTAGCAGCTACTCCGCCTGAAACCATAACTGATTTTGCATTAAATTCTTCTACTGCTCTAAATGTTTTTGAAACTAGAGTATCTATTATTGCTTTCTGAAAAGAGGCAGAAATATCCGCTTTTTTGTCTCTTGGAATATCAAATTTAAGATCACTGCTTTCTATTTCTTTAAAATTATCTTTTAAGTAATAAAGAACGGCTGTTTTTAGACCGGAAAAACTAAAATCATAATCACCTGAATTTATCATTGGTCTTGGAAAATCAACTGTTTGACTATCTCCATTTTCAGCAAATTTTGATATTTCCGGTCCGCCAGGATACTCTAGGCCTAACATTCTAGCTACCTTATCAAAGGCTTCACCCGCTGCATCATCCCTGGTTTCTCCTAAAACCTCCCACTGTGTTAATGACTTCATTAACACAACCATTGTGTGCCCACCAGAAACAACTAATTGAATAGCTGGAAATATATCTTCAATACTTTCAAGGTCTTCTGATAAGAGAAAACTGTAGAGATGTCCTTCCATATGATTGACTCCAACAACTTCTGTATTAGAAAATTTCTCTGCTTGAAGTTCTTTTACAAAGTTTATGCCGGTCCAAAGACAAGGATCTAATCCTGGTCCAACTGTTACCGTTATTAAATCTACATCTTTTTCTTTTACTTCTAACTCCTTTGTTAATAAGGGTAGGTTTTTTTCATGTTCACGTCTGGCAAGTCCAGGAACAACACCACCAAAGGGTCTATGGGTTTCAAATTGAGTAGCTAAAAGCTCTTTTTTTATTTTTAAATTTATGTTATCTAAATCACCTTCTATATTAAGAAGTGCTATACCAGTTTCATCACAGCTTGTCTCAATTGAGAGTATTCTCATACGAGTATTAAACCATTAAAACCATTAAGTTGAAAATAAAAAGTGAATAAGTGATAATTTATTTACTATGCCACTAAATAAAGAACAAATAAAAAAATTAGAGATAGAGGAAAGATTAATAGAAGAAAAAGAAAAGATTGAAAAAAATATAGAAGCCTTAAAAGGAAACTTAGATTTTGGTGATGATGTTGACGGAGGCGATGAAGAAATAAACGAAACAGAAGAGATGTCAAACTTTTTGAGTATAAGAGAAAAACTAGAGACAAGAATTGACGATATAGAAAATGCCCTAGATAAAATAAAGGCAGGAGAGTTTGGTCTATGTGAGGCCTGCGGTAAAAGAATAGCAATTGAAGTTCTTAAGGTTGATCCTGAATCAAGACTCTGTAAAGACTGTAAGAAAAAGATAAATAGAGGGTAATCTAAATATAAATTGAATACGCCACATTGTGGCGTATTTTTTATTTAACAGCGAATGGGTTTTTAGCTCCGTAAACCTCAAAATGTAAATGACATCCAGTAGGACCATGAACGTTCCCAGTATTTCCTATTAAGGCAATAGTATCTCCCTGTAGCACATAATCTCCCTCTTCAATAAAATTTTTCAATGTATGAGCGTATTTTGTTTTGGTTTCGTTTGGGTGCTCTATCAATATGTAATTTCCATAACCATCATTCCAATAATCATTAGATGAAGCTTCTATAACTAGTCCTTCTTGAGCGGCGTATATTTCTTCACCACAAGCAGCGGCTATATCAACCGCATTACTATAATGAAGACTCCCCCAGTTCCAACCTTTAGCTGGAAGTTGAAAGTAATTATTTAAATTAGGCAATGAATTACTATGTTTATTTATATAGGCCCACCTGTTTAAAGGTTTTGCATAAGGCAACACTATAACTGAACCAGAAGAACTAAATAATTCTTGATAATTTTTGTTATATTCTTTTATTAAATTGACATCGACAGTATAAGTAGAAGCAACTCCTTCTAATGTGTCGTTTTCTTCTATTTCATACAAAATACCAGAGACAGGAAGTATTGTTATTTCTTCACCAGGAATAAGTGATGAAGACACATCTGTATTAGCAAGCTTTATTGTCTCTAAAGAAATACCAAAACCAGCAGCAATGCCAGACAAGGTATCTCCTTCTCTGACTTTATATTTATTTAAACCATCCCTGGATGGAATTACATTACTAAAAGGATGAGAGGATCCCACAGCAGAAGCGCTTTCTTTTAATAAAATATTTTTACTCACGTCTGAATCTCTAACTGCCTTTGTCATAGAGGAGCCTAAAAAAGCGTTAGATGCCTCCTCCATATTTTCGCTAGACACTGGTCCACCTGATGACCAATATTTTTCTTGATAAGGAGAGTGATTTTTAAAAGCTCCTAAAGCTAAAAAATCAAAAAGCAGAAAAGAAATCAAAATAACAGCAAGCCAAAAATAACTTGTTTTCACAAGCTTTATAGTAAAACTTTTTAAATTGTCTATATCGGTATTAATTTCTTTTTAAAATTAAAAATTATTCAGCGTTGGTAGTATAATACAACCAAATCTAAGTGTCTACATTTAAATATAGTTTATTTTATGATAGATTTTTCTGTTATAAAATAAGCACAATGTTTTACGTTATTTACTTTAATAATGTAAAACGTATATTCTGCGACAGCTTTCTGGTATTATAATGATATTCACCCCGTTAGAAATTTAATTTCTAACGGGGTAAGAAACAAAAGGTGCGACTTAACAACTAATAGATACGTTCCGATAAATCGGAACTATCTCTAACGGGGTGAATGAAGTTCAAAAATTATTAAAAGAATATCTAGATCATTTAGAGATAGAAAAAAATAGATCTCCAAAAACAAGAGATGCTTATGAAAGATATATAAAAAACTTCATGGAAACGATGAACATAAAAACTCTAAGTGATATTAATGAAAGCTCTATAAGAGAGTACAGGCTGAAATTGGCTAGAAGAGATATAAAAAAAATAACTCAGAACTATTATGTAATAGGGATTAGGAATTTTTTAAAATATTTAACAAAAAAAGATATAGACGTAGTTTCTCCGGATAAAATAGAGCTGCCAAAAATAAACAGAAAAGATATAGATATATTAGATTACAATGATTTAGAGAGATTACTAGAAGCACCAAAGGGAAATAACTTGAGAGCTATGAGAGACAGAAGCTTATTAGAAACCCTTTTTTCTACTGGACTAAGAGTTTCTGAAGTTTGTAAATTAGATAGGTATATTAATTTAGAAAGAGGAGAATTAAGCGTTAGAGGTAAAGGAGATAAAACTAGGGTGGTTTTTTTGTCTGAGAGAGCTAAAAGATCCCTGAAAAATTATTTAGAAAAAAGAGAGGATACTGATGAGGCTTTATTTGTTAGTCTAACCAAAAAGGGTAAGGTTATAGGCAGAATAAGCCCTAGATCAGTACAAAGACTAGTCGATAGAGCGGCTAAAAGCGCTGGAATAACTAAAAGCGTTTCCCCTCATCAGTTGAGACACCAATTTGCCACCGATTTATTAATGAATGGAGCTGATTTAAGAGCAGTTCAAGAACTTTTGGGTCACTCTAATATATCAACTACGCAGATTTATACACATATTACGAATAAGGAACTAAAAGAAGTTCATGGGGCTTTTCATGGTAGAAGGAGAAAATAATACTTGCCCCGTTAGAGACATCTTGTTTAAGCGTAATTTTTATGTCATTTTGAAATAATTTGTCTCTAACGGGGCTTGCTTTTTATGGCATGAGATTATATAGTAATTGCTAGTTAAATAGTACTTAAATATGGCAATATCAAAAAATAAAAAAAGTAAGGTAGTTAAAGAGAATCAGATTCACGATAAAGATACTGGTTCAGCAGAAGTTCAAATTGGACTTCTAAGTAAAAGAATAGAAGAACTAGCAAAACACCTAAAAGGTCATCCTAAGGATCACCACTCAAGAAGAGGTCTTTTAATGATGGTTGGTAAAAGAAGAAGATTATTAAGATTTTTAAGCTCAGAAAACGAAAAGAGTTACAAGAAATTGACAAAGAAGCTCGGAATTGGAGCTAAGTAAGGATAATGACCCAAAACCCATCTCAAAGAGTTGGCGTCTTCGTAGACGTCCAAAATGTATATCACTCTGCTAAAAACCTAAGCAACGCTAGGGTTAATTTTACTGAATTACTAAAAACAATAGTAAATAAGAGAGACTTAATAAGAGCTCTTGCTTATGTTGTTAAAAGTGAGACTGCTACAGGCGAGCGGTCTTTTTTTGAGGCTTTAGAAAAAGCAGGATTTGAGCTAAGAGTAAAAGACTTACAAATATTTTCTAGCGGTTATAAAAAAGCAGACTGGGATGTTGGTATAGCTGTTGATGCCATAAGAATGGCAGATAACTTAGATGTTGTTGTTTTAGTGACTGGAGACGGAGACTTTACTCCTTTAGTTGAGTATCTACAGTGGGGAAAAGGAAAACAAGTTGAAGTTGTAGCTTTTAGCAAGACAACTTCTTCAATGTTAAGAGATGAATGTGATATTTTCGTGGAATTAGAAAATATTCCAAAAATACTTATGGATATCCCAGATAAAAATAACAATAAGAAGTCAAAGAAGAAAAAGTCAAAACGAAAAAATAAAAAGTAATAATTATGGATTTAAAAAGAAAAGAGTTTAAAACAGAAATAAACGGAAATGAAGTTAGTTTAGAGTTTTCTATATTAGCTGGAAAAGCTGATGCTTCTTTAATAGTTAGGCAAGGAGATACTTCTGTTATGGTGGCAGTTGTCATGAGTAAAGAAGATCAAAATCTTCCATTTTTTCCTTTAACCGTTGATTATGAAGAAAAATTTTATGCAATAGGGAAAATACTTGGGGGTAGATTTATGAGAAGAGAAGGGAGGCCATCCGATCAAGCTACTTTATCAGCGAGGTTAATAGATAGAACAATTAGACCTCTTTTTGATAAGAGAATGAGGAGAGGTCTTCAAGTAACGGTAAGTATTCTTGAGTATGACGGGGTTAATGATCCAGATCCATTAGCATTACTAGCTACTTCTACCGCACTTAGTGTTTCTAACATCCCTTGGAATGGTCCAGTAGCAGCGTTCAGTAAAATGTCAGACAAAAGAGAAGTGTTTTTCTCTGGCCCTAAAGGAAAAATAAACATGATAGAGTTCAAGGGAGAAGACGCTCCAGAAGAAGAACTTGTAAAAATATTTGAAGAAGCTCAAAAAGAAATTGATAGATTAATTAACTTCCAAGAAGAGATAATAAAAGAGATGGGAGATGAAAAAGAAGTTATTGAATTTAATGAAGCTACTGAAGAAGTCAAAAACTTTACAAATAAATTTGTAGAAACAAACTTTGAAAAATACTTTAACAGTGGTGAGATAGAAGAATTAAGTTCTTTATTTAAAAAGGAGTTAAAAGAGTTTAAAAAAGAAAAAGGAGAGGAACTAGAAACGGAAGGTGTTGATGATTACTTATACAAAAAACTTGAAGAACTAATAAAAGACAAGGCAATTAAAGAAGAAAAGAGAGCTGATGGAAGAAAAATAGATGAAGTAAGACCCTTACACGCTGAAGTTGGTTTATTTAATAGAACTCATGGATCAGGTTTATTTTTAAGAGGAGAAACCCAAATACTTTCTTTAACAACTCTGGGTGGTCCTGATTCTGCTAAACTAATAGATGAAATTAGATTTTCAGGTGATAAAAGATTTATGCTTCATTACAATTTCCCTCAATTTTCAGTAGGAAGTGCAGGAAGAGCAAGAGGTCCTGGAAGAAGAGAAATTGGTCATGGAACTCTGGCTTTGAAAGCGTTAGAAAGCTTAATTCCTAGTAAAGAAGATTTTCCTTATGTGATTAGAATAGTAGCAGAAGCACTGTCTTCTAATGGATCAACATCTATGGCTACGGTTTGTGCCTCTTCTCTATCCTTAATGGATGCAGGAGTAAAAATAAAAAAACATGTAGCAGGCATAGCTATGGGACTAATGCATAAAAATAATGAAGAATGGAAAGTTATAACAGACATCCAGGGACCTGAGGATCATTTTGGAGACATGGATCTTAAAGTTGCTGGAACAAAGGATGGTATAAACGCAATTCAAATGGACGTTAAAGTTAATGGAATAACTAAAGAAATGTTTGAGCAGGCTTTACCAATGGCAAAAGATGCAAGACTAAAAATTCTTGAAGTTATGAATGAGGCTATTTCTTCACCTAGAGAAGAAATGTCTCCTTATGCTCCTTGTATAATTAGACATCAAATAGATCCAGATCAAATAGGAGAAGTTATAGGTTCGGGAGGTAAAACAATAAACGGAATAAGAGAAGATTCTGGGGAAAATGTTGAGATAGACATAGAAGACGATGGAGGTGTATTTATAACAGCTGAAAACAAAGAAAGCGCTCAAAAAGCTCTAGAGATGATAAAACAAATAACTAAAAAATATGAAGTTGGGGAAATGGTTGAAGGAAAAATAGAAAAAATACTAGACTTTGGAGCTATTGTTGATCTTGGTGGAGGAAGATCAGGAATGATTCATGTTTCTGAATTAGCCGACAAATACACTGAAAATGTAACCGACATAGTAAAGGTTGGGGAAACCGTAAAAGCAAAAGTTATAAAAGTAGAACCAGGGAAAATTGGTTTATCTATAAAGGCTTTAAAATAGTTAATTCTTGCCTTCCATAAAAAAGAAACCCCTTTTATGTAAGAGGGTTTCTTTTTTTAAATACTATTTGTTATACTTATTTACATAAAGTAAAAGAATAAGTCGAAGTTAAACAATTTTAAAAAATTTTACATTAAGATGGCAGATCAAAACCAGAACAACAATAATCAAAATCAAGGTAATCAGGGTCAAGGTCAAGAAAATTCTAATAAGTTAAATAGCTTAGAGGCAAATACAATGAATTCTGATATTCAGTCAATAAAAGATCAGGGTGGAAATGAACCAAAATCTTACGATCCCCCAACAAATGCTGGAGATCAAAATGATCCAAAAAATAGACCTAATCCTAATAAGTCTATAGGGTCCGTAAAACCTCCTTCAACACCTCAAGCTCCTAATAATAACTCAAGTAATCAGGGTAGCGAAAATATAAATATTGACCAAAACTTTCAACCTCCTCAACCAATGGATAGTTCACAAGGACCTCAAAACGACAAAGATGGAAATGAAATAAAACCAGATCAAATATCTGGTAATGAATACCCTCCAAAAAAATCTGGGGGCAAAAAATTGTTTATAACTCTACTTATTATAATTGTTATTATTGGCGCTGGTATAGCTGCTTATATATTATTCTTCTCAGGTAATACTTCGGAAACTCCTGTTATTGAAGAAGAAACAACAGAGGAAGAAATAATAAATGAAGAAGACTTTCAAGTTCCTTCAGGAGTTCCTTCAGAAACAGAGAATGAAAGTGATGCTACTGAAGAAACAACAGAACCAGAACAAGTAACAGAAGAAACAAATGAAAGTGAAGAAGAGAACATCATAACCTCTCACTCTTCTCTTTTTTCTCCTTCAGCAGACACAGAGTCTGAAGTGACTATTGAAGATTTATCAATAGAAGGTATTAAAGCTTCTTTAAACTTTTCTTCAACTGACGTTCCTCTATTTAGAGAAGTTGTAATGAGAAACTCAGAGGGAAATATAATTAACTTTTCTGATGTAGCAAGCTTGTTTGTTCCATCCGTATTTAATGAAAGTGTTACAAGCTCATTCAACCAAGACGCTACTTACTTTACTTACACAGACAGTGATGGAACATGGTTTGGATTTGCTGTAGAACTAAACACTGAAACACAACAGGTGGATATTTCTTCTTTAGAAGAAAACACATCAGAAGCAAGAAACTTCTTTATTACAGATCCAGGAACAGCTGGAGAGTGGGCTGACGGAACAGTTGGTGAACAACCCGCAAGATTCATAACATTTGATGCTGCTGGTGCTGCACTAAGCTATACATGGTTAGATAATACTTTACTTGTAAGCTCAAATTATTCTGGAGCTCAAGCTGCTTCCTCTAGAATAGGAAACTAAAGTACAAATGAGTTATTGGGATAAAGTATCAGAAGAATACGATATACTTGTAGAAAATAAAGACTTATTAAGAACTGAGATATTAAACAAATCTTTAGTTAATCTATTGGGTGACTTAAAGGATAAAGATGTTCTTGACGCCGGATGTGGTCAGGGCTATCTATCAAACATAATATCCAAAAGAGGTGGAAGAGTAATTGGAATTGATAACTCAAAGAAACTTATATCTATAGCAAAAAAGAAATATGGTTTTTCAGTAGATAATTTTGAGGTTGAAAATTTAAAAAACAAACTAACTTTTGATAATGATTATTTTGATGTGGTTGTGTGTAGCATGGTCTTAATGGACTTTAATCCCATAGAAAAAACTATTAAAGAATTCTATAGAATAATGAAAACAAAAGGATCCCTGATTATATCTCTACCTCATCCTGCTTTTTTTACAGGAAAACTGCATAAGACTTTTCTAGATAAAGTAATGAATAGAGTGCCACATTATGATATAAAAAAATACAAAGAACCCTTTAAAAAAATGGTGGAAATAAATGGGTTATCAGAAAAAACTCCTTTTTATCATAGATCAATAGAATATTACGTGTCTCTCTTGCTAAAAAATGGCTTTTCTATAAAAGGCCTTGAAGAGCCGGTCTTAAATAAAGATAACGAAAATGACATTAATAATTTTTTAAAGCTTTGTATGGAAATACCTCCATTTTTATTAATAAAAGCAGAAAAGTCTTCTTAACAAACAAAATTAAAAGTATATACTAAGAATATTATGATAAGCTTTTTATTGGTTTTTCAGGACTGGGGATTACTTATACTTAGATTTATATTAGGTTTGACTTTGATTGTTCACGGTCTACCAAAAATAAAAAATCTTAAAAAAACAGCCAAGGATTTTGCTGGGATGGGCTTTAAGCCTGGTAAATTTTGGGGTTCTTTAGTTACTTTCTTAGAGGTTTTTGGAGGAATAGGATTAATGCTTGGCTTACTTACTCAAATAATATCTGTTTTAATTATCTTTCAATTCTTAGTAATAATACTAAAATTAAAATCTGGTTCTGGGTTTAAAGACATAGAATTAGACTTATTAATACTTGGCGCCGTTTTAATTACAGCAACATTTGGTGGTGGAATTTACAGTTTAGATAGCTTGTTAAATCTTTACTTATACTAATAAAAATGGAGGAAATAGTTACTGATGCTGTTGTTCTTCAAAATAGATCTTTTGCTTATTATGGTAATAATAGAAACATCAGTCTTTTTACAGAAAAATTAGGCAGAGTAGAAGCAACAGCTATAAGCGGTTTTAAAATAACATCAAAGTTATCCCCTCATCTAAATCCTTTAAATTTAGTTAGGGTTCGTTTAATTAATAAAAATAAATTTATAATAGCTGACGCCTTAACAATAGACACCTTTAAAAACATAAGAAAAGATGAATATAAATTAAAAGGGTTTTTTGATTTATTTTTTTTAGTTCAGTCTTTAACACCTCAAATTTTACCCGACCATAATCTATGGCAAGAAATAATAGAAAGAATGAAGAAGAGTGAAATCAAAAATAAAAACATATTAAATATACTGGGTTATGAGCCTAGTTTTTCTGATTGTTTTAAATGTGGTAAAAAAAATATAGATTATTTTCTTATAGAAGATCAGTTATTTCTTTGTTCAAAATGTAAAACAAAGATAAATGATGATAAGCTTATAAAAATAATTGATTGAAATGACCAAAAGAAAAAAAAGAAAAAAGAAAATCGCCAATGTTAAAAACTCTAGCAAGTCAAAGAAGGACGAATTATATTGGCTTAAAAAGGCTCTTTATTTATTTGCTGTTGGAACAGTAATAATAATTGGTGGAGCTGCTCTACTTATTGCTGGCTTTAGAAGTGGTGGTCATGATGTTCAAATAGAAATATTACAATTAGATGAAAATATTCTTAGGGGTGTGCCCACAGATATTGATGTAAATATAATAAACGAGACTGGGAGCCAACTAAATAACGCTAGTTTAAATGTTATATTTGATTCAAAAGCTTCTAACTTGGATGTAGACGGCGATAAAAATAGCCTATTAAAAAACATAGGGAGTATATCACCGGGTGGACTAGATAAAAGATCTATAAATGTTCTTCCCATTGGAAAGGCGGGTGAGGTTAGTGAGATTAGGGCTACTCTATCTTATTCAATAGGAACTACTAGATTTGAAGAACAGAAAACATTTAATCTAGAAATTAACGAAGAACCTATTAATGTAGAAGTTAATAGACCAGAGCAAATTGTAGGAGGATCTGAATTTGAAATAGAAATAAATTATGAAAATAACTCTGATTATAATTTTAATAATCTTGCTTTAGAAATTCAGTATCCAGATTCTTTTAATTATATATCTTCTAACTTGCAGCCTGAAAATAGTAATAGGTGGTTATTAGGAGGATTAAGACCCAACTCTAATGGATCAATAAATGTTCGTGGTGTATTAAATGGAACGAACCTAACCCCAAGCTTTAATGTAAATGTAATAACAGAAATGATAGGTAATGAATATGTAATTGCGGATAATTCTTCAGACATAGAAATAGAAGGATCACCGTTAAAAATTGAAACAACAATAAATGGTGTTAGTAGTCACATTACCTTCGCTGGAGAAAGATTAATATATTTTATAGATTATGAAAACAAGAGCGGAATAGCTCTAAGAGACGTTGAAATTATAATGGATTTATCTGGTGATATGTTTGATTTTTCAACATTAAGTTCTTCTGGTGAATTTGATGAACAAAACAAAAGGATCACATGGAATAAAGAAACAAATCCAGAATTTGGTTTTATTGAACCTGGAAGAAAAAGTAGAGTAATTGCAAATATTAATCTTAAATCTTCCTTTCCAATATCAAGATTAAGTGATAAAAACTTTGATTTAGAAGTGAGTAGTAGAATAAAATCACCTTCTGTACCTTATTACATAGAAGCTAATAGCATATCAGCTGTCTCTAATTTAAATACTAAAGTTAGAGGACTTACAACAATAGGTGCTAAAGCTTTTTTTAGAGATGCCTCTTCTGGAATTATTAATTCTGGATCTCTTCCACCAAAAGTTGGGAAACCAAATGAATACAGTATTCATTGGACATTAAAAAATTACTCAACAGATGTGGAAAATGTTGAGGTAACTGCAAGCCTTCCAAGTGGAGTTAATTGGATAGGAGTAATAGAAAGTGATTTAGAAGAGGAGCCAATTTATAACTCAGAAGAAAGAGAGGTGGTTTGGAAAATAGATAATATTCAAGCAACAAAAGGAGTTATTTCTCTACCAATAAATACAGTTTTTAAAATAGAAGCAACTCCAACCGAAGATATAGAAGGACAATTTCAGTCTTTATTATCTAGGACCACATTAACGGCAATAGATGAATGGACTGGCGTTACTTTAACTTCGATCGATAATCCATTAAACACAGCTCTTCCGGACGACAAAACAACAGATGAAGAAGATGGCGTTGTGATAGATTAAGGCTTAAGTTAGTATTAAAAATATGTCTATATTAGAAAAAATTACATCTTTATCAAAAAGAAGAGGTTTTATTTATCCTGATTCAGAAATATATGGTGGAATGAAAGGGTCTTGGGATTATGGACCATTAGGATCTCAGATGAAGAAAAATATAAAAGATCTTTTTTGGAAAGAGATGGTTCAAAAAAACAATAATATTATAGGAATTGATGCTTCTATAGTTATGAACCCAAAGGTTTGGGAGGCTAGTGGTCATGTTGAATCTTTCACTGATCCATTAGTTGAGTGCAAAAAATGTAAAAAAAGATTTAGAGCTGATCATATAGAGACTAAAAAATGTCCAAGCTGTGGAGGTGAACTAGGAGAAGCTAGAGTTTTTAACTTATTAGTAGAAGCTAGCTTTGGGGCGGTGGAAGGAGAAAAACAAGCCGTATATTTAAGAGGAGAAATAACTCAAGGAGTTCACACAAATTTTAAACAAATATTAGACACAACAAGAATACAAATTCCTTTTGGTGTAGCTCAATTTGGTAAGGCTTTTAGAAATGAAATAACACCAGGTAAATTAACTTTTCGTTCTAGAGAATTTGAACAAATGGAGCTTCAATTTTACGTTAAACCAGAAGAAAAAGAGTCTAGTAAGTGGTTTAACTTTTGGCAAAACGAAAGAATGAATTGGTATAAAAATTTAGGAATAAAAAAAGAGAACTTAAAATTTAGAGAACATGGGTCAGATGAATTAGCACATTATGCAAAAATGGCAGTTGATATTGAGTACAAAATGGGAGATGAATGGTTAGAGCTTGAAGGAATTCATCATAGAGGTGATTGGGACTTAAAAAGACACCAAGAATACTCTGGCCAAAGCATGGAGTATCTAGATAATAAAACTAATGAAAAATTTATTCCTTGGATAATAGAAACTTCTGGAGGCATAGATAGAGCTGCTCTATTTATGTTGGTTGATGCTTATTTTGAGGACGAAGAGAACAATAGAACCGTATTAAAGCTTCATCCAAAAATAGCTCCTTATAAAGCAGCTGTATTTCCTTTGTTATCAAACAAACCAGAATTAGTAAATAAAGCTAAGTCTGTGTATGAAGACTTAAAAGAAGAATTTAATATTGATTGGGACGATAGAGGAAACATAGGAAAAAGATATAAGTATCAAGACGAAATGGGAACACCTCTTTGTGTGACTATAGATTTTGATACCCTAGAGGACAATACTGTTACAATAAGAGATAGAGACACAATGAAGCAGGTAAGAGTAAAAATAAATGAAATAAAAAATCATATAGAAGAAAAAATAAATGAAACACTATCTTAATGAATAAAGAATTTGAGAATTTTAAATTAAGTAACGGAGTAGAAATAATATTAATACCAAAAAAAGAAAGTCCTGCTACAACGGTCATGGCTTCTGTTAAGGTTGGTTCTAAATATGAAACTAAAGAACTATCGGGTCTTTCGCATTTTTTGGAACACATGGCTTTTAAGGGAACAAAAAAAAGACCTTCTTCATTTGATATAACCTCTCAACTAGAAGGAATAGGAGCAAGCTACAATGCTTCCACTGGCCAAGAATTTACTAATTATTATGCAAAAGTAAGAAATGAAAAATTTGATGAAGCACTAGATATAATATCCGACTTATACTTAAACTCAACCGTACCAACTAAAGAATTAGAGAAAGAAAGAGGTGTAATTCTTGAAGAAATAAATATGTATGAAGATATTCCTATGAGAAAGGCTCATGATCTTTTTGAAGAAACTTTGTATGGAGATCAGCCTGCGGGTTGGCCAATACTTGGAAGAAAAGAAGTAATAAAAAAGATAACAAGAGAGGACTTTGTAAATTATAGAGAAAAACACTATAAGTCGGACAATACCATAATAACTATTTCTGGTGGATTTAAAGAAAAAGGCATAAAAGAAAAATTAGAAAAATATTTCTCTGACATGAATAAAGGACCAGAAACGGAAATGTCAAAAGTAGAAATAAATCAAAAAAATCCAAATTCTAAAATAGAATTTAAAAAATCAGACCAAGCTCATGTTTGGCTGGGTTTTCACGCTTTTCCTTCAAGCGATAAAAGATCATATATTTTAGAGGTTTTATCAGATATTTTAGGTGGAGGTATGAGTTCTAGACTTTTTACTGAAGTGCGTGAAAAAAGGGGTTTAGCTTATTATGTTGGTTCTGGGGCTTACTTAAATACTAATTCTGGATTTATAGCTGCTAGAGCAGGACTAAATAAAGAAAAGACCGAAGAAGCTATAAAACTAATCTTAAAAGAATTTAAGAAAATTAAAGAAAAAAAAGTTGAAATAAAAGAATTAGAAAGAGCAAAGGAACATTTAATAGGAAATTTACTTCTATCTCTAGAAACATCTAACAGCTTAGCTGCTTTTTATACAGAACAAAGAATTCAAAAACTAGACATTGTAACGCCTCAAGAGATAGTAAAAAAAATTAAATCTGTATCCGCAGATGAGATAAAGCAAGTAGCAAATGATTTATTTAAAAAAGAAAGATTAAACTTGGCAGTAATTGGACCTTTTAAAGATTTTGGTGATATACTGAAAATATGAAGAAGGTTCAAATAGAGTTAAGCTGGAATCTGCTTTGGCAGATAATGATATTCTTAGGAATAATCATACTTTTCTATGTCTCAAGACAGGCTATTGGGGTGCTTTTTGCTTCTATTATACTTTCATTAGGATTAGACCCTATAGTTAGCTTTTTTGAAAGAAGGGGGATTAACAGATTAATAGGGACTATTATAGTCTTTTTATTAGCTATGCTTATATTTGCTATAGCAATGTACTTTATTGTTCCTATATTTATAGTTGAAGCGTCTTCATTCGTTACTCAATTTAACGATGTTATATCGGCTATGCTTGGTTTTGGTATACCAGAGTCTGTTATTGAAGCATTTAGCGCTAATTTAAATAAAATACTTTCATTTATAACTTCTACCAACGGTACCCTTGGTAATGCAATAGGATCTGTTATAACAAATATTGTTTTAGCTATAACAACTATAATCATTACTTTTTATCTTTCTGTAGAAAAAAATGGCACAGAAAGATTATTAGAGATAATACTTCCTAGAATTTATGAAAAACCAGTCTTAAAAGTTTTTAGTAAATTTAAAGAAAAAATAAGAGTTTGGTTAGTGGCACAACTCGGGCTGAGCTTAATAGTTGGTACGGTGGTAAGTGTAGGCTTATGGCTTCTAGGTGTAGAGTACGCTTTGGTTTTGGGAATAATAGCAGCAGTGCTAGAGTTAGTTCCGGTTGTTGGTCCAATACTTAGCGGATTCATAGCTTTTCTTATTGCTATAGCTAATTCATTTGCGTTAGGAATATACGTTCTGATTTTTTTCTTTGTTGTTCAACAGTTAGAAAACAACGTATTGATCCCTATGATAATGAGAAAGGCAATGAGAATACATCCTGTTATGGTTTTAGTCGCCTTACTTGCTGGTGGTCAAGCAGCAGGACTTGTTGGTATTCTTCTGGCTGTTCCTGTTGCTCTTATGGCTCAAGAAATATTTAACTATCTCGCTCATCAAAAAGAGCAAGCCCTAGCAGAAGAAAACAAAGCGATAGCCTAAAAAATATCAAATTTCTCTCTTATAAATTTATACATTAAAACACGCCATAACCTGGCGTGTTTTAATTTTGAGTGTTAACCTGATTCATATGACTTATTTTGATTCACATACTCACTTAAATTTACCTGAATTTGATAAAGATAGAGAAGAAATAATAAAAAAAACTAGCAAAGAAGGGCTTACTTTAATTAATGTAGGCACTAGGTTTGAAACATCTTTACTTGCTTTAAAGCTAGCAAAGGAAAATAAAAACATGCTTGCAACCGTTGGTCTTCATCCAACTTATGCATCGGGGTCATTTGATGGTGAAAAAGAAGATTTTCAAATAGAAAAATATTTAGAACTAACTAAAGAAAAAGAGATTGTTGCTATAGGAGAGTGTGGCCTAGATTACTATCACGTTTCTGAAAAGGAAGCTAAAGAAAAACAAAAACAAATATTTAAAGAACATATAGATTTAGCCATAAAAACAGGCCTGCCTTTAATGATTCATTGTAGACCATCAAAGAACAAAGAAGATGAAAGAGGCTACTCACAAGATGCCTATGAAGATATTCTAGAAATAATAGAACCACATAAAAAAAATATTCCTGGAATAATAATTCATTTTTTTGTTGGAAATGAAGAAACAACAAAAAAGTTTATTGATATCGGCTGTTATTTTACTTTTGGAGGGGTTATAACCTTTACCAAGGTTTATGATGGTGTTATAAAATCTATACCACTAGAAAAAATTCTTTTAGAGACAGACGCTCCATATGTGGCGCCTATTCCTTATAGAGGAAAAAGAAATGAACCCATTTTTGTAAAAGAAATTTATAGAAAAATGGCAGAGATAAGAGGAATTTCTTTAGATGATTTAATAATCCAACTTGAGGAAAATAATAAAAAAATATTTAAAATAAACTAAATGGAAGATTACAATTTCAAAAAAATTGAGGCAAAGTGGCAAAGAGAATGGCAAGATAAAGGTGTCTACGAACCTGACTTGGAAAGCGCTGAAGATCCATATTACAACTTAATGATGTTTCCGTACCCGTCTGCGGAAGGACTACACGTGGGGAACATGTATGCATTCACTGGGGCTGATATATATGGAAGATTTAAGAGAATGCAGGGGTTTGATGTGTTTGAGCCAATTGGCCTAGATGGGTTCGGGATTCACTCTGAAAACTATGCAATAAAAATAGGAACACACCCTGTAGATCAATCTAAAAAATCAGAAAAGAATTTTTATAAACAACTTGAAATGATAGGGAACGGTTTTGCTTGGAATGAAAAATTAGAAACTTACGACCCAGAATATTATAAGTGGACTCAATGGTTATTTATCAAGTTATTTGAAAATGGACTAGCTTACAGAAAAAAATCACCAGTGAACTGGTGTCCAAGTTGCAAAACTGTTTTAGCTGATGAGCAAGTTGAAAATGGAAAATGCGAAAGATGTAGTAATGAGGTAGAAAGAAAAAACTTAGAACAGTGGTTCTTTAAGATAACTAATTATGCAGATGCTCTGCTAGATGATTTGGAAGAATTAGATTGGTCAAAGAATGTAAAAATAGCACAATCTAATTGGATAGGGAGATCTGAGGGAGCTTTAATTAATTTCAACATAAAAGATACCGATGAAAGTTTAGAGGTGTTTACCACAAGACCAGACACCATAAACGGAGTAACTTACATGGTTCTTGCTCCTGAACATGAAGTATTAGAAAAACTTGAAGGAAAAATAAATAACTTAAAAGAGGTTAGCTCTTATATAGAAAAAGCTAAAAATAAAAGCGATCAACAAAGAAGAGAAGAGGCCGGGGAAAAAACAGGAGTAGAAGTAAAGGGATTAAAAGCAATAAATCCTGTAAACAAGAAAGAACTTCCGGTGTGGGTAGCAGATTATGTTCTTTCTGGATACGGAACGGGGGCAATAATGGCTGTTCCATCACTAGATGAAAGAGATGGGGAGTTTGCTGAAAAATTTAACTTACCAATAATTGAAGAAGAATTAATGGATTTTAATGAGGCCATAGAAAAATCAGGAGGGGAAAAACACACAAACTATAAATTGAGAGATTGGTTAATTTCTAGACAAAGATACTGGGGCCCTCCTATTCCTTTGGTTTTTTGTAAAAAGTGCTTTGAAAATGTGAAAAAAAATCCTGAAAACTACTCTAAAGGAGAAGTGGAAAATCCTGGTTGGGTAGCAGTAAAAGAAGATAGCTTACCCATAAAATTACCCTACATAGAAGACTTTAGACCAAAAGGAAAAGGTCAGTCCCCTTTAGCAAGTGATGAAAAATTTTATAAGACAAAATGTCCCAAATGTGGAGAAAATGCTACAAGAGAAACAGATGTTTCTGACACCTTTCTTGATTCTTCATGGTACTACTACAGATACATAGATAAAGACAACAAAGATTCTTTTTCCAATGAAAAAAGGGTTAAGAAATGGTTACCTGTAGATATGTATATTGGAGGAGAAGAGCATTCTGTTCTGCATCTTTTGTACACAAGGTTTATAACTAAAGCTTTAAACGATTTTGGTTTTATAGACTTTGATGAACCTTTTAAAAAATTTAGGGCTCATGGACTACTTATAAAAGAAGGAACAAAGATGAGTAAATCTAAGGGTAATGTAATAAATCCAGATGAGTATATAGAAAAATTTGGAGCCGATGTTTTAAGAACTTACCTGATGTTTTTAGCTCCTTTTGAGGAGGGTGGTGATTTTCGTGATGCAGGAATAATGGGAATAGATAGATTTATAAATAGGGTTTGGAAAACTATAGAAAAAGTTAATATAAATAACGGATCAGATATAGCCATAGAAACTCCCATAAAAGTAGTAGGAAAAGGACCTAACTATGAAGATATAGGCAAACCAAGATATGCAGATGAAAATTTAGAGAAACAAGTTCATAAATCTATTAAAAAAGTTACTAGTGATATAAAAAAATTAAAGTATAATACTGCTATAAGTGAGCTAATGATTCTACTTAGTTATCTAGAAGAACATAAACACTTAAATGGTACAAGTAATTATAAAGAATTTGTAGAAAGCTTTTTAAAGCTTTTAGCTCCTTTTGCTCCACACATAACAGAGGAGTTATGGAGAAATACCTTAGGTAATGAAACTTCTATTCATAAAGAAAAATGGCCTAAACATAACGAAGAATTAATAAAAGAAAGTGATTTTGAATTAATAATTCAGGTTAATGGAAAGGTTAGAGATACCGTAAAAGTAAGTAAAGGAATAAATAGAAAAGACGCGGAAAAAATCGCAAAAGAACTAGATGGAGTTGCAAAGTATTTAGATGGTAATAATATAAAGAAGGTTATATTCGTAGAAGACAAACTAATAAATTTTGTAATATAAATATGCATCACAAATATTTAGGAATGGTAATAATTATATTTTTAGGAATTATATTTTCCTTTATTTTTTCTCATTTCTCAATGGGAGAAATACTAGCTTTTTTAAAGCCTGAAGTTATAAAATTTTATTAATTTTATTCTCTCTCAGAGAGAATAACTTTTTTAAGAATACTTTCTTTGTTTCTTAAAATCTCTAGCTCCACTTCATCTCCTGGTTCTGATTCAGATAAATAATCTTGGATTTTTTTATTCTGATTTATCTCTTCTCCATTCCATTTTAGTAATATATCTCCTTCTTTTATTCCTGTTTTGTCAGCTGGTGAATTAGAAATAACAGCTTTTTCAAAATTATGCTCTTTTAAAACCAGGGCTCCATAATTAATTTCTTTTTTAAATTTATTGTTTATCTTTTTATCTAAGGTTATGTACCTTACTCCTAAAAAGGGAGTTCTTATACGACCAAATTCTTCTAGTTCTTCTAAGTCTTTTTCTACTACTTTTATAGGAATAGCAAATCCTATATTTTGAGCACCGGCAACAACTGCAAAATTAATACCTATTACATTACCCTTATTGTCAGTTAAGGGTCCGCCTGAATTACCTGGATTTATGGCAGCATCAGTTTGAATTAAACCTCTTATTTCTGTTGCTGGTTTGTTTGATTCAATTTGCGCTTTTATAGACCTTGAAAGTCCAGATATAATTCCATGAGACACGGTATTTTGAAACATTCCAAAGACATTTCCAAAAGCTAGAACGTCCTGACCAAGTTGAACATTCATTTTTTTATTTATATTTAAATAAGGAAGTTTTTCCTTGGTGTTTACTTTTAAGATGGCTATATCATTAAGTGGGTCTCTTGCTAAAATTTCTGCTTCAATCTCCTCTTCTTTTATAATGACGGTATAATTATTTTCTTTTTCTGATATAACATGTATATTTGTGATAATTGTTCCGTTGGGTTTAATTATAAAACCTGATCCTCCATTTATCTCTTCTTTATCTTTTTTTACAATAATAGAAACAACAGAAGGCATAACCTTTCTTACTGTTTTTATTAATGATGAATTATTAAACATATATTAATATTACCATATTGTGTCCCTACCAAGACTCGAACTTGGAGCGGGGGATTAGGAATCCCCAGTTTTATCCGGTTAAACTATAGGGACTAGGGTTAGTCCTTTATATAATAAATTAGAAAGTAGATAATATAAACAAGTAAATAAAAAATGAGCAAAAAATTAGGTCAACACTTTTTAAAAAATAAAGCAAAAATACATTATTTTATTAAACCTCTAGAAATAGAAGAGGGAGACACAATTATTGAAATAGGCCCAGGAAAAGGAGTAATAACGAAAGAACTAAAAAATAAAGGAGTTAAATTAATATGTGTAGAAAAAGACGAAAAACTTGGAGACAAATTAATTGAGAAAGGATATGAGGTTATAAAACAAGATATTTTAAAAATTCTACCAAAAATTTCACAAGATATTGGTAATTATAAATTAGTTGGAAATATTCCATACTATATAACCGGTAAATTACTAAGAACTATTGAGGAGTTGGGAAATAAACCTTTTATAACTGTTCTAGGAATTCAGAAACAAGTAGCAGAAAGATTAACTGCAGAACCCCCAAAAATGAACATACTAGCTGCTTCTGTTAAATTTTGGGCTGACACAAAAATAATAACAAATATACCAAAAACAGACTTTTCTCCTCCACCAAAAGTTGATGGAGCTATAGTAAGCCTAAAAACAAAAGATGAAAATTTTGATAGTGGCATTTATTACAAAGCAGTAAAGACAATATTTAAGCACCCTAGAAAAACCATAGCCAATAATCTAGATATAGGACTAAAAGAAAGAAAAGGTGAAATAAAAGAAATCTTAGAGTCTGCGGGAATACTGCCTTTTTGGAGGCCAGAAAACTTATCAATAAAGGACATAAAAAAGTTATCCCAAAAATTATATTAATACAAAGTTAACCATTATATTCAGAGTTAGAGCAACTAGAAAGTGTAGTATTGCTGCTGGTAAAAATGACTTCGTTTTATAGGAAAGGAAACAAAGAAATAAACTAAAAATGGAAGCAAAAACAATTTCAATTCCAGGCTTACCTATATGAAAAAGAGTAAATATTAAAGTCACAACCCAAAAACTATGGAGGCCTATCTTTCTAAATAAACCAAAAAACATAAATCCTCTAAATAAAAATTCTTCAGATAAATAATAAATTAAAGAAAGAAAAACTAATTGCCATAAAAACTCTGGTAAACTCAAGTTTAGTTGATAGTAATTTTGAAAGCTTTCATTAAATGACATTAAAAAAGCGATAGCAATAAAAATAAAAGAGAGGAAGTATATTATAAATTTACTATCTTTTATTTTAGGCCACCTAAAACCAAAAATGCTTACGTCTTTTTTAAAAAGGAAAATAATACTAAAAATAGGCACAACAAACATACCTAACACTCCCCAAAGAGCTAATAACCCTGAACTAGAGTTATTAAAAAGAGGTGAAATTATTGGTATTTGACCTATTAAAATAGAAAATATTGATAAAAACAGTATAAATAGGGAGGAATCTATAAATTTATCTGTATATTTTTTAATTAACGCCATATAAATAATTATTATAAGTTGTTATAATGTTAGTATGAAAAATAAGAAGATTTTAAAATCTTTGGTAATTTTATCTATTGGGGTATTAGCAAGTATTTTTATTATAAACCAAGATAGCAATGCTGTCTCTAAAACAACCATAGAATCAAATAATTCTTCAGAGTCAAGTTTAAGTTTTTTGTCTAATAACAACAATGAAAGATCAGATCTAATAACTAGTAGTCCTAATAATCTAACAGCATACGAAAATGACGATGAAGTAACTAACAACCTAACAGATCTTTTAGCTAACAGCTTTAGTGGAAACATAGTTTCTGGAGAAGATCCAAAATCTATAGATATAGAATCATTTATTCAAGAAAGAGGCTTAGAAAATTATATGGAAGAAGCTGAATTTAGCTTAAATGATATAATTATATCTAGTGATGATTCAAAAAATAATCACTTAAGATACCTGGAAAGAATAAGAGAAATAGCAATAAATAATTTTAGTGGTTTTGAGGGTGAAGCACTAGAGATGTTACAAGCACACATAGAAAGAGGTGACTCAGAAAAAATAGAGAAAATAGTGAGCTTAATACCAAAATTTATTGATGACATGCTTTTAGTAAAAGCACCAGAATCAATGAAAGAAGCCCACTTAACAGTAATAAATGTTTGGAGTAAAAAACTTTTTATTTATAAATCAATTTTAAACATGGAAAATGACCCTTTAAAAGCATATTTAGCCATGGAACATTTTATTAAGGTAGCCGAAGAAGATGTGGCGATTCAGTCCACACTATTAAATTACTACGAAGAATTAACACAATAAAATGTTAAAAAAAATAATAACCATAATACTTTTAATATCCATAGCCACAATGGGGGTTATGCCACAAAAAGCTAATGCTATTTTTGGTGTGGCTGATATTACTATAAACCCAGAAGGTGTTGTTGGTTGGCTTACCGATGCTGCTAAGTGGTTAGCTGATGTAGCTTGGAGAACCACACTAGCAACTCTGAAAAAAAGATTACTAGATAAAATTGTTAACGATATAATATTTTGGATACAAGGTGGATTAGAAGGCCGTCCTGGTTTTGTTGAAAACCCAGGAAATTTATTTAGAGATGCCGCTAATGAGGCTGTTGGAGACGTGGTAACAGAGCTTGGTTATGCAAATCTCTGTAGTCCAAATACTCTTCCAAGGCTAGACGTACAGCTAAATCAAGCTATGTTTAGCCAAAAGGTTTCTTGTACCTTAGATGACGTTTTAGATGGTTTTGAGGGCACGATAGAAAATTTTAGGGAAGATTTTAGAACAGGAGGTTGGCTTGCTTACACTGAAACACTAAAACCACAAAATAACAGATGGGGAATTGAAGTTATGGCTCAAAGTGAAGCCGAAAAAAGACAGTCTCAGCAAACATCATTAGCTCAGTATGAAGCTTCAGTTGGGAATTCATTTGTGTCAAAAAAAAGATGTACCTCATGGGAAAAAGTTGAAGGAGAATTTATAGGAACTATTGCTTCCGGAGATGGTTATTTCACAAAAACACCTGAAAATGATGATGGTGAAACTTTTAGGTACAATGGAAACACAAATAGACCAAGTGGTTCTGAGTGGAGATGTGTTGACCCTCGAACAATAACTCCAGGTAGCCTAGCAGGAGATATGGTCTCTAGTGCTATTAAGTCTGACATAGATTTTATTGTTAACTCAGATGATCTAAGCACCTATGCCGCAGCCATAATTGATGCTGCTATAAATAAATTAGTTCAAGTTGGTTTAGATGAAATTGGACTTATAGATATAGGTGAAGTCGGCCTGGGAGCAGCAACTGATGATTGTAATGGTTTAACTGGAGATTTATTACAGGCTTGTCTTGATTATAGAGACACAATCAATGACTCTGTAGATACTGCGAATGACGCAATATCAACAATATCTCTTACAAGATTTAATGCCATGATAGATGTTATTGAGTCTATAATTTCATCATTAGAAGTAATTGATATTGATAATAATAATATTATTGAGGGTCTTGATGAACTGCAATTATGTCAAGAAAGTGAAGGTCTTGATGTTGATGAAGACATAGAAGACTTAAGAGATGAAGCAGAAGAAAGAAGTGACCAGATAACTCAATATATTAGTGAGTTAGAAACTGTAATAGCTGACATAGAAAACATAATAAATAACCCACCAGAAAATATAGAGTTAGTTCAAGACTCGTTAATAGCTGCAATTGAAGACTCTATTAAAAACGTAATAACAGAAAATGAACTAGAAAGAATAGAAACTGAAACGTCAGAAGTGTTAAGTGATGTTAAAAATAGAGTTGATGCTTGTGGAGGCACAAATAACGATAATGATAATGATGATGAGGCATAAAACAATAAAAATAAAAATACTGACTGTATTGACGTTGTTACTACTTCCATTAGAGGTTTTTGCTCAAGAAGGTGGTGGCTGGTTTGGTTTTAGTTGGGCTGATGCCATGGGTTCTATATTTAGATGGCTTGGTTATATGTTTAATGCAATTTCTGGTTTTTTCTTGTGGGTAGCTGGTGCTCTTGTTGATTTTACTCTAACTCTAAATATAAACAGATTAACCAATAATGAACTGGTTACTGTTGGTTGGGAAATATCAAGAGATGTGGCTAATTTAGGTTTTGTTCTCGTGATAATTGTGATAGCTTTTGCTACGATATTTAGATTTAAAGATTACCAAGCTAAAACAGCTTTAAAAAATTTAATAATTGCCGCAATACTAGTAAACTTCAGCCTAGCCATTGCTGGGGCGGTAATAGATTTTTCTCATGTAATAACAAACTTTTTTTTACAAAACAGACTAGGCTTTACTAACTCATATGAACTTTCTGGAACTATGGCGACGGCTTTCGGCCCCCAAAGACTTTTATTAGATGGAGGCGAGGCAATAAATCCTAATACAGATGCTGGAGGAGCATTATCAGGGGCAAGCACAGCGGCGGTGCTCTCAATAACTGGTATGATTTTCTCTGTTGTGTTTACCTCTCTTACTGCTTTAGGGTTTTTGGCTTTAGCTATTTTACTTTTAATAAGGTTTGTTTTTATATCTTTCTTATTAATAATTGCGCCTATAAGTTGGCTTTTATTTGCTGTGCCTCAATGGAAAGGCTTATTCCAAAAATGGTGGGACAACTTTATAAAATGGTGTTTTTTCGCTCCTATTATGATGTTTTTTATTTATTTAATAGTTTTGAGCGCAGAAGAGCTTTCTAATTTTCCAATTGATTTAGGAAGTGGTTTTGGGGGGGCGCTAGAGACAATTGTTAGTCAAGGAGCACAAATGGTTGTAATGTTAGGACTTCTAATTGGTGGTATGATGGCCTCTCTTTCTATGGCAACAGAAACGTCAGAGATGGGAAAACAAATGGCAACAAAAGCAAAAAAAACCACACAAAAATGGGCTAAAAAGGGAGCCTCAAGAGCTCGTGATAAGGTGCTTGCTGGCGGAGTAGATAAAGAAGGAAAAACAGGACTTGAGAGATTTAGTCAGAAATATGGATCTGCTCCTCTTGTGGGTAGAGCTATCACAGGAATGTCTGGGGCGTCTTCTAAAGCTAAAGCAAGGCTTGGGAAAGACACAGACCAGACAAAAGAAAAATATAAAGACAGAACCAAGGAAGACATGGAAAACATGCTAAACAGAAGACAAGTACCTGGGTCTGTTTCACCGGCTGAAACAGCAGCAAGAGGATTAACATTCTTAGAAAAGGGAGGTAAGTTTGAAGAATTGAGACCAGCAGCCCAAAGCAAGTTAATTGACTCCGCTAAAACAACAGGGAAAGAAAAGGATTTTATGGCTTTTGCTCCAACTTTAGCCGCAGAATTTGGGAAAGAAATAAAAGACGTAATGGGATCCCTAAAGGACTCAACAAAACTAAGTAAGGCTGCATTAGGTAATTCTCAAGTATCTCTTAATATGTCTATTCCACAAATAGATAAACTAGGGAAAGAAGGGGAGACAGAAAATAAGGCTGCATTCTTGAATACTATTATGTCTGATCAAGGAATAGCGCCTAATACTTACAAAGAATTCAAAGCAAACGAAAAAGAGCTTGATAAATTCAAGCAAAAAATAAAGGATGCTGCTGATGCGGGCGATAAAGATAAAGTAAAAGAATTGCAAGCTCAAAGAAATGAACTAAAAGCAAAAATAAAGGATGCTAAAGAAAATCTAGAAGATAGCGCTAAAAAAGCATATAAAATATTAGAGTCAATGGGAAAAAAGGAGCACTGGCAAGATGAAATAGATAAAAAAATATCTTAAATTAAATGATTACTCAAACAATAACAAAAGAATTAAAAGATTACATAGACTCAAAAGAGTTTTTCTTGGCCGTTGATGAGATAAACAAAAATGCTGAAATATATGATGAAGGAGCAATTTCTAAAATTATATTTGACATGTTTAGAGGAATTTTCCCTGCTAGAGAACTAATAAACGAAATATCTGATAGGTTTAGTTGGGATAAAGAATTTTCTATGTCTATAGCTAACGAAATAAAGACTCAAGTTTTTGAGCCGGTAAAATATGAAATGGAGCGCTCTGGTTTTAATTTAGACGATATTGAAATAATAAATCCAACTCCTTTGAAAGATTTATCTATAGAGGCATTGCTTAAAAAAGTAGGAGTAGAGCCTGAGCTTAAAAAAAGTGATGAAAATAAAAAGACTAAATCAATCTCTACTAAAGACTCAGAGAATAAAGACGTACTTTCAAGTATAGAAAAAACAGGTGAAGAAACAAACATTAAATTTGAAGGTGAAAAGGACGATGAAAGTAAAGGAGTAAAAACCACATCAAAGGAAGACCCTAAACCATTTGTTCTGCACCAAGAATCGTCTGGCGATGTCTTTAATGAAATCGAAGAAAACAAGCCTTCATCACAAAGAAAAAGTTTTGGTTTTTCTTTAGGAAAATTCTTTTCTTCTAGTGACACGAATAAAAAGAAGGAGGTGCCAACCGCTAAAATAGAGGGACCCAATAAAATAGAGGAAAAAGATAAAAAGAAAACAGTTCACTACAGTGAACACAGAACAAAACTGCAAGGTGATGGCTCCGGCTTTATAAATCTTTCAAAGGTAAATACGCCCTCAACAAATACCACAAAGAAACAAGAAAAAACCCAAGAAAACAAATCTGCATCTTCTTCTTCGCCAAAAACTACGAGTAAACAAAGTAAAGAGCCTGACAAAAAAACTGTCCCTGCTTCGTCTTCGCCGAAGACTACAAACGAAAAAAGTAAAGCCTCAGGAATCAAGGAAGGTATATTTACAAAAACCTCAAACAAAACAAAACAAAATGACAAAGAAGATAATTCTCCTGAAACAAAAGGTAATACAATAAATCTAAGATAATTTTTATGGCAAACTTTCAGGTCCCACAATTTATAGAAGGAAAAGCAAAAATAGTTGGTCCGCTAACTATGTCTCAGTTTATATATGTTGGAATTGCTTCGGGAATCAGTGTTATAGCATTTTATACTCTTGGTTTCTTTTTGTGGGTTGTTATTTCTATTCTTTCATTGAGTTTAGGTATTAGTTTGGCCTTTGTTAAAATAAACGGACAAGACTTTCCATCAATGATACGATCAGCTATAAATTTTTGGCAAAAACCAAAAATATACTCATGGCAAAGACAATCAGAAACAACCACATTAGATGTTTCTAGCATACAAAGAATTGAGGCGGCCAGAAGAGACATGAGTCTTCAACAAAAATTGAAGTCTGCAGCCTTAAGTATAAGCACGGGAGACTTCTCACTGTTTAGAAAAAAAAGCAGAAGCAAGCCAAAAGAAAGATATCAAGTTGTAAGACATTTAACAGGAGAAAAAAGCTTAGCTAAAAGAGTTGATTACAAATCAAGTTAAAGAATATATAATTAAAACTAATGACTCAACAACAACCAACAGCACCAACACAAGATTTCGTAAAAGTAAAAGACATTAGAGATAGTGTTTTATACATGAAAGACGGGAGCATGAGAAAGATTCTAATAGTAAATGGAATCAACTTTGATTTAAAGTCTCAAGAAGAGCAAAATCTTATACTAGGTTCTTTTCAAAGTTTTCTAAATACACTTGATTTTTCTGTGCAGTTTTTTATACATTCAAGAAAAATAAATGTTAATTCTTATTTGGAAAAAGTAAAAGAAAAAGAAAGCGAAGAAGATAATGAACTTTTAAAAATACAAATTACTGAATATATAGAATTTATAAAATCCTTTGTTCAGGAAAACCCAATAATAACAAAAAGTTTTTTTGTTGTTGTTCCTTATTCTCCAAATATCACTGTTGATAAAGCTAAAAAAGGAATAATGGATTTTTTTAATAAGGGCAGCAAAAAAGATGAGAGAGCAGAAGGAACTCAAGAAAGCCTTCAACAGTTAGCTTATAGAGAAAATGAGGTTATATCTGGATTAGATCAAATAGGATTAAGAGCTCAATCTTTAGCTGATGAAGAGTTAGTAGAGCTTTTTTATAACTTATATAATCCAGAAATAATAGAGAAAAAAGGCTCAGAAGTACCAAAAATATCAAAAAATAACTAAATACAAAATGGATAAGAACATAAAAATACCAAAACCCTACAAGCCAGAAGATGAAGACGTCTCTAATATAGTGGCTCCTTCAGGCCTAGAAGTTAATTCTAATTATTTAAAGATAGGAGACTACTACTCAAAAACATTCTTTATTTTTACTTATCCTAGATACCTTTCGTCTGGTTGGTTTTCTCCAATTATTAACATGGCCGAAATGATGGATATATCAATTTTTGTTCATCCTATGGATTCTTCACTGGCAATGAAAAACCTACAAAAAAAAGTGGTCCAAATTCAGGCCGAACTAAATGAAAGAGATGAAAAAGGTTTAGTTAGAGACCCTCAACTAGAAACAGCATACAGAGACATTGAAAATTTAAGAGATTCCTTAAGACAAGGAACAGAAAAACTATTCCAGGTAGGAGTTTATATAACAATATATGCTGAAAATTTAGACAAACTATCAAAACTTGAGCAAATAATTAAATCTACTCTTGAAAGTAAACTTATATATATAAAAACAGCTTTATTTAAACAATTAGAGGGCCTTAACTCTACACTTCCCATGGCTGAAGATGATCTCTCTGTAAAAACACCACTAAACACTGGTCCTGCATCCTCTCTTTTTCCTTTTATTTCTCCTGATTTAACATCAGATGAGGGAATAATGTATGGAGTTAATATGCATAACAATTCTTTAGTTATATTTGATAGGTTTTCACTACAAAATGCTAACTCTGTTGTTTTTGCTACATCAGGAGGAGGAAAATCATACGCTTCTAAACTAGAGATAATAAGGTCGTTGATGATGGGCACAAATGTTTTGGTTATAGACCCAGAAAATGAATACCAAAACCTAGCAAACGCTGTTGGAGGCAGCTTCTTTAAAATATCACTTACTTCACCAAATCAAATAAACCCCTTTGATATACCAATAATTCCAGAGGGTGAAGATCCCGCAAATGTTTTTAAGTCACATATTTTAAACTTAACAGGCCTTATAAAGTTAATGTTAGGAGAAATTAATCCAGAACAAGACTCTCTTCTAGATAGAGCTATAATTGAGACTTATGCCGCTAGAGACATAACACCAGAAAATTTTGGTAAAACAAAAGAGCTGAATCCTCCACTACTGGAAGACTTACAAACCGTGCTTAAAAACACAGAAGGTGGAGAGTCTTTAGCAAGTAGATTAGAAAAATATGTAAATGGTTCTTATGCTGGATTTACAAATGCACCAACAAATATTGACGTAAAAAACAGGCTCATAGTTTTCTCTATAAGAGATTTAGAAGATGAGTTGCGACCAATAGCAATGTATATTGTTCTAAATTTTGTATGGAATTTAGTAAGATCAGAGTTAAAGAAAAGATTACTTTTAATAGATGAGGCTTGGTGGATGATGAAATATCCAGACAGTGCTTCTTTCCTCTTTGGTTTGGTAAAAAGAGCTAGAAAATATTATTTAGGTGTAACAACCATAACTCAAGATGTTGAAGATTTTATGAGATCAGAGTATGGAAAACCAATCGTTACAAACTCATCGCTTCAATTGTTAATGAAACAATCAACTTCAAGCATAAAGGCTGTTGGTGATGCCTTTGATCTAACTGAAAGTGAGAGGTCTTTCTTATTAGAATCAAAGGTAGGAGAGGGGTTGTTCTTTGTTGGTTTAAAACATATAGCTATTAAAATAATACCTTCTTATACTGAAGATCAAATAATAACCACTGATCCAGAACAATTATTAAAGTTAAAGAAAAGCAAGAATGAGTAGTAAAGAAAAAAAATTTAATGAAGCAGAGATAATAATAGGAGGGTTAGCTACTTTGGGGGTTGATGCTGTGGCTTTTTTGTTAGACTTAACAGCAATAGGTTATATTATAGCAACTCCGCTACAGGCCTTTACTTCATTTATGACTTCTCTTTGGGCGAGCAGTAAGGGAGACTTAGAGGCCTTTAAGGCAAAAAGACAAGTGATAAAGCAAGCAAGTAATTTTCTTCCTTGGGTTCCTACTTGTTTTGTTTTTTTTGTGTGGGAAGTTGTAAAACTTAACAATCCAGAAATAGCAGGCAAGATTGATTTAACTAAAGGAAAAAAGTTGTAGAAAAAACTAACAAAAGCCATAATATATAGTATGAGGAAATTATTAATAATCATAGTTGTATTAACATTACTGGTTATCCCTTTTGTGTTTATTGAGGCTCAAACAACACCAAGTAGCTCTGAAGTTATAATTACATGGAAAGCAAACAACTTTTATCCTTCTAATTACCAAAACAAGGCGCCAGTAACTAGAAACTCCAGCATTGATGTGTCTTTAGAATTAATAGAAAATCAAAGAATGGTTAATCTTTCAGGTGATGTAGTCACTTGGTATTTGGATGGAACATTTTTTATAAAAGGACCAGGAATAGACGAGATAAGCTTTGAATCAAACAAATTAAATGGTGATAGTCATAGAGTTAGAGCTATAATAGAGGGGTCCGGAAGGACAGTTGAAAGAACCATTGTTATTCCTGTAAAAAATTATGAGTCTATTATAGAGACAAGACTAAGTGGATCTTCTGTTCAATTAGGAAGTAGTTTAAATCTTACGGCTTTCCCTTACTTTTTTAATATAGAATCTTTAAACGAGCTAAGTTTTAACTGGACTGTTAATGGAGAAGAAAGAAAAGACACAACCAATGAAATATCTTTAAATGTTGGTGCTAATCCCGATTTAGTGGGGTCAAGAATTTTAATAAATTCAACTATTATAAACCAGGCAGACCTAACAGAATCAGCAAGATCAACTAAAAACTTAACTATTACTAATTAACTATGAAAAAAATATTTTTAATAATATTAATAGTGTCTATTCTAATTCCTGTTGGTAGTGTTTTTGCTGAAGAAACATTTACTGTTGATTTTCCTAGTACAGGTTTTTCTGGTGGAACAGATATAGGTAGCTTTATAAATGATATATATAACACTGCTTTAGGTGTTGGTGGAATAGCAGCTGTTGCTGTAATTGTTTATGGATCAATTTACTTAACTATTTCAGGTGCTAGTCCCGATAAACAAAAAGAGGGGAGAGATATAATAACTGCTGCTATTTGGGGTGTGGTCTTACTTTTTGGAGCTTATGTTGTGTTAAACACAATAAACCCGCAATTAGTAGAATTAAGCTCTCCTAGGGGTCCCCAGCTAACACCAACAACAACTAGTCTTGGTCCTAACTTTGAGGGTCAAGGATGCATGAGTGAGGTTTCACAATCAATAAAAGATGAGTGTTCTCCTCAGGGGGTTTACGTAGAAGGAGGAGCTATTCCTAGTTGTGAAACTGGATATGCATATTGTATAGACCCAACTGGAGATTATTCTGATGAATTTGGTTGTTATGATGCTCCACAAGGTGAAGAAGGAACTAAAACTAAAGTTGGAGATGTTTCTTGTGATCCTAGTGGAACTCCAGTTTGTGATGGTGGTAAATTAGTTTGTGAAGACCCTCCTGGATCTCCTGAACAAATACAGGCGGTAGATTGTAGTGGTTGGGGGGGCTGTAGCGAAGAATGGCAAGACTTTGAAAATGTAACAATCCAGCCTGGAGGTGAGTATTACAGAGGAATATACTACCCTGAAGAAACAGAATACAGTGAAGCAAGGTGTGTTGTTTATGCATACGTAAAAACATTAAATGGAGATCATATTAAACAAGACATAGATGGTCTACAGGCTT
This sequence comes from Minisyncoccota bacterium, assembly GCA_040880505.1. GTDB lineage: Bacteria > Patescibacteriota > Minisyncoccia > UBA6257 > GWB1-50-10 > JBBDIH01. Next base: position 58,089 of record JBBDIH010000192.1, read on the forward strand.
GTTATTAATAAATTATGAATAAAAAATACAAAATAATTTTAGCGATAAGTTTAATTATAACCTTAGTTATAGTGGCTTTATTAATATTTACTAGAGATAAACAAACTCCAATCATTGAAGAAGAAACAGCTGGCACGCTGCCTGATTCAGGTGATCAAGGTGATAATCTTCCATCTCAAGGACTTCAACAAAACCCAATCTCTAAATTAACCGACGATGGGTTAGAGGTTTTTGATTACTGGATAAAACCATCTACTAATGAGGTTTTTTATATTGGTATTAATGGAAATGTTTATGAGGCTAGAACAAAACCAAATACTGAAATATCATCTCAAGGAATAACAGCCATAAATAATATAAAACCATCCATGGATGGAGAAGAAATTTTAGTTTCATTTGGAAACCCTAATAGCCCTTCTTGGGGTATGTTTAGCATGTCTGATAGGTCCTGGAGGCCTCTTCCTTCTTCTATAAAAGAGATAAGTTGGGGAGAAAATAACGAAAAGTTAATCGCCATAATAGAAGGAATTAATGATGTCATCTTAGCTAGTATCGATCTATCGGTTAATACTTTTAGTGAGGGCTCTTTTGAGTATGAAACCTTAGTAAGAAACTTTAAGATGAGGGATGTTGGTTTAAATTGGGTTGATGATTCTATATTAATATCGGAAAAACCAGCATCTTTTTATTCATCAAGAATATGGATGATGGATCAAGAAAGCCTAAACGTTAATTTATTAACAGAACAAACTAAATCCCTAACAACAAGATGGTTAGGTGATCAAGATATTGTATTTATGTTTAGTGAAGATGGATTTTATATATTAAACAAAAACTTAGAAAATGAGGTTCCTGTGCCTTTTGAAACCATACCAACAAAATGTAATTCATCGGATGAATATGTTTATTGTTTTGTTCCACAGGGTTCAAATGTTTTTTCTGGAGAAAGTGCTTTAGACGATTATTATAAAAATAAACTAAAAACAAATGATGTTTTACTTAAAATAAATAAAGAAAATGTTAATGTTGAAAGAGTAAATATTTCTGGAAACGTACCTAATATAGACGCTAAAAATGTTAATTATATAGACAATAAAATCTTCTTTATAAATAAAAAGGATGGTGGGCTTTATAGTGTGGTTTTATAAATTTAACTGCTTAACAATAACTCTTCTTTCTTTTCCTTTCCCAATGCTTTCTGTTTCTAGTTCTGGATGAGTTGAGATTTCTACATGAACCAACCTTCTTTCATAAGCGTTCATAGGGGGTAACTCTATGTTTTCTCCACTTACAGAGGCTCTTTTTGCTGCGGCTCTAGCAAGTTCTGTTATTAGCCTCTCTCTTTCTTTTCTATAATAATTAAGATCAATAACGTGATAAGGTTTAGATTCTTTTTTAAGAATCTGGTTGAATAAATGGTTAAAGGCACTCAAAACTTTTGGGGTGTTTTCCTCCCTTACGGCCTCGTCGTCTATATTAATAGAAATTTTATTATATTCTTGATCTATTGTTATTTTTATTTGATCCTCTTTAAAGCCCATTTTTAATATGACTTCTTTTATTTTGTTGTCTAAACTTTCTGTCATGTTTATTTCTTTAATCTTTTATTTATTATAATCTGTTGAACTCCTGAAAACAAAGCATTAAAAACCCAGTAAAGAGCTAAGGCTGATGGAAGATTAACTAAAATGACTATAGAAATGATTGGAGCAAAATATACCATATTTTTTCCTATTTTAGCTTGCATGCTATTATTTTTATTATTTGATTTTGTAAGAGACAACGACAACCTTCCTTGCACATACTGAAAAATAGCAGCAATAGCAGCAAATAAAATGCTTGGCTCAGCTAAGTTAATCCCTAAAAAAATGTGGCTGCTAAAAGCATTTATTGCTTCTATGTCTTGAAAAATTCTAAAAAGACCGAAAAATATTGGTAATTGAATTAATAAAACTAGAAAACTAGAAAAAGGGTTTAGTTTATTTTCTTTATAAAGAGCCATTAATGCTTTTGCTTGTTCTTCTTTATTGTCTTTATGCTTCTTTTTTATCTCTTCCATGTCTGGTTGAAGTTTTTGCATTAACGTTTGGTTTTTTGCTCCTTTATAGAAAAATGGTAATAAAATTACTCTTATGATGATGGTCAATATTATTATAGATAGTCCTAAGTCTTCGAGACCAAAATTCTCATATATAAAAACTAGCCCTTCTGATAAAGGAGAGTAGATTAGGTTATTAAAAAGTGTTTTCATATTATTTTTTTAGTAATTTCTTCTTTTAATTCTCTAAAATTTAGCTTTTCTGCTCCTGGCTTTGTTATTATTCTTAAGTCACCATTAATTTTGTTTTTAAGGGTTTTAATTATATCCTTTATTCTTCTTTTTAAAAGGTTTCTTTCTGTGGCTTTTTTAGAAACCTTCCTGCTAATAATAATTATTAGCGGCTTTGCTTGTGAGTTTTTCTTGTATTTTTTAACAACAAATAAAGACCCCATGGGTTTTTAGGGTTTATTAATAAAGAAACTAGGGGGTTAGTTTCTTTCTTTTTTTGTTTTTTCTGTTTTTTAAAACAGACCTACCTCCAGAGGTTTTTTTTCTAACTAAAAATCCGTGAGTTTTTTTTCTTTTTCTTTTTTTGGGTTGATAAGTTCTTTTTGGCATAAATATTGGTTGTCTTAATTTATGAGTTGAGTATAACTAAACAATAAAAATTTGGCAAGAAAAAAGTTTTACACAGGTTGTTAACACTTAAATAACAAAGGGGCTTAGCTTCTATATTGTAAGTCGTGTTATTATGTATAACATGGATTTCGAAAAGACATGGCAAACTGTTTTAAGTGAAATAGAACTTCAAATTTCTAGGCCTAATTTTTTAACTTGGTTAAAACAAAGTCAATTAATAGAAAAGAAGACAAAAGATGGACTTGCGATTGTTAGCCTCCCAAATAACTTCGCAAAAGAGTGGGTTAAAAATAGATACCACAAAATAATATTAGGGTCGCTAAGAAGCATAGATGGTGATATTAAAAATATTGATTATGTTGTTGTAGCTTCTGACAACAAACAAAAAAAAGCGAGTAAAAAAAGAAAAGGTGATGGCTCTGAGGCTCAGCCATCTTTAGTTGAAACTAAAGTAGACCCCAAAACAAACCTAAACCCCAGATACAAGATGGAGACCTATGTTGTAGGATCATCTAACGAGCTTGCTCATGCTGCTGCTAGCGCCGTAATAAATGACACTGGTAAAAAATATAATCCTCTTTTTATATATGGAAAAGTTGGTTTAGGTAAGACTCATTTAATACAGGCAACTGGTAATTCTATTGTTGAAAATAAAAATTTAAACGTCTTATATGTAACTTCGGAAAAATTTATTAATGATGTTGTTTGGGCAATAAGAAATAAAAGAATGGAAGACACAAAAAAGAAATATAGAAATATAGATGTTTTAATAATTGATGATATTCAATTTATAGGGGGCAAGGCCGCCACAGAAGAAGAATTCTTTCATACTTTTAATGCATTATATGAACAAAATAAACAGATAATACTTTCTTCTGATAGACCTCCAGCAGCCATACCAACGCTTGAGGAAAGGCTAAGGTCTAGATTTGAGGGTGGAATGGTTGCCGATATAAGTTACCCAGATTATGAAACTCGTTTAGCTGTTTTAAAAAACAAGGTTAGTGAAAAACAAATTGATATTGATGATAAAACACTAGAAACAATAGCGGCTAAAATACAGAGAAACATAAGAGAGTTGGAGGGAGTATTAAATAAGGTTGTTTTTTATCAAGAATTTAAAAACGAAAAGATAGATTCTAAAAAGCTTGATAAAATAATAGGGGAAACCTCGAAGACATCCTCTAAGAATATAACCTCGAGCGAGATTATTAGTGTTGTTGCTGATTTTTTTGAAACAACTCCTGAAGAAATATCAAGCAGAACCAGAAAAAGAAAGGTTGTTGAGCCAAGACAAATATGTATGTATTTACTTAGGGAATTATTAGATCTTTCTTATCCAAATATAGGAGAAAAAATAGGAGACAGGGATCACACAACAGCAATTCATTCTTGTGAAAAAGTATCAAAAGATATTAACAATGATTCTGCATTAAACCAGAAGATCATGTTAATAAAAGAAAGAATTTATAAGTAGGGATTAAAAGTTATTAACAATCACCGCTATTTATTAACAAGAAAACAAAAGGTTATACATTATTAATTAACAACAAAAAGGTTTCTAATAAGACAAAAACTAAGGTTATCAACAGATTTTAACTAACACTACTACAACTACTATGAAATTAATATTATTAAAAACAAACTTAATAGAAGGATTAAATTCTGTGGAAAAGGCTGTTTCAAGTAATCAAAATTTACCAATATTAAACAATATAAAAATCAACGTTATTAAAAACGAGGGTTTTATAGATTTAATTTCTACTGACTTAGAAATGGCAATTACAAAAAAGATTTCAGGTAAAATAATATCTGATGGGGTAGCTATTGTTCCTTTTAATCTTTTAAATAAAATAATTAAAAATTTAAATTCTGAAAAAATTAATATAGAAAAAAAAGAAAATAAATTATTAATAAACTCAGACAACTATGAAGCTATTATAAATTGTGAAAATGAAGATGATTATCCAATAATACCCGACATACAAGACAAGAAAGAGGTTTTAAAGATAAAAAAAGACCTATTTAAGGATGTTTTAAGTAAAACATTAGTAGCAACCAGTCATTCTGATATAAGGCCCGAAATAAATGGTATTTTTATTTATTATGATGGTAAAAACATGATGTTTGCAGGAACGGATAGTTTTAGATTAATAGAAAAAACAATAGATTATAAAAACATAGAATCTTCTTTTAAAGAGGTTAATTTTACAATACCAACCAAAACAGCAGAAACACTAATAAAAACATTAGAAGAAGATGATTTTATTAATATTTATGTAGATTCTAATCAAATTTTATTTGAGACAAAAAATTTAAAAATAATATCTAGAATAGTAGATGGAAAATTTCCTGACTATAAGAATGTTATTCCAAAAGAAAGCAAAACAGATCTAACCCTAGATAAAAATGAAATATTAAATGCTATCAAAATAACCAGCTCTTTCTCGGGTAAAGCAAATGATGTTGTTTTAAATATAATAGACAAAGGAAGAGTTTTGGAGGTTTTAGCTTCTGATAACTCATTAGGAGAAAATAAATACAGAGTGCCCATAAACAAAATAGAGGGAGAAAAAGAAGATCAAACAATTATATTTAATTGGAGGTATATAGAAGAAGGTATAAAAATTTTTGATGGTGATAAAATAAGATTTAATATAGATGAATCAGGCAAAACAGTTATAAAGGCAGACAGCAATAAAAATTTGCTTTATGTAGTTATGCCTATAAGAGGTTAATTAAAAACTATAATAGACTCCCTTCTTTTGTTGTTGTTTTCATCTATAATTTCTATTTCTATTACATTTTGTGAAGATAAGTCGTTACTTACATAGTAAAAATAATCGTGATTATTTTTAGATAATTTTTTAGAGCTTATAAGCAAGCCATTAAAATATAAATTTATTTTCTCTAAAATTTCTTCAGATTCTATTTCAGCGGTAACAAATAAAGGGCCCTCGATAAAATCACCATTTTGAGGTTTTAAGTTATTTATTTTAATTATTGATTCCTCATTACTTTCTATTGAATTTAATATAATGTTTTCCGGAACTGGTTTATTGTATTCAGAGAAATTTTCTATATTTTTTTCTGCCCAAACCCTAATGGCCTCTTCCCAATTAAAGAATTGAGAATCATTTGAACTTTCTCTTGGTGGATTTCCTAAAACATTTTCTTTATTTATCCAATAAAGAGAAGAGTGTAATTGTGGTAGTATTTCTTCATCTATCTCAGCACTAAAAACAGCACTCCCATTTAACATGGGTTTGTTTGGGGGGGTTGTGGTTTCTGGTTTATTAAAAACATTAGAATTAAATTCTTTTGTCTCAAAAACCTCGTTTAAAAAATTGCTCCACATAGGTATCGCTGCTAATAAACTAGATCCTCGTGAGTGCATTTGCTGGTTATTATTATTACCAGCCCAAACACCAACAACAAAAGAAGGGGTATAGCCAACTGCCCAAGCGTCTTTGTAATTATTAGTTGTACCAGTTTTAAGAGCAACCTCTTTTTCAGGGAAAATAGTTAAAGGAAGACTAGAGACAAGCAACCCAGACCTTAATTCTAAATCAGACAAGATTTTATTTATTTGTCTTACCGGCTGAGCCTCAAAAACTCTTTTTGATGAGTCTGAATAATTTTCTGTGGTTTGATTTTTATCATTTTTTATTTCTAAAATTATTGATTGGTCATGGTAAACTCCGTCATCAGCTAGAGTTGAATACGCATTAACAAGCTCTATTAATTTTACTTCTCCGCCACCCAAGACTAAAGATAAACCATATTTCCATCTTTCGTTTAGAGTATTAATGCCAAAATCTTTTAAGGTTTTTAAAACATTATCAAAACCAGCTAAATAAAGCATTTTAACAGAAGGAATATTTATTGATTGAGAAAGAGCCGACTCTAAAGACACTGGACCCCTAAAAGTATTGTCAAAATTTTCCGGATTAAAACAATCACTATTTATTAAAGATTGAGGAGTAACAACAGCGGGACAATCTGGGTCTCCCACCGTAAACTCAGTTAATACATCCATTAATACGCTTTTTGGGTGAAAGCCATTATTAAAAGCAGTTAAGTATGCGAATGGTTTTAATGTTGATCCAGGCTGTCTTAAGCCCTGTACTGGCACATTGAATTTTCCTTGTATTTCTTCGTTATAGTAGTCTCTAGATCCAACCATGGCTAAAATTTGACCAGTATTTGGGTCTTGAGCAACCAGCGCAGCGTTATTTCCTCCGTATAGTTCCTCGTTTCTTTTAGCTCCCTGTTCTACAACACGCTCTGCTATTTTTTGTATTTCCCAATCAAGTGTGGTTATCACTTTTAGGCCGCCATTTAATGCTACTTGTTCACCATACTTACTTATTAAGTAACTCTTTACATATAAAGAGAAGTGAGGAGCCTTTATTTCTCCTATGTTTTGTGGGGAAAAATTTTTTTCTACATCTTCATTTTTTGCCTCTTCAGACTGTTCTTCTGATATAAAATTAAATTTAACCATTCTATCTAAAACATAATCCCTTCTATTTATTAATCCTTCTATATTATTTCCCCAAGGAGAATAATAACTTGGTGCCTGAGGAAGGCTGGCTAGAGTTGCCATTTCTGATAATGAAAGGTCTTGAATTGATTTATTAAAAAAAGTTTGGCTAGCCGCCTCTATTCCATAAGCATTTGATCCATAAGGAATTTGATTTAAATAAGCCTCAAATATTTCATCTTTTGAGTATTTTGATTCTAGGTCCATTGCTAATATTAACTCTTTTACTTTTCTTGTTATTGTTCTTTCAGGGGTTAAAAAAGCATTTTTAACTAATTGTTGAGTAATTGTTGATCCGCCCTGAACTATTTCACCTTCTTTTAAGTTTGTTATGGCGGCCCTTAAAATTCCTCTCCAATCAAAAGCGGGCTGGTTATAAAAATCTATATTTTCAGCAGCCAATGTAGCGTCTTTTATTTCTTGTGGAATAGAATTAAAATCTACAATTGTTCTTTTTTCTTCTCCAAATATTTCATAAAGAAGGACCTCTGCGGTTCTGTCATATATTTTAGTTGATTGGCTAACTTTTCTATCATTAAAATCTTCAAGAGGTGGCAATTGATTTATGACTACTGTTGCATAAACTGCCACACCAGCCAAAACAAAAAGAAACAAAAACAACGCACCTATAATAATCAAAATTAAGTTTTTTTTTCTTTTTTCTTTTTGTTTTTTTGTTTTTCTTCTTTTTGTCATAATTGTCTAAATTTTATGAATCATAATTATGAAGGCCTCCACTTTAAAATAATAGTGTTTTTAAGGGAGGGGGTAAAGTTTATTAAGTAAACCCATTAATTAAAACCAGCCTATACGGGCTGGTTTTAATTAATTTATCTTGTGAATAAAATTAAAAATCAGAATCTTCAGAATCCTCATCGTCATCATCATCATCATCGTCATCATCATCCCAGTCTTCATCATCGTCATCATCATCGTCATCATCATCCCAATCCTCATCCTCATCTAACTCGTCGTCTTCAGCTATTATTTCGAGGGTTTTTAACTCCTCTATTTCGTAAGTAAAAGTCATTTTAGTTACTTTATTATTTTTTTATTGAAGCGACCTTTTTCAAATATCGCGGCTAGTATAATCTAGCTAAAAAGAAAGGTCAACCCCGTTAGAAAATTTATTTTCTAACGGGGTAAACTCCTAAAAATATTTAGTAATCGCCGGCGGCTATTGCAATTGCAATAGCGTCAGTTTCGTCGTCTATTAATTTATTTGTATTTATATTTAAAAAATAATTAACCATTTTTGCTACAGCTTCCTTTGATGATCGCCCATTACCAGCCACAGACAACTTTATTTGAGTCGGAGATAGCTCTATTAAATCAATATTATTTTTATGTAGAGTTGATATTATAACTCCTCTTGCTTCAGCAACCTTAATGGCTGTTTTTTTATTTTTTGAAAAAAATATTTTTTCAACACCAGCCTTGTCTGGTTTTATTCTTTTTATTATTTTTTCTAGTTCTTCTTCTATCTTTAATAATCTAGATTTTTGCTCTTTATTTTCTATTTTAAGTAAGCCACTTTCTTTGTATTTATATGTGCCTCCATTTTTTTCTATAACCCCATAACCAACCCTAACTGTCCCTGGATCTATTCCTAAAAAAATCATTATTATTTTAGTGGTAGAGTAAAACTAAAAGTTGTGCCTCTTCCCGGTGTTGAATTAACCCATATTTTACCTCCATGTTTTTCGATTATGTTTTTTGAAATATATAAACCTAGACCGCTACCATTAGGTTCAACTTGAGCAGCTTTATCACCTCTTTTAAATTTTTGAAATATTTTAGTAGTTTCCTCTTGTGGTATACCTATTCCTGTGTCAGTTATTGATATAAGGGCATTACCATTGTTTTCTTCTAGGCTTATGGTTACAGACCCATTTTCATTGTTATATCTTATTGCGTTGTCTACTAAAACAGATAGGGCCGTAGATATTCTTTCTGGATCCACAAATACTTCATATTTAGATTTTGCTTTAAAACTTACGTCTATATTATATTTTTTTGCTATAACTTTTGCCTCTTCTGCTATTTTTTCTATTATATTATTTATTATTATTTTCTCTGGCTTGTGGCCATATCTACCCTCTTCAATCTGAATTACGTTTAATAAATCATTTATTATTTTTAAACCTCTTTTAGCAACTTCAAGTCCTTGAGACGCTAAACTCTTTGTTTCTTCTTCTTTTGTAGAGTTTTTAATACCCTCAAAGGTCCAACTAATAGCGCTTAAAGGGGTTCTTAATTGATGAGCTGATGTGGTTATAAACTCTGTTTTAGATTCTAATAAACCCTCTTCTCTTGTCTTGTTTTGAATTATTTTTATAAATTTTTTTGTATTTCCATAATCATCAATTACCTTACTAAGAACAGTTACTAAATTCATTTCAGGGGAGTCTGTTTTTATGTTTATAATTTGTGGCCAGTCGTTTGTTGAAATTTGATCAACATAAGGAGCTAAAGAAGGGAAAATAGTTTGTCCTAACGCTCTAAATTTTTCATCTTGAACAAGTTCTGGTGTTATTTTTTTTCCAACAACGTCTTTTTCTTTTAAATTAAATATTTTTTGAGCTGAATTATTTATCTTTTCTATTATAAAATCAGGAGAGTAAATAACGATTCCTTCTTCTAAATAATCCACAAAGAAATCAGATAAATCTTTATTGATTTTTTTCGTTTCTTGTATATTCGAGTTTTTTTTAAAAAAGTTAAACATTTATTATTTTTTTCATATTGCCCCAATTTTTTCCAATTTCAATATCAACTAAAAGAGGAACACTTAAAGAACTGACTTTTTCCATTATATTTTTTATCTGTTTTATCTGTTTTTTAACAATATCATCGCTTATTTCTATGAGCAATTCATCATGAATTGATAGTAGTATTTTTACTTTATTTTCAATGCCCTCATTTTTAATATGATTATACGTTTCTATCATTGATAGTTTAATTATATCTGCTCCTAAGCTTTGTATGGGCATGTTTATTGCGGCCCTATCCATAAAGCCTCCACCTTTTATTTTTCTAATCCTATTATTTATATTTTTTACATAACCGTTTATTTTTGCTTCTTCTAGGGTTTTCTCTTGCCATTTTTTTACAGAAGGAAAATCTTTAAAGTATTTTTCTATAAACTCTTTAGATTTTTTAGTTGATAACCCACTTTGTTTACTAAAAGCCTTATAACCCATTCCATAGACAACTCCAAAGTTTAGGGTTTTTGCTAGCTCTCTTTGTTCTGGTTTAATATTCTTTATATTTATATTAAATATTTTAGAGGCTGTTGTTTTATGTATATCTAAACCTTCTTGGAAAGCTTTTTTCATGTTTTTATCATTTGATACATGTGCCAACAATCTAAGCTCAAGTTGGGAGTAATCAAAAGAAACTAATTTATATTCCTTGTTGCTTTCAAAGCTGCTCCTAATTTTTTTAGCTAACTCCGTTCCTTTAGGAATATTTTGTAAATTTGGTTTTTCTGAAGATAGTCTTCCCGTGGCTGTTTTTGTTTGTAAAAAGTTAGTGTGGATCTTGCTGTTTTTTATGGATTCTATTAATGGTTTTATATAAGTAGACTGTATCTTAAATAGGTTTCTATATTTTAATATCATATCTACAATAGGGTGTTCATTTTTTATTTCTATTAACGCATCTTCAGAGGTTCTATATTGGCCTGATGAAGTTTTAGGTCTTTCATTTTTAATTTTTAATTTTTCAAAAAGTATTTCACCAACTTGTTTTGGCGAATTTATATTAAACTCGATTTCAGCTTTTTTGTGGATTTGTTTTGTTAGAGATTTTATCTCTTTTTTTATTTTCTTACGAATACTTTCCAGTATTTTTTTATTTATCGTAATACCACAAGCTTCCATGCTGGCTAAAACTTTTACTAAAGGCATGTCTATTTCCTTAAATACCCTCATTAATTTTTCGTTATTTAGTTTTTTAGATAATGTGTGAAAAGTAGATTGTAAGTCGTCGCTTTCTTTTTCAGTAAGTTGATAATTTTTTTTATCTGGATCTATTAACCATTTAGCTATTTTTACATCAAAAAGCGGTTCTTTAATTTCAATATTTTCCTCTGTTTTTTTTATTATTTCTTTCCAATCAAAAGCAACTTTTATTTTGTTTGATTCTAATTTTTTTTTAACTTCTTTTGTTATTTTTTCAAAATCCTCTTTTTTAAAAATTAAGCAATCCTGTTTAATAAAATCCTCTTTATTTTTTTCTTTCCCAGTTAGTTTAGATGGCAAGGTTTTGAATCCCAAATCTTTCAAGTAGTTTATTAACTCACTAGTGTGTTCCATATTGTATTTAAGATTTTCTAGTTTAATTTCTATCGGCACGTTTCTATCTATGGTTGCTAGTTTTTTTGAAAGCAGAGCAACCTCTTTACTTCCTAAAATTTTCTTTTCTAGTTTATCTAACTCCTTTTTTCCATCTATTATTTCATAGATAGTTTCTATTGTTTTTTCTCCTTGCATTAATTTATCAGCTGTTTTTGGGCCCACTCCAGCTATTCCTGGAATATTGTCTGATGAGTCCCCAACTAAACCCTTATAGTCTGGGATTAGTTCTGGAGGAACCTTGAATCTGTTAATAACAGCTTTTTCATTATATTCAAACATATTTGAGACACCCCTTTTTGGGGTGAGAACAGTAATTCTACTATTATCTATCAATTGAAGAGTATCTAAATCACCAGTTAGAATATTTATTTTAAGATTTTTAAGATTTTTCAGTTTTTCTACCAAGGTTCCAATAACATCATCTGCCTCGAAGCCTGGTTTTTTTAGAACTTTTATACCAAATTTTTTAAATAATTTTTCAGCCTCAATGATTTGTTCTATTAACTCGTCCGGAGCTTTAGGTCTATGAGCTTTATATTCATCAAACATTTTTTTTCTAAAGGTTTTTTCGGGAGTATCAAAGGCTGCAACAGCATAATCAGGAATATGATTTTCCATTATTTTTACTAATGTATTGCTTAATCCATAAAGGGCCCCTGTTGGTTTACCTTCTGGAGAAGAAAAGGGGGGTAAAGCATGAAAAGATCTATGAATGAAGGCGTTAGCGTCTATTATTAAAAGTTTTTCCATTAAGTTAATTATATCAAAAAAAGAACTATCTTTTTTATTGAGTTAGATGGAGTATTTTATTATTCGTTTGTTTGGGTTTTTTCCGTGCTCAAAATTAATTTTTATACAATTTTTAGGAAGGATTTTTTTAACTTTTTCTGGCCACTCTATAATTACTAAATTATCAGAGTTATTAATAATTTTATTTATATTTAGGTTTTCTAGGTCTTTTCCTGATTCTAAGCGATAAGCATCTACATGGTATAAATTCTTAAAACCAAACTCTTTTTTAGGAATGTTATACTTTTTTATTAGTAAAAAAGTAGGACTAGTTATGTTTTCTTTTATCCCTAGATTATTTCCTAAATATTTTGTAAAAGTGGTTTTCCCAGATCCTAAAACACCATAAAGGCAAATTGTAGTAGCTTTATTTTCCTCTTTTCTTAACTTTTCTAAAATTAATTTACTAAAACCTGTTAATTCATTTTCTTTTAATTTTATATTACTCATCTACGCATCTATATTTAGGTGTTCGTATGCTTCCCTAGTCACAACTCTTCCGTTAGAGGTCCTTTTAATTAGCCCTAGTCTTAAAAGGAAGGGCTCATAAACATCTTCTATTGTTCCTTCTTCTTCGTTTAAAGAGGCAGAAATAGATTTTATTCCAACTGGTCCGCCATCAAATTTTTCAATTATTACTTTTAATAGTCTTCTGTCTGTTTCTTCTAACCCTAGATTATCTATTTCTAGCATTTGTAAGGTTTTTTCTACCGCGTTGTCATCTATTTTTCCTGATCCATTTACTTGTGCCCAATCTCTACATCTCTTTAAGAGTCTATTAGCTACTCTAGGAGTAAATCTTGAAGCTTTTGATAATTTTGAAACAGCTTTCTCTGTTATTTCTATTCCTATTAATTTTGCAGATCGTTTTATAATTTTTTGTATATCTTCTTCAGTGTAGTAATCAAGCTTAAATATTCCACCAAATCTGGATCTAAGAGGAGCGGAGAGCATATTAGCTTTAGTTGTAGCCGCAACCACCGTAAAAGGGGGTAGGTCTATAGAAAGAGTTTTTGCAGAGGGGCCCTTGCCGACTATTATGTGTAGTTTTCTGCTTTCTAGAGCGGGGTAGAGAACTTCTTCAACTGTTTTACCTAATCTGTGAATTTCATCTATAAAAAGTATTTCACCTGGGTTTATATTTGTAAGTATTGCCGCAATGTCGCCTGTTTTTTCTAGTGTAGGACCAGACGTTGTTTTTACGTTGGTGTTCATTTCGTTGCCTATTATATAAGCAAGAGTAGTTTTACCTAGTCCTGCTTGTCCATAAAAAAGCAAATGATCACAAGACTCCTCTCGTCCTCTTGCTGCTTCTATTATTAACTTTAGATTTTCTTTTATTTTTTCTTGACCCACATAATCTTGCCATTTTTTTGGTCTAAGTTTTAAGTCTAAAGTTTCATCAAGTTTTGCTTTATCCATCACGATGGTGTTTTATTTATATTAATTAATATTTCTTGACCTAATCACGATAACACTATTGTGATCCATATTATTATATTAGTATTTATAAACTTATTTTCCTAATCATTTACATTTTAGGAGAGGCCATTTTCCTAAAACACCTTAAATTAAAGGTTGACAATAAAATATATTTATGCTATATTTTTAACATAAAATCCCTCAGTGACCTGTGGGTGAATGGAACATCTCTCAGACTTAGGATCTTTCTGGCTCCGGCTGGGATTATCCTCGGAGGAGTTCCTGATTAACTAGTTTTCTAGTTTAATTCTTTGCTTATTTGCCCACAGGTCTTTGAGGGATTTTTGTTTTTATAAATTTAATTCTCCTGCTACTCTTTCAACTTCTTCGATACTTGTTATCCCTTTTATTATTTTTAATAAGCCGTCTTCTTGTATTGTCGTCATACCATTTTCTTCCGCTGCTTTTTTTAGGTCTGTCTCTGTTGGGTTTTGATATATAAGGTTTTCTATTTTTTCTGTTATTTCGAAAAGCTCAAATATCGATGTTCTGCCTTTATAACCAAGATTATTACAATCTTTGCAGCCAACAGGATCAAATAAAGTAAATTTTTTATAATCATCCTTATTAACTCTTTCTGGTAGTTCAGAAAGAATTTTTTTTAACTTAGCTTCTAACTCTTTAGACACTTCTTTTTCTTTTTTACAATTTTCACAGAGTCTTCTTACTAATCTTTGAGCAATTATCAAAGAAAGAGATGGTCCTATTATGTTGGGCTTAGATCCTAAGTCTATTAACCTAGGTATGGCTCCAACAGAATCATTTGTGTGTAGAGTAGAGAAAACCATATGACCAGTTAGAGAAGCGTTTAATGCTATTTTACTTGTTTCTTCATCTCTTATTTCTCCCACAAGTATGGCGTCTGGATCTTGTCGAAGAATAGATCTAAGTCCAGAAGCAAAAGTATAGCCTGAGCTTTTATCAACTTGAGTTTGAGATATTCCTTCTAAATGATATTCAATAGGGTCTTCAACTGTAATTATTTTTATTTCAGGCTTAGCTAATCTTTTTAAAAAAGCATAAAGAGTTGTGGTTTTACCGGAGCCAGTTGGACCAGTATTTAAAATTAAACCATTTGGCTTGGCGATTTGTTTATTAACTATGTTTAAGTCGTCTTTTCTCCAACCTAAATCTTCTAAGGATATTTTTAAAGCGTCTGGATCAAGAATTCTTAAAACCCCAGTTTCTCCGTATTCTGAAGGAATAATAGAGGTTCTTATTTCTATGTCTTTTTCTGATATTGAGATAGTAAATCTGCCGTCTTGTGCTTCATCTTTTACGTTTAGTTTTAACCCTGAAAGCAGTTTAATCCTGGTTACTGCAGAGTGATAAATTTTTAGATCTAATTCTTTAGTAATTATATGTAAAATACCATCTATTCTTAATCTAATATCACTAGATTCTTTATTTGGTTCTATATGAATATCTGAAGCACCTAAAGCCATTGCTCCTGCTAAAATTATTTCTAATATTTGTGATGTTTGAGGGCTTTCAAAGCTGTCTATTAACTTAGATAGATTATCTATTGTGTTTATTTTGTCGCTTAATTTTTCAATTCTTTCTGGATTTATGTTTACCTTGCCTGTTATTTGTTCTCCTTCATCATGAACAAATTTGTAATGTTCCCAGGCATGTTTTAGCCCAGACATAGAGGACACAGCTATTGTAACTTTATATTCTTTCTTTAGCTTTTCTATAAGATCTTTAGTTTTTTCATTTTCTGGATCATAGGCTGTTACAACTAGGTTTTTTGCTACAACCTGTACTGGTGTCATTTTAGCCTCTCTAGCTTCTTCTTCTGGAACTATTTCCAGGGCTTTTATCTCTGTTGGTGTTCCAGTTGAGAGTAGGTCTAGATAGCTAAGATCAAGCTTATCCGCTCTTCTTTTAGCATCTCTTTCTTCTGCCGCTCTTCTTTGTTTTTTTAAAAATGAATCTAGATCCTTATTTGCCATTAATTCAAGATTATCTTTTAAAACACCTCTTATCAAGTTTATATTTGACTTATATTAAATATTTTAGTATAATATAAGCAGAAAATTAAAACTTTAAAAGGAAAGAGGTGATAGATATGAAATCTCGAATAATCAATGTTTTTGCTTTAGTTTTTATCTCTCTGTTTTTTCTTAATTGTAATAGTACTTATACTCAACTTAATCTACCAAAAGTGAAGCTTAGTACTAATTTGCCATTAGCAAATCAGGGTGTCGTTATTACAAACGCTACACCTGAATATTTTTTTGTTATATCAAAAACTGGCAGACTTGGAAAAACTATTGCGGTAGGTACTCTTTATTCTGGAGGAAAATTAAATCCTTCTGGAGGGTTACCACCTGGAGAAAGTATTTTTATACCTGCTGATAGGTTTAAAGAGAAACAAACCTTTGTTATAAGAGTTACTGCTTATGATAAACATGGTCAGATTGTTGGTGTTATAGCTGACGATTTCAGGTTTAGAAATAGAGGAACCGAAAGCAAAAACCAGGACTGGACTATAAACGCGAGAAAGATAGAATTTTAACTAATTAAAAAATACGCCCCGGATTTATTCTGGGGCTTTTTTACTTTAAACTAAAGATATGCCCGAATTACCAGAAGTACAAACAACTGCCGAAGGCTTAAATAAACTTGTTGTTGGTAGAAAAATAAAAGATGCTTGGACTGACTGGCCAAAGTATTTTTCTAGGCACAAGCCTGGAAAAACAATTAGTGATTTTAATAAATTTGTTAAAGAGAAAAAAATAGAAAAGGTAAGTAGACTTGGAAAAAACATTTTAATTTATCTTTCAGGTGATGGAGTTGTTTTAATTCATCAAAAAATGACGGGACATTTGTTAGTAGGTGAGTGGGAAAAAAGAGAAGTTTTTAAAAATAAGAATGATATTAAGGAAAAATGGAAAGATGAGCCATGGATTCCAAAAAACGATAATAAGTTGTTATGGGACCCTAAAAATAGATTTATTAGGTTAATTTTATTTTTAGATAATGGAGAAATGATAGCTCTTTCAGACATGAGGAGATTTGCAAAGGTGCTTTTTGGTTCTAAAAAAGAAATTTTTAGTTTAGATGATTTATCTAAATTAGGACCAGACCCAACAGAAAAAGATTTTACTTTTGAAAAATTTAAAAAACTTTTTATTCCTGAAAAAGGAAAAAGAAAAACAGGAAGAATAAAACAGGTTTTATTAGATCAAAAATTTATAGTTGGAATAGGTAATATATATGCAGATGAAGTTCTTTGGGCTTCATGTATACATCCAAAAACCAAAGCAGAAAAGTTAAAAGATAGTGAACTTAAAAATTTATTTAATGCCATAAAGAAAATTTTAAAAGAGGCTATAAAACTAAAAGGTACAAGTATAGATGATTACAGAGACCCAAGCGGAAATAAAGGTAAATTTGGAAATGTAAAAAAAGCTTATCAAAGAGATGGAGAAAAGTGTTTTAGATGCGGTACAATAATAAAAAAGATAAAAGTTGGTGGGAGAGGAACTCATTTTTGTCCTAACTGTCAAAAAGAGAACTCTAAATAAATATTAGATTTTATTCATGATTATATATTTTTACGGACCAGATTCTTATAGAAGAAATAAAAAACTAAAAGAAGTAATAGAAGCTTATAAAAAAAACAAAAGGAACATAGACGTTCTTTCAGTTGATTTAGAAGACAATCCAGAAGAATGGATTAAGGTTAAAGATTTTTTAAATCAACCGTCTATTTTTATTGATTCAAAACTAGCAATTATAAAAGGATTAAATTCTTTAGAAGAAAAAGATTGGATAAAAACATTAAAGAGTTATGTAGAAAATGAGGATAAGGTTTTTATAGTTGGTTCCGACAAAAAGAAACCAAATAGAAAATTTAATTTTTTATTAAAAGATTCAGTAAAATCTCAAAAATTTGAAGAACTAGGCAGTGTTGAATTAAGCAACTTAGTTAATAAGTTATCAAAAAAATATGGTATAGAGTTTGAAAAAAAGGCAAAAAATTTATTTATATCTTTTGTTATTTCAAAAGAAAATAGACATCAATTAACCGAGAATGAAATGTTTAAACTTTCATGTTTAAAATTTAAAAAACCCATAGAAATAAAAGATTTAAATGAGTTAATAAATTGGAGAGATGATGAGAAAATGTTCAAAGCTGTAAGGAGCCTGCTTTATACAGTAGATCCAGAAACAAAAATTGTTTTATTAGAGAAACTTTTAGCGAGAGAGGATTCTGAGGATTATGTTTTTAACTCAGCCGTTTATCAGGTTAAAGGAGATGACCTGATGAATTTTGGTGAATTAGATGTTTTAAGAAAATCTGGAAAAATTCGTCTAGAAGAAGGTCTTTTAGATTTTATTTTACCTTTTTAGATAGTTTAGATTTTAGCCTTCTAGCTTTATTTTTCTTTATAAAACTAACTTTAGCCATTTTGTCCAAAACCTTATAAACAGAAGGAAGAAAGCTTTTAGCCTCTTCTTTATTACCTGAATCAATCATTTTATTGTACTTTTTTATTGTACTTTTCATCTTCTTCTTTCTTTCCAGGTTTGTTCCTTTTCTTCTATTATCTCTTCTAAGAGCCTTTTTAGCTGATGATGTATTTGGCATAAATATTAATTATCTTAATTTATGAGTTGAGTATAAACAAACAATAAGAATTTGGCAAGAAATTTTTAAAAAACAATCTTTTCAAGTAGAATGAAAATAATGCTTAATAATTTAGATAAATTTTCTTTACCAGAAATAGAAAAACAGATTTTAAAGTTCTGGAAAGAAAAGGACATTTTTAATAAAACCGAAGAAAAAAATAAAGATAAAAAATCCTTTGTTTTTTATGAGGGGCCACCTACGGCTAATGGTAAACCAGGAATTCATCATGTTTTAAGCCGATCGTTTAAGGATATTATGCTTAGATATAAAACCATGAATGGTTTTAGTGTTACTCGTAAAGGAGGTTGGGACACGCATGGACTTCCAGTTGAATTAGAAGTTGAAAAAAAATTAGGATTAAAAACAAAAAAAGATATAGAAAAGTTTGGAATAGCTAAATTTAATAAGCACTGTAAAGAATCAGTTTGGGCTTATAAGGATGAATGGGAGCGCCTAACGGAAAGGATGGGGTATTGGCTAGACATGGAAGATCCTTATATAACATATAAGAATTCATATATAGAAACTCTTTGGTGGATTATTTCTCAAGCAGAAGAAAGGGGATTACTTTATAAAGCACATAAAGTTGTTCCTTGGTGTACAAGATGTGGGACAACTCTTTCCTCTCATGAGCTTGCTCAAGGGTATAAAAATGTAAAAGAACCCTCTGTTTACGTTAAATTTAAGTTAAAAAATAGACAAAAAGCAGGAAAAATATCTTTAGGAAACAACGCTTATATTCTTTCTTGGACAACAACCCCTTGGACTCTTCCAGGAAACGTTGCTTTAGCTGTTGGTGAAAAGATTAATTATATAGTGGCTAAAGAAGAAGAAACAGGCGATCAGTATATAATTGCAGAAAAACTAAAAGATATACTAGATTTTGATTATAAAATTATAAAAAAACTAAAAGGAAGAGATTTAGTGAATTTAAAATATGAGCCGATATTTAATTTAGATATAAGAGGGTTAAAGGGATCTAGTTCTACTGCCTTTAAGGTTTATTCAGCAGACTTTGTTAACACAGAAGAGGGAACCGGTATAGTGCACACCGCTGTTATGTATGGAGAAGATGATTACAAGCTAGGACAAGAAGTTGATTTACCAAAAATTCATATAGTTGATGAATCTGGAAATTTTGTAAAAGGAATTCCAGGACTTTCCGGTAAATACGTAAAAGACCCAGCCACCGAGGGTAATATTTTTGGAGCTTTAAAAAAGAATAATGCTTTCTTTAAAAAAAGAAGTTATGAGCATGAATATCCTTTTTGTTGGCGTTGTGATACTCATGTTATTTATTATGCTAGGGACTCATGGTTTATAGAGATGAGTAAACTTAAAAATAAGATGATTAAGTCTAATGATTCTGTAAATTGGACACCAAGCCATATAAAAAACGGCAGATTTGGTGAGTGGCTTAAAGGACTTAAAGATTGGGCAATTTCTAGAGAAAGATATTGGGGAACTCCATTACCAGTTTGGGAATGTAAAAAATGTGATAAAAGAAAAGTTATTAGTAGCATGCAAGAGTTGAGTGATTTACAGAAAAAAAGCAGCAATAATTTCTTTTTAATGAGGCATGGTGAATCAACTAGCAATACAACAGAGACAGTAAGTAGTAAATTAAAAACTAGTGAAAAATTTAATTTAACAGAGAAGGGTATAAAACAAGTAAAGGAATCTATTAAAGAATTAAAAAAGAAAAAAATAGATTTAATTTATGCTTCTGATTTTGCTAGGACAAAACAAACGGCGGAGATAATAGGCAAGGAACTTGGAATAAAAGTTAAATTTGATAAAAGAATAAGAGAAAATGATACAGGGATTTTTGATGGAAGATCATACAAGGAGTACCATGATTTTTTCTCTTCTTTTAAAGATAAATTAAATAAAAGACCACCAAATGGTGAAAACCTAAGAGATGTTTCTAAAAGGGTTGGAGACTTTATTTTAGATTTAGAAAAACAAAACAAAGATAAAAATATTCTTATAGTTAGCCATGAATATCCTTTATGGATAGCGGAAACAATAATGAGCGGATGGGGAGAGGAAGAAGCTATTAATATAAAAAAGTCAGATGATAATTTATTTAGTTTAGCAAAGCTAAAGAAGGTTGATTATAAATATTTACCAAGAAATGAATGGAATATAGCAGATCTTCATAAGCCTTATATAGATAAAGTTAGTTTTAAATGTGAGTGCGGAGAAGAAATGGAAAGAGTTGAAGAGGTTATGGATGTTTGGTTTGATTCTGGATCAATGCCTTTTGCTCAAGCGCATTATCCATTTGAGGTTGAATCAAGCGCAAAAAAACCAAAACCGGAAAAATATATAAACTTTCCAGCAGAGTATATAACCGAAGGAATAGATCAAACAAGAGGTTGGTTTTATACATTATTATCTGTAGCAACTATTTTAGGATTTAAAGCTCCTTATAAGAACGTTATTTCTTTAGAGTTAGTTTTAGATAAGAACGGTAAAAAAATGAGTAAATCTAAGGGCAACACAGTTAATCCTTGGGAAGCAGCTGATAAATTTGGAATGGATACTATTAGGTGGTTTTTCTATGCTGCTAATTCACCTGGAGAGCCAAAAAGATTTGACGAAAAAGAACTTAATAAATATTTAAGGAACTTTATATTTACACTTTATAACTCTTTTGTTTTTCTAAATACATATAAAGAAAATAAAATTAATCTTTCTAAATATAAATCTGAAAACATTATAGATAAATGGATAATATCTAGATTTGAAGAAACTAAAGAAAAATCTAATAAATTATTGGAAAAATATAACATTACTAAAGCCTCAAGGGAGCTAGGCAGTTTAGTGGATGATCTTTCTAGGTGGCACATAAGAAGATCCAGGGGAAGATTACAAAACCCAGACACAAATAAAGAATTTAAAGAAGCAACACAAACTTTAGCTTTTGTTCTTCTTGAGACAAGCAAATTAATCGCACCGTTCACTCCATTTATTTCAGAGTCTTTATATCTGTCTTTATCAAGGGTAGTTACTGGTTACGATTTTAAAGAATCTGTTCATCTAGAGGATTGGCCAAAAAATAATAAAAAATTAATAGATAATAATTTAATGGAAAACATGAAATTATTAAGAAGCTTAGCTACAGAAGGTTTAGCAGAAAGACAAAGAGAAGGGATTAAAGTAAGACAACCACTTTCTTTATTAGAAATATCAACAGAATATAAAGAATTGACTAAAAATAAAAAATTATTAAATATTCTAAAAGAGGAGGTTAATGTTAAAAGTATTAGAACTAATAAAAAACTAGAGAAAGAAAAAGTTATTCTTAATACCAGAATAAATAAAAAATTAAAAGAAGAAGGAACAACAAGAGAGTTTATTAGATTGATTCAACAATCAAGAAGAGAGGCTAATCTTGAACCAAAAGATGAAATTGAGTTAGGACTAAAAACTTCAAAAGATTTGATAAGCATTATAAATAAAAATAAAAAATTATTGAAAAACAAAGCTAAGGTTATTTCATTTAAGGAAAAATCATTGAAAAATTTTGATTTTGAAAAAGATACAAAATTAGAAGAACATGAAATAGAAATAACTCTAAGAAAGTTATAAAAATAAAAGGCCCATTGGGCCTTTTTAATTTCCTCCTTAATTTCCGTTTTTCAGTGCGAGCTTTTTCTTAGCCTCTTCGCATTTCTTTTTACAGGGCTTTCGGTTTTTATGGTTCTGACGTACAGTTTTTTCTTTTTCTACCATGCTTTCCTTTGTCTAAAAATTAGAGAACTATTTAATATAATACAATATTTATAGATTTTAGTAAAATTTACACTATCACACATAACAACGGCCGTGATAGAATGAAAATATGAACAAATCAGTAGAACAAGATTACAGTATTTACTGTTTAGAAAATCTAACTGAGGAAAACATTAAAAAGTATTCCAATATAGCTAGACAGCACGTGAAGTCTCAAGATGACTACATAAACGAAGAAGAGGGATTTATATTAACATCAAATTTTCCTTCTTGTTTTGAAGACGCCTCAAGAATATATGTTGATAATGTAAAAAATCCTGCTTATATTCTTATTGTCTTTAATAATGATGTTTATTTAAATCATTTTGGGAAACTTCCAAATGTTGTAAGTAAATTGGATCATCAAAAAATACCTCACGGTTATGTAGTTTTGAAGAATAAAAATCAAGAAGGTGATTACAAAAAATTCATTAATGAATTTTTTAGATACGAAAGTAATGAGTACGGATCAAAAGGGCTGTGGGTTTTAATAGCCAAAAACCCCTTTGATAATAAGAAGTCTCGTGAAATTCATGAACCTCTTGGCTTTTCGAAGATAGGTAATCACATAACAGAAAATGATATTTATTTGGATGGTATTCCTGTAGACTGGGATGTTTATCTAAAAAAATACTAATTTAAACAAAAGACTGAGCGCAATGTTCAGTCTTTTTTGTTTTTGGTATAATTTAACTAATGAAGAATAAAATAGAAATATTTGATACAACCCTAAGGGATGGAGAGCAGGCTCCAGACAACACAATGAGCCCTGATGAAAAGCTTAAAATAGCCAAGAAGCTAGAAGAAATTGGTGTTGATATAATCGAAGCAGGTTTTCCAACCTCTTCAAAAGAAGATTTTAAAGCAGTAGAGCTTATATCAGAAAAAATCAAAAAACCTATTATATGTGGCTTAGCAAGATGCGTTAAAAAAGATATAGATGATTGTGTAAAATCTTTAGACAAAGCTAAAAACAAATGTCTTCATTTATTTTTAGCTACATCAGATCTACATTTAGATAAAAAACTTAGAATTAATAGAAAAGAAGCTCTTAATACTATTGAAGAAAATATAAATTATTCTAAAAAATATTTTAATAAAATAATTTTTTCTGCTGAAGATGCTACTAGAACAAATAGAGATTTTCTTATAGAAGTTTATAAAAAAGCTTATGATTTAGGCGTAGATATAGTAAATGTTGCCGATACGACAGGATACAGTCATCCAGATGAAATTTATAAACTAATTAAAAGTATAAAAAAAGAAATACCAGGATTAAAATTAAGTATTCATTGTCACAATGATTTAGGATTGGCAACAGCTAATACTTTATCCGCTGTTTCTGCTGGAGTAGAACAGGTACAAACAACAGTAAATGGGATAGGAGAAAGAGCTGGTAACGCTTCTTTTGAGGAGGTTGTTTTAGCGTTTGAGATAAGAAAAGATTTCTTTAAAAAAGAGGTAGATTTAGATTTTAAAAAAATTCAAGAATTATCCAACCTTGTTTATGAGATAGTTGGACGGAAACCTTCTCATGAAAAAGCAATTGTTGGAGTGAATGCGTTTAGACATGAAGCCGGTATACACATAGATGGAATACTGAAAGATCCAAAAACTTACGAAATTATAGACCCTGATTTGGTTGCTCGAAAACGCGAACTTATAAAAGGTAGACATTCAGGAAATAAAAGTAGTTCTAAGAAAGATGAAGAAAGAAAAAATAACTAAAGCTTATAATGAAATTAAAAAAGGTGGACTTTGTATTATCCCTTCAAAAGTTGGTTATACGTTACTAGGTCAATCAAATGACTCTATTTGTGAGATGTATAATTTAAAAAAGAGACCACTATCAAAACCATGTGTTATATTAACAAACAGGGAATTGTTAAATGATATTGCAAAAATACCTTCAAAATTTATTAATTTAATAAATGATATAGATAATAAGAATCTTTTGTGTGGTTTTCGATTATATAGAAAACCACATTCTTTTTATAAAAGTTTAGGTAAATTTTCTAATAAATACTCAAAAGATGAAGAAGGTACTTCAATTTTTGTTATAAACGCAGGAATGTATATAATCCATCTTGTTAACCAGTCAATAAAAGACGAATTATTTGTTATAGGGTCTTCAGCAAATAGAAGTGGAGAAGGTAATGAAGGGGTATTTGAAAATATTCCTGAAAACATAAGACAGGGAGTTGACTTTCAAGTTGAGGATGATGCTTTTGTTTCTAAAGCATATGATTCAACAACCCGAGAACAAGGAGTCATGGTTGATCTTACCCAAAATAAACCAGTGATTATTAGAAATGGATATATGCAGGAAAAAATAAATTTTATTATAAAGAAATATTAAATTATGGAACCTAAAAATAAGACAGATAAATTAAGTTTTGATTTTAGAATCGTAGAGTATGAGGATTTGCATAAAATAAATAAAAAACAATTCGATGAATTAGTTAAAGCTGTAGATCCACAGTCTAATGAAGTTATATTAGACGGAATGAGTGGGTATGGGGCTGTTGCAAAGAATATTTTAATATATTCAGAAGAAAATAATTTTAATATAGAAATATACGTTCTTGATAATAATAAAGTCCAAATTAATAGAATAAAGGACAATATCTCTGATTTTGATAAAGATCACATTATTCAGGGAAATATTTTAAATACAGAATTTTCTGATAATAAGTTTGACAAAGTAGTTATAAAAATGGGCATTCATGAAGTTCCTAAAAAAGAACAATCTAAAATATTTAAAGAAGTAAATAGAATATTAAAGCCAGGAGGAAAGTTTATAATTTGGGAAGTATGTCTAAACGATAAAAACCAAAGTTTTTTCCAAGATATTATTAGAAAAAAAGATGAATTATCAGGATTTGATAAAATGGTAAATAATAGATATTTACCTAATTACAGAGAATTAACAAGTTTATTTAAAGAAAACAATTTTTCTCATATTGAGGATAATTATAAAACTGATTTTGTTTTTTCAGTACGAGATAGAAAAGATGAGCTTGTTTCTAAAGAAAAGATTTTAATGAATAAGAATGATAAAATGTCAAAAGAAGAAGAAGATCAATTAGATAAATTATCAGAAAAAAGAATAGAAAAATTGATAAATTACATAAAGAGTAAAATACCAAAAAACTTAAAGAGTGAAGAGGATTTTAAAGATTTTGATAATAATATTGAGATTTATGTCGATCAAGTAATAATGTCAGCTATTAAAAAATGAAATTTTATTTAAATTCAAAAATACATAATGCGACTGTAACTCAAGCTGATTTAGGTTACATAGGCAGCATAACAATAGATAAAGCCTTAATGGAAAAAGCTGGCCTAGAATCAGGAGAAAAAGTATTAGTAGTAAGTAATACTAATGGTGCTAGGTTAGAAACATATGTTATACCAGGCGAAAAAAATTCAGGAATTATATGTATGAATGGTGCTGCTTCTCATTTAATTAAAAAAGGACATGAAGTTATTATTATGGGATTTAAACTCTCTGAAGAACAAATTGATCCTAAAATAATTCTAGTGGATAAGGATAATAAATTTATTAAAAATTTATAAATGAATATTAGAGAAGCAAAACCAAATGATATAGAAGATATATTATCTGTGCAAAGTGAAGTTTTGTTAGAAGAAAATAGTAATTTATCTAAAGAGGATTTAGAGTTAAAAGGCTTCTTAAAAAATAAAATAACAAAAAAAGAATTAAAGAATATATTCCAAGGTAATTCAGACTGTATATTGCTAGTAGCCGAAGAGGATAATAATATTACTGGTTATTTGTTGGCTTATAACTTTATTGATTGGAGCAAAAGTCACAAAGAGTGGGAAAACAAAATAAACTTAAATGTGCCGAAGGACAAGGTAATAAATCAAAAAACTCTTTATTATAAACATATAGCTAGTAAAAGAAGTGTTGAAGGAGTTGGTAAAAAGTTACATAATCGCTTTATAGAAATTGCCAAAAAAAGATTATAAGCGTATAATTGGTGAAATAATGAATGAGCCTTACAAAAATCGCTTATCAGAAGCTTTTCATAAAAAACTTGGTTACAAGAGAATAGGTAGCATAAGATACAAGGATGGCACTAGTTGGAACTTGGTTATTAAAAAAATACAAGAATAACAGGTCTTCTTAATGAAAAAATATACAGAAAAAGATACAGAAAACTTTTACGATAAAGAAGACAGTCTTTATCGTTCTTTTTGGGACAAAAATGGAAGTCTGCATTGGGGGTTATTTAAAGAAGAAGACGAAGAATATTTAGAAGCAACGGAAAACTTAACAGAATTAATGGTGGAAAAAGCAGGAATTGACTCTAATTCTAAGATCTTAGATTTAGGATGTGGAAATGGAGAGAGTTCTATTCAATTAGCGGATGAATTTAAGTGTGAAGTGGTAGGAGTTGATATTAGTGGTGTTAGAATAAAAAATGCAAAAGAAAAATTACAAAAGTCTAAATTATCCTTATTAGTAAAATTCTTAAAAGGAACAGCAACCAACTTACCATTCGAAAATAATGAATTTACTCATGTATGGAGCCAATCAACTATCTATCACGTACATAATAAAGATAAGGCTTTAAAAGAAATTTATAGGGTTTTAAAAAATGATGGGATTTTTGTTTTTGATGATTTATTGAAACCAAAAGAAAATATTTCTAAAGAAACAGAGAAACATGTTTATGACAGGTTATTATTTGACACTCCTTTTTCATTTGAAACTTACAAGGATAAATTAAAAGAGATAGGTTTTAATATTACCTATTTAAAGGATATTTCACCTCATCTTCAAAAAAGCTATGAAGAATTAATCAATATTTTAAAGAAAAAGACAGAAAACAAGGATGATTATGAAGATAAATATAAGAGTCTCATTTATTCTTATAAGAAAATGGTAGATGCTATTAAAAATAAAGAGTTAGGTTGGGGTATATATCTTTGTAATAAATAAACACGCCCCATTGGGGCGTGTTTAATTATTATGTGGAGATGCCGGAAATCGAATCCGGGTCCAGAGGGAGGTTTTAAAACCGTCTACAAGTTTAGTCTGAAAGACAAAGTTTTGTTCCTATTTTTAACCTGATAAATTCGGAACAAGATTTATCTGGCGAACCTCATGTATAACACCTGATTTCTCTTATGAGATATCAGAGAACAGGCGTCTCGATTTAATATCGAGAGACCAGACTAGGCTACTGCCATTGCTGGTACTGCAACTTTGTTGTTGTCAGTTATATTTTGATAATTTTACGAGTATTATCATCTCGACTTGCAAGCTTTGAAACCTAAATCACTCCGTCGAGTCCTTTCATCCCCATTATGTAAATTTTCTGACTTCCTTTCTCGCTTCTTTCTGTTTTAGATACTCTCTTTTATCTTTCTTCTTTCTTCCTTTTCCTAGCCCCATTTCTATCTTTATCAAACCATTTTTACTATACATCTTTATAGCTACTAGAGTCAAGTTTTCATTTAGTTTGCCTACTAAGTAGTTTATCTCTTTATTCTTCATTAATAACTTTTTGGTTCTTTCACTGTCATAATCTTCTGGTGCGTTTTTAGGTTGAAAACTAGATATTTTTAATCCTATTATGTAAATTTCTCCTCCTCTTATGATTCCATAAGATCCTTTTAAGTCGGCTTTACCCATTTTTATGGATTTTACCTCGTGTCCAGTTAATTCTATGCCTGCCTCAAATTTTTCTGAGATATCATAATCAAATTTAATTTTTTTGTTTTCAGCAAGTATCTTTACCCCGTTAGAGATTTTTTTCATATATTTTCTTTTAATTTTAATATATTATTATTTTTATCTCTAACGGGGTGAATGTTTTTATTCTATCATGAAGGATTTTATTTAATAGGAGCAAACTAAAAACAGCCCTATAAGGGGCTGTTTTTAGTGTTCTTTCCAATTGATTTATTTAAGTTTTTCAGCATCCTCTCTAGATAGAAACTTAAACATGTTTCCTCCACAGTTGTCACATTGTCCTTTTGCAGAAAAACGATTGTTTTTCTCTTCAACTTTGACGTTTGTCATTGTTTGCATGGTAGGTTTGTTGTTGTCATCTCTACATTTCATGCAAAGTCCTTTTAATTCTGCCATATTTTTTAAAGTAATAAGAACTTGGTTTATTGACCTTTATACCTCTATTATACCAAAAAATACTTAACTTTTCCTTTAATGTCAAGAATATAAGATTATTCTAGAGCCATTCTTCTTTAGTGGGGTTGACTACAAATCTCTTAATGTTTATCCTTTAGATTGACTAAATAACCAAAAAAATTAAGGAATACAAAGTAAACAACAAAATAAGAGCAGAGAAAGTTAGAGTTATAGATGAAAATGGAGAGAATATAGGTGTAAAAACCTTAGATGAAGCCATTTCTTTAGCAAAAGATAAGGATTTAGACTTAATTGAGATAGCTCCTGAAGCGAAGCCTACAGTTGTAAAAATCTATAATTTTGATAAATTTAGGTACCAGCAAGAAAAAGAAGAAAAGAAAAGAAAGAAAAAGCAGAAAGCTAAAGAGATGAAAAGAATAAGAATAACAGCCAGAATGGCAGAAAATGATTTAAATGTAAAAATGAAGAAAGTAACTGAATTTTTAGAAGGTGGACATAGAGTAGAGATAAATCTATTCTTAAGAGGCAGGGAAAAGGCAAATAAAAGTTGGGCTTTAGATAAACTAAATGATTTTATCGAAAGTATTCCAGTTGATTATAATTTAGCTAGTAAACCTAAGTATAGTGGAAGAGGTTATACCGCTCACGTAACTAAAGAATAAATATGTCTAAAACTAATAAAAGTATAAGAGATAGAATAAAAATTACTAAGAAAGGAAAAGTTCTTCATAGAACTACTGGTTTAGCGCATGCTAAAACAACGAAGAGTAGTAAACAAAAAATGAGGAAAAAAGGTAAAAGAGAGCTAGACATAAAAGAGTCAACAGCAAAAGGATTATTAAATAAATAAAAACAAAATGGCTAGAGTAAAAAGAGGGACAACTAAACATAAGAAAAGAGAAAAAATCCTTAAACAAACCAAAGGATTTAAATGGGGCAGGAAGAAAAAGAAAAGAGCAGCAAAAGAAGCTTTAATTAAGAAGTGGTCTAATGCTTTTAAAGGAAGAAAAAACAAAAAGAGAGACTTTAGAAAGCTTTGGAATATAAAAATAAATGCTGCTGCAAGACAAAATGGTTTAAAATACAGCGAGTTAATAAATTTACTAAAAAAGAATGATATTGAATTAGACAGAAAGATTTTAGCTGATTTAGCAGAAAATAATCCAGAAACATTTAAGGCTGTAGTGGAGAAAGTTTCAAAATAAAAAATAAAAAAAAGAAACCACTCTCCAGAAAAAAGAGATGTTCATTTGTCCAGCGACAAATGACACCTTGGCTCTCAACAGTTTGATTCCCAAAGGGAAACCATACTCAAACTGTCTGCGAGAACTTTTTCTGTTAGAGGGTTTCTTTTTTTATTTTATTAACTACTTTATTTCCTTTGCTATTTGTTTGTAGGTTTTTACTTCTCCTTTTCGTATTTTTGCTACTGCTTTTAGAACTTTTATTTCGAATTGTGTCATAAGCTGATTTTAAATTATTTTTTAAATTTTTATAAAATAACATATCTCTAGCGTCTTTATATAAAAACCACGCGTAACCAGAGTGTTCTCTAGGGGAGATTGTAATGCTTTTCTTTTTTGATTCAGCTAGTAAATATGTAACAACTTTAAATATTTTTTCACCTTTGTGTGAAAAGTTATATTTATCGAACCTTTTAAAAGATGGATGAACTCTTAAGTCTCTTCTTTTTAGTGCTGTTTCTTCTTCTATCTCTCTTACGGCCGCTGATCTATAATCTTCTCCTTTTTCTAGTTTTCCTTTTGGGAAGCCCCAGTATTTTCCTCCATGGTAAAGCAAAAGAAACTTAATTCCTTGTTTGGTTTCTCTGTATATTATAAATCCTGCTGCAGTTTCTTTTGCCATAGTTATTTTATTATTTTAAATTTAAATTTATTTTCTTCATGCAAAACTTTTACAACATTACCTCTATCTACTTGTTTTTTTAGTATTTTGTTAGCTAGGTTACTTTTTATTTTCTCTGATATAACTTTTTTAAGTGGCCTTGCTCCAAATGTAGGGGAGTATCCTAGCTTCGCAATTTCTTTTATAGCAGAACTATCTATTACTAAATCTATGCCATGAGAAGCCTTCAATTGATTAACCACCTCTTTTATTAGTATGACTGTAACTTTTTCTATTTCCTCTATATTCAGACTTCTAAAAACTACTATATCAGAGAATCTATTTATAAGTTCAGGTTTAAAGTAATCTGTTAACTTGCTTTTTATTGTTTCGGCTATTTCTTTCATTTCTATGTTTTTCTCAATACTTTCTTTTATTAAGGTAGAGTGAGCGTTTGACGTTACTATTATTATTGTGTTTTCGAAGCTTACTGTTCTTCCTAGGCTATCAGTTAATCTTCCATCGTCAAACACTTGAAGAAATAAATTTAATATATCTGGATGAGCTTTTTCAAATTCATCTAAAAGAATTAAACTGTAAGGTTTTTCTAATACCGCATCTGTAAGTGAGCCTGTTTTCTCTCCATCGGGAGTACCTATAAACCTAAAAATACTTGTTTTATCTTGATATTCAGACATATCAAATCTAATCATAGAATTTTTATCTCCAAATTGTACTTTAGTTAATATTTTAGCTAGTTCAGTTTTTCCTACACCAGTTGGTCCAGTGAATAAAAACGTTGCTATGGGTCCACCTTCTTCACTTAAGCCACTTCTATATTCTCGCAAGGACCTAGATACAGACTTTACTGCTAATTCCTGATTTATTAATCTTTGATGAATTATATTTTCTAGGTTTAATAATCTATCTAATTCTTCACCTTCCGCTCTTTGTATTGGTATATTACTTAATTCTTGAGCTACTTCTATTACAGTATTTTCATCTAGTGTTTTTAAATTATTATTTTGAGCTTTCGCTAAAGATTGTTTTAATAATTCAACTGCACTAGAAGGAAGAGGTTTTTTGTGTAGATATCTATAAGCTAAGAAAACAGATTTTTTAATAGCTCTAAGTGTTATAAATAATTTAAACTGGTTTTCAAATATTAAACTTTGATAAGTTAAAACTCTTACGGCTTCATCTTTTGTTATTTCTTTTACATCAACAGATTGAAACATTTCCATAAAATCACTTCTTTTTTCTATGTATTGTTTAAGTTCTTTTGGGTAGGTCTCACCTATGATAGGGACTGAAGATTTTTTAAGTATAGGGATAAGCATGTCTATGACATTCATAGACTTACTATCTCCTTTTATAGATTTAAATAAATCATGAATATTTGGAATAAAAATTATTATATTGTCTGCTAGCATTATTTCATCTCCTATTTTTTCAAGTCTTGAAGACATCTCTTCTGGTTCAGCGTCAGATATTATTTTGTTAATTTCTAATGAAACTAATCTTTTGTCAAAAAGCTCTTTAG
This sequence comes from Minisyncoccota bacterium, assembly GCA_040880505.1. Lineage (GTDB taxonomy): Bacteria > Patescibacteriota > Minisyncoccia > UBA6257 > GWB1-50-10 > JBBDIH01. The sequence goes on from JBBDIH010000192.1 coordinate 89,902, forward strand.
GAACGTCATCTCTTATTATCCTAAAAGCTAAATGGGATATTATAGTAGACTTACCAGCTCCTGGCTCACCAACTAAAAGGGCATTCGGCTTTAATGGTCTGGATATTATATTTAATAGATTTTTAAATTCTTTTTTATGACCTATTAAGAATCCGAGAACTTCTTTTCTTGCAAGATTAGTTAAATCTATACTGAAATTATCTAAATAAGGTGTTGGCCTAGCTGTCCAAGCTCTATTCATTACTCTATTTTTTGGTGTAATAACACTATGACCAAATCCACCTAAAACAGAAGGCATGTTTTTAATTCCATTAAAGGATTTTTTATACTTTCCAAATATAACAGCGTCTTCTATGTCTGATTGGGTAATGTTAAATATTTCAAATATTTTTTTGGTTTCATTTTCAGGTGATTTAACCAAAGAAACCATTAAATCTCTAGGTTCTATAAAATTTTCTCCTATATTGAGCGCTGTTTCAAAAGCAATATTAACTATATTAGAAATATCTGACATTGTTGCTCCTTTATTTTTATTTGATCCTTCCAGGTAGTGTTCTTCTATTTTTGATAATAGAGAATTATAATCGACGTCTAGTCTTTTTAAGGCTTCTTTTATGTCTCTCTCTTTAATTAATCTTTCTAATAGAATTATCTGAAAGTTTTTATCTAATGCATAAGATTTTCTCATTGATTTAGATAAAATTTTATAAGCATTAGGACTTAGGCAATGAGCGATATTAGCTTCTTTTTTTCTTTCTATTTTTTTAATTATTTCTAGTATTGTTCTTTCTCCTTTATTTAAATTAATTATTCTATCTGCTATAAACAACAAAAATAAGAGACCTAACCACTTGAGATTAGGAACATCGCTAATAATCATCATTCCCGTGGTTATTATCAGAACAGAATAAAAAGAATAAGAAATTAAATTAAATAAAGATTCTTCTATTGCTGTTAGGTTTAGTTTTGGCTCTTTGAAGTAGTACATTAGAGTATTATTTGTAAAATTATTAAAATAGGTAAAGATATCCAAAATAAATATATTAATGAAGCTATAGAAAGAATAATTAAATAAATAATTGACGAAAAAAATAACCTACCTATTCTTAGAAAAAAACCAACCACATAGCCAACAAAGCTATAATCTTTATAAAGAGGCTTAAATAAATTTTTTAGTGTTATCTTCCAAGCCAGCCTATAATCTATTCTTTGTATTTTGGTTATTACCCAGTGCCAGTAGTTCCTACTACTTCTTATATACCAATTATTTAGAAAATCTCCTATTCTATAAAATATTCTATAGAGTAAATAAGTAAATATATTAGTCATGTATTTATTATCGCATTGCTAGGCTTAGCTGTGAAGTTATTTATTAAAATTGCTTTTTTCAAAAGCTTTTTTAGTTATATTTAAAACTTCTTGCCACACTCCTTTAAAGAATAGAAGACCTAAACCCACAAAAGAGTAAAACAAGTTATTAACTCTTAATATTAAATAAAAACTAAAACCACTAACACCACCTATTCCCATAACCTCAAACCAAGCACTTTCTCCTGCTTCTCCAGCGCCAATACTTGCTGGAACCGGTATTGCTCCCATAACTATTGTATCTATGCCTCTTGCCACAAGTGCGTGCATGAAATTCATATCAAAAGACAAGGCTTTACCCAAAAACCAAAAAGACATAACTAAAATTAAATTTGTAATAATAGCTAAAAATATCCCTATACCCAGCTCTTTTGGATTATCATGAAAAAATTTATTAAGTATTTTATCAAATTTTTTTATGGAATCTTTTCTGTCTAAAATATATTTTAGTTTATACATCTTTGTTTTTTTAAATAAACGATGTAGAGGATCCTTTTTCTTAAAAAGAATTCTATAAAGGAACATAAGTAAAACAATTGATATAAATAAAGTTATATAAAATAAAAAGGTTAAATTTTCTGGCAAAACATAAAAAGTAAAAATATAAAACAAAGATATAAGTATAAGAAATAAGTTAGTTATTAGATCCAGCGATCTATTAGAAGCAATTGAAGCAAAGGCTTCGGTCAAAGATAATTTATCATTATCTTTTGATAGTAAATAGGCCATTACTGGTTCACCACCAAAATCAGCTGCAGGAGTTAAGTATGAAACAGCGTAACCAGATATTCTATAAGAAATAAGCTTTTTTATAGAGACTTCATAGCCTTGTATTCTAAGTATTCTTTGCCATCTAAAAGCAAAAACAATGTAGTGTATAAGAGTTATTCCAAGAAGCACACATAAATGCCAAAGTTTTACTTTTAACAAAACCTGAACAATTTCTTCTAATCCGTAGCTATCTAAAAGAATAAAAAAAGTTGCTAAAGCTATTAAAAATATAATACCTATTATTATTAAGCCTTTTTTCTTCACCCCGTTAGAGATAGTACCGATTTATCGGTACGTATCTATTAGTTCTTGAGTCGTCCTTTTTATTTTTCATTGTTATTTGATTATTAATTTTAATACATAAACCATGTTATCTCTAACGGGGTGAATTGCTTATAATTATAAAATTATCATTTAACCTTTTAATTTTACTTGATATAATGTGCTCATGACTAAAAAACAATTAATTAGGAGTATATATTTATACCTCTTTTCTTTAGTGGGTTTGGTTTTATTGATAATAGGAAGTGTTAGGTTGGTTAATTTAGGACTAAAAGCTTACGTTTTTACAGAGGCTGATATTTATTATTCATATCCTAGTCCAGAGAGAATTCCAGTAACAGAAGATGGTGAAGAGATAAAACAACCAACTAAGGAAGAAATAGCAGAGCATGAAGAAAAACAAAGAACATCTAATAGACAAAGAGATGCAGCTCAAGCCTTAGCCTTTCTAATAATAGGAGCTCCTTTATATATAGTTCATTGGAGATTAATAAAAAAAGATAAATCTGAATAATGATCCATACTATTGAGGGCGTAGTAAAATTGAAAGGAGAAAATTTTGTAGTTGTAGAAACAGGATCTGCTGGAGGTCTTGGCTTTAAGGTTTTTACAAATAAAAATATTTTATTTTCTATAAAAAAAGGTAAGAAGATTTCATTTTTTACCTATCTTTATTTAAGAGAAAATGAAATGGAACTTTATGGATTTAAAGATGAAAAAACCTTAAGGCTTTTTGAGATGTTAAAATCAGTTTCTGGTATAGGACCTAAAACAGCTTTAGGTGTTTTAGATACAGATAAAACAGAAAGAATTATAGCTGCTATTGTTGAAAAAAGAGCTGATTTTCTTACAAAAACTCCTGGAATAGGAAAGAAAACAGCTGATCGTGTTATTTTAGAGCTTAAATCTAAATTAAGTTTACCCAAAGCAGGTGAAATAACAGAGGTTATGGATGTTGATTCTGATTTAGAAGATACATTAGCTAGTCTTGGTTATCCAAAAAAACACATAAAAAGAGCCTTATCTAAATTAGGAGATAAACCAGTTGAACTAGAAGAAAGATTAAAAGAAGCATTAAAGCTTCTTTCAAAATAATACAATAATACATGAAAATAATTTATTCTATATATCATTTTTTATGGGCTTTTTCCGGGAGTCTTTTTTATAGAAACCCAAGCAAAGATATTTTTGTTATAGGAGTTACTGGAACAAAAGGAAAAAGTACTACTTTAGAGTTAATAAAATCTGTATTAGAAGAAGACAATAACAAAGTTGCTGTAATGTCTTCTATTAGAAATAAAACACCAAATACTATGCCTGGGAGATGGGAGATGCAGAAGTTTTTAAAAAAAGCAGTAAGTAAAAATTGTGATTATGCATTAATTGAAGTAACTTCTCAGGGAGTTGTTCAACATAGGCATAAATTTATTGATTGGGATGGAGCTGTTTTTTTAAACCTTCACCCAGAACATATTGAAGCTCATGGTTCTTATGAAAAATATAAACAAGCTAAATTAGATTTTTTTAGGTATCTAAAAAAATCTAATAAGGATAAAAAGTATTTTTTTGTAAATAAAGATGATAAAGAAGCTGATGATTTTGCAGGCACTGCTAAAAGTATTAAAAATTACCAGTTAATTTATTTTAGTAGTAACGATGTTTTAAAAATTACTAATAAAATAAAAGAAGAAAAAGATCCAGACTGGTTAAAGGCTGACTTTAATTTGGTTAATGCGTCTGCAGCTATGTCAGTTGGTATTGCTAAATCGGTAAAAATAGAAAAAATAAAAAAAGCTTTTGAAAGCTTTGATGGAGTAGAGGGAAGAGTGGAGTATATTCAACATAAACCATTTAATGTTGTAGTAGATTATGCTCATACCCCAGATTCTTTGAAAGAACTTTATAAAAATCTAAGAAATTCAAAAGATTTTACTCAAGATTCAAAATTAATATGTGTACTTGGTTCAGCTGGAGGAGGAAGAGATAAATGGAAAAGACCAGAGTTTGGTAAAATTGCTGCTAGTTATTGTGATACGATTATTTTAACCTCAGAGGATCCTTATGATGAAGATCCAGAGTTAATAATAGAAGACATTATTAAAGGTATTAATAAAGATGGAGACAATAACAAAGTTATTAAAGAAATAGATAGAAAAAAAGCCCTAAAAAAGGCTCTTTCACTAGCTAGTGAAGGGGACATAGTTGTTTCAACCGGAATGGGAAGTCAAAAATGGTTTTATAGTAAAAACAATAAGATTCCCTGGAAAGAATCGAAGATAATAAAAGATTTACTAAAAAACTAATTTTCTAGTTCTTTTAGATTTTCTAAAATACTTTTTCTAACTTCTTTAGTTTCTTCCTCTATAATTTTTATTAAATCTATGTTTTCTTGTTTTAGAAAATCATATATTTCTTCCTCATTTTGATTTTCTAATAATTCTTTAAACTTATCTATATTATTCTCGTCTAAAGATTCTAATACTTTATTTAGAGATTTTTGCTCTATTAATTCTGTAGATTTTTCTATAATTTCCTGTTTATTCTCAAAAGAAACAGAGTCTATTTCTAATAAATTTATTATATTGGTTTTAATTGGTAATTTAGCCATTTTATTAATTTAATTCTACTTTTTTAAGGTTTAGTTTATCGACTAGACTATCAAATCTTTCTCTTACAAAAGCATATTCTGTTGATTCCTTTGGAAGAGTTTGTAATAGTCTTGGGTAAGCTTCTAGCTTTTTCTGTGATAGCTCAAATAAATTAATTTTTTCTGGATCTGCTGTTAGAAAAACTTCTTCTCTTACTTCATCCATCCAAAGTTTTGAAGTTTCTCCAATTTCAGCGTCTTCTCTAAAAGTAAGGCCTTCTGCTATGCCATTCTCATCATACTCAAACTTTAAGAACATTGATTTGAATCTATCGTTTTCAGGAACCTCAAAGGCTCCATCTCCATAACTTTTAACTATAGATTCCTCATATAGTTCAGCAGTCTTTTCAGTTAATTGATTTACGGCGTCCCAATTTTTAATGCGTTCTACAATTTCTTCTGGAGTAAGTCTCTCTACTGAATCCATCCCATCAAAGCTTACTGTTTTAAAGTTTTCATTATTCATAATTTCAGCAGCTTTATCTATATCTACTGGACTTACATTGAAAGTCTCTAGGACATTGTTTTTTATTAATGGTAGTTCTTTCATTTTTTCGAATACTTCATTTCTTACAAAGTTGTATTCTTCTGTTCCATTGTAAAATCCTTTTTGTATTCTTCTAAGTATTTTGAATGTTTCTTCTGGTGTTTTATCTGATAATCCTTTCATTTTATAGTCCATATTTTCAATTGATCCATCAGGGTTGTAATTAAACTCAATTTTAATTTTTTCAAATTCATCAAACCCTTTTATTATGAATTTTCCATTACCTTTATCTTCTATAAATCCAGTAATTTCTCTTGCTGGTCCGCTTGTTTGCTCTAATATTTTTTCATCTATATTCAAGTCTTGTAAGTTATTTACATCCCAGTTACCTAATTGAATATCAGTTTCTGGTAATTTTGTGACTCCAATTTCTTCTATATTAAGAGCTTCTTTTAGCCATCTAGGTATTTCTTTTCCTTGAGATTTTAGAGCTTGATATAAATCCCTATTATCTCCTAAATTAAATTTATCTTTTGCAAAGTCTACTACTTCAAAATGACCAGGTTCTCCATTTTCACCTGGTACAAATATAACTTGATCTCCCGCATGAGAAAGACCAGCATCTGAAATATGAATTTTTTCACCACTAGGGAATTCAACTGCAGACTCAGGATTACCCCAGGCTTCCCAGAATTCTTTTTCTGTTATGTCTCCATTTACCATCATTTCTTTAGCAGTGTTCCAAATATTACTACCATCTTTAATAGTGTTTATAGATTTTATTTTTTCTATTCCTTCAGTTATTTCTTCAAATTCAGGAACACCTATTATATAAGGGAAGTTTATAGCTTCACTTTCTAATGCTTTAGGAACTTTAGGAAATTCACTTTTTTCTAATGTGTTCACAATTTGTTGATTTACTTTTGTTTCGTCCTGAAGAGAGTCTTCCATCATCTCATTTGTTGTTAGAGGAGTAGTTTTATAAATATTTTCGATTTCTTCTGTTTTTCTGCTAACAAATTCTTCTTCTGTTTCTCCAGTGGAAGAATCATAAGTTTCGGCTATTTCTTCTGGTGCGTTTTCAAATAAAGCAATTATTTTTCCTGTACTAAAAACCCCTGCTGTAAGTAGTCCTATTAAGGATGCTATTATTTTTCTTTTTCTATCTTCCTTTGATAATTTATCAATCTCATATCTAGCCACATTATCCATCTTGATTAAAGATTCAGATAATTCTGATTTAGAATTAACTTCTTCTGCGTATTTTTCTCTTAGTTTTTTGTAACTTTCATTTTTTAATAAATTATTACCGTTGTTTCCATGTAGAGCTTCAATTTGAGCCATTTTTCTCTCTATTTCACTAACATTCATTTCTTTTATTTTTTCTTCAGATAAAGAAAGGGACTCTTCTTTTTTAGCTTCAGCTCTAAGATTCATAAAATCATATGATGTAAAAGCTGTTGCTGTACCACCCATAACTCTTCTTGAGGCAAAAGCGGTTAAACCTAGTGCGGCTGAACCAGTTCCAAAACCTATACCAATAAGACTAAAGTTTACAAATGTTCTTGCGGATATAAATCTAGCCGCTGTTTTAGTAATTTTACTTTCTGGTTCTTTACCAAATTTTTTCAAAACTTTTTCCAGGTTTTGATCTCCCAACCATTTCCAACCTTCTTTTATTTTTTCGAATTTTGTTTTATCTATTCCTTTTTCTAAAGCACGTTGCTCCTCTAATCTAAGATTTTGATTTAGAGTAGCTAGAACATTTTTACTTACTGTGGAATCTCTTTTTTCTTGGTATTCTCTAAATTTTTCTTGATAGTCTTTTTCCATTTTTGTAAGTGGTTTTTTATCAGACCAAGGGAGCTTATCCCAGATTCTACTAGATAATCCGCTTCTTTTATTTATCTCTCTCTCAAGTTTAACTGTTTCAAGTCTGGTTTTTTCTAAATCATACAACCTTTTTGCTTGTTCGTATCTTTTACCATATTCCTCTTTTCTTCCTTCTTCACTCATTTCCTCCCACTCTTGAAGATCCTCTCTTCTTTTCTCAGCTCTTGAATGTTTTTTTTTGTCAATCTTTTCAGTTGTCTCTTCAATTATTTTTGCCTCTTCTATGCTTCCCCCTTCTCCTTTTTTATTAAATGGATTAAATTTTTCGAAATTCATGTTGTTTATTATGTATTATTTTGATTAATTAGTCAACCTATTAACTTTTCTTTGTTTATTACATAATTATAGACGATTTAAATTATTGAATCTATTAAAAATTAAAAAGGTTGCAAAAAACATATGTTTTGTTATAAGTTAAGTTGAATGAATAAAAACATGAAAAATTATTATATAATATTACCCTTATTGGTCTTAGGTCTTGGATTTCCTTTTTTAGGAGTTTCTGCTCAAGAAGAAAGTAAAACTGCTGAGTGTGGCTTGAACACAGTTACAATTACTGGTGAGTCTCGTGCTCCTTATTGTGGGGCAGCTGAGGTGGTTTCTTGTACTGTTTCTTCTTCTGAGGTAGTTGAAGAAGCTAGTCAGTTTACTTGTCCATCAAATTGCTCTGTTAAGAGTGAAGTGAGCACAAAAACTGAAAATTTAACTTGTTCTGAATGGTTTAATCCAACTTTTGGACCATCTATATACAAAGCCACTTGTGAGGTTGTAGCGAGTTTTACTTGTGGTTCAGAAGATAACTCTATTGTAAATACCAATACTTCTTTAGAAGAAATAACAACTTCTATATCTTCTATAAACATAAAAGAGATAGAAGAGAAAATAGATATTGATTCAGAGCCTGGACTAAAAAGAGCAATCAGTGATTTCAGTAGATTTATAGGATCCTTCTTTAGTTTTTAAAAAAATAAATCTTACTAATTTAAAACCCCGTTTATACGGGGTTTTAAATTGACATATTAGTTAGATTAAATAAACATTATAAGTAGACCCTTAATAAAAAGGAGAATTACCATGTCACAAGCTAAAGTTCTTTCTCTTTTTCCAGAGATGTTAACTCCAGAAGAAAAAGTTTCTAGTAAAAACTTTTTATCTGATTATGAAAAAGAGTTAGGAAAGCTAAAATGTACTGAGGTAGCAGATTACTGTAAAAATTATGGAGACCAAGCTCTTCATAATTCCAATAAAATATCCATAGGTAAAGGTAACGTGCCAGTTATGCCGGTCATATCTAGACACATGAAATCTATACCTGATTTAATGAATCTGCTAAAAGATCATAAAGGAAATTCGGGGAAAAACAGATTAAATCCTGTTTTTATCAGAAACCTTTATGTTGGTCAGCATCTTTTTTACTGGATTTACAATGTAAATTTTGGTAAAAATTTAAAGGATAGATCTCCTTTAGGCGCTGAAGACGTAATTTCTCGTGGAGCTAAGAAACCATTAAGCATAGAAGAGGTTATTACTTTATGCATTTTTTATCCTCTTCATTTAAAGTATCAAGTTGTTGCTTTAGGTTCTGTTTATGGGGATAGTAAGCAATCTTATGTTTCCGAAGTACCAGTGGTAGGTATGAGAGAAAATAAACTCATCCTTTATTCTATTAAAAGAGTAGAAGATAAGCAGGGGTTTATTTATCCAACTAAATTTTAATTTTTTAATGCCGGGATTTTAAAATCTCGGCTTTTTATTTATACTTATTATTAATATGAAATTAACTTTCCATGGAGGCGCTGGTTCAGTAACAGGCGCTAATTATTTATTAGAATCAGGTAACACAAAAATATTAATAGATTGTGGTTTAATTCAGGGTTCTAGTTCTGTTGAAAAAAAGAATTTTGAAGATTTTTCTTATGACCCAAAAACCATCGAAGCTGTTTTTATAACTCATGCTCATATTGATCATACTGGAAGATTACCAAAACTTGTTTCGGGAGGATTTAGCGGAACAGTTTATTCTACTAGACCGACAAAAGAATTCAGCAAGCCATTATTAGAAGACTCAGTTAATCTTCTTTTACGGGACGAAGATGAAGAAACAAAAAAATCTTTTTGTAGTGAGGGTTGTATAGATACATTAATGTCTTTATGGAAAGGAGCTGATTATCATGAAAACATAAGTGTCGGACCTTTTACTATTAGATTTTATAATGCGGGACACATACTGGGATCTAGTTTTATTGAGGTAGAAGTTGAAAATAAAAGAATTGTATTTTCAGGAGATTTAGGAAATTCACCAGCACCACTAATAGAACCAAGAGAGAATCTTCCTAAAGGAGTAGACTATCTTTTAGTAGAATCAACTTATGGAAATAGAACTCATGAAAGAGTAGATAAAATAAAAGAAGATCTTGAAGACATGATAGAGGCAACAGCTAAGTCCGGAGGAAATCTTATGATACCTTCATTTGCCATGGAAAGAACTCAAGCTCTTTTATTTCACATAAATGATTTAATGGATGATAAAAAGGTTCCACAAATGCCGGTATTTCTAGATAGTCCATTAGCTATAAAAATAACAAATGTTTATAAAAACTATAAACAATACTTAAACGATGAAACTAAAATGTTTATAGAAGAAGGAAACAAGCTTTTTGATTTCCCAAACCTTAAAAAAACACTTTTAACTGATGAATCCAAAGCTATTTTAGAAGCAAAACCTCCAAAAGTTATAATAGCTGGATCAGGAATGTCCCAGGGAGGAAGAATTATTCATCATGAGAAAAACTATTTACCAGATCCAAGCAGCATTCTTTTATTTGTTGGTTACCAAGTAAGTGGTTCTTTGGGTAGATTAATTTTAGATGGTAAGAAAAAAGGTGAAGATTTTACTGTTAAGATATTAGGTGAAGACGTTCCAGTTAAAGCAAAAGTTAAGGCTATAGGTGGGTACAGTGCTCATGCCGACCAACCACAACTAGTTTCTTGGATTTTTCCTATTAGAAAATCTTTAAAAAAAGTTTTTGTTGTTCAAGGAGAAGAGGATCAGTCTATTCCTTTTTCTCAAAAACTTAGAGATGACATGGCAATAAATGTAGAAATCCCTAAAGAGGGAGATGTGGTAGAGTTATAAAAACATGAAAGAAATAAAATCATTATTTAGGCCAGGTTTTAAAATATGTGTTTCTGGTGCTTCAGAAACTGGACACTGTTCAGGGGATGCTTTAGAAAAAGCAGAGATGATTGGCAGAGAAATTGCAAAACAAGGAATTATTTTAGTTACAGCATCAACAAGCGGTATTCCTTATTGGGCTGCTAAGGGTGCAAAAAAAGAGGGAGGAACAGTTATAGGTTTTTCCCCAGCACCCTCTAAGGATTCTCATGTGAATAAATTTAAACTTCCTTTAGATTTTCACGATGTGATTATTTATACAGGCCTTAATTATTCTGGGAGAAACCTTATTTTAATAAGATCTTCTGATGCTGTTATACATATATGTGGTAGAGTAGGAACTTTAAATGAGTTTACTATAGGATTTGAAGACAAGAAACCATTAGGAATTTTAGAAGGGACTGGAGGAACAGCTGATTTAATAAGAAATATTTTAGAAAACTCAAACAAGGGCATGGGTAAAACTATTTTCTCAAAAGATCCAATTAAATTATTGGATAGGGTTATTAAAGAAATTAAGAAAAATTAAAAATAATGGAATCAGTTATTAAAGTTTTAATATCTATATTCATAATAGGTATGGTTGTTATGATTATAGTTTTTTTTAGTGTTTTTGGTCTTTTACCAGCAGAAAAATTAACAGAAGTTTTTAATCCAGAAAAATCAACTTCTACTAATCCAGTTGTGTTAACCTCAACAACAACTGTTATAGAAAGAATTATAGAAAGAATAGAGATTAGAGATCCAGAGCCTAAAGCTATTACGGATGGATCTTCAGAAGATAATGAAGAAGACACAGAAAGAAATAATAATTCTTCCAGCGTGCCTTATGATTTTCTTTTAGAGTTTAGAAATGGAATTTTTTCACCTAATCAAATAAACATCGATTTAAGGGATGATGTGGTTTTAGCGCTTAGATCGAATGATTTGAATTATTCTGTGAGCATTGCAGAGTTTGGTCTTAATCAATCAGTTTCGCCTGGAGGGTTGAGATTTCTTGCTTTTCAAGCCCTAAAAGCAGGAACTTTTGAAATTAATTGTGAGGGATGTATAGAGGATTATGTAGGAATTATTATTGTGGAATAATTTTATAAAACCTCTTTTTTCCTACTTTAAGCACGCTCTCCTTTTTAATTGTTAAGTTTTTCTGTGAGTTTTTTATTTTTTTATCTTCAATAGAAATTCCACCTTGATCTACAAGTCTTTTGGCTTCACTTTTACTTTTTATCCCTGTTTTTATGAGTAGGTCAATTATATTTATTTCTTTATCCCTTAATTTTATAGTTTCCATTTCTTCAGGATTTTCTCCTTTAGAGAAAACTTTTTTCCAGTTCTCTTTAGCTTTTTCTGCTTTTTTAGGAGAGTTATAAATTGATACTATATTTTCTGCTAGATTTATTTTTGCTTTATAGGGATCTTTTTCTTTTCTATTTTTTTCGGTTAAGTTTTCAAAATATTTATCTATTAATTTATCAGGTATAGACATAATCTTACCAAACATGTCGTTGGGTTCATCATCTAGTCCTATATAATTTCCATAAGACTTACTCATTTTTTTTGCTCCGTCTATTCCTTCAATTAATGGTACGGTGATAATATCTTGTTCTTTTATTCCAAAATGTTTTTGTACGGTTCTCCCCATTAGTAAATTGAATTTTTGATCTGTACCTCCTATTTCTACGTCTGCTTTAATAGCTACCGAGTCGTACCCTTGAAAAACGGGATATAGAGTTTCTAGTAGAGATATATTTTCTTCTTTCTTTAGTCTTTTTTGGAAATCAGCCCTTCTTAATGCCTGGTTTACAGTTGCTGATTTTGCAATTTCTAAAAGATCCTTTGTTCCTTTGGCTAGCCACTCAGAATTGTGCCTTACTTCGGTTTTTTTTATATTAATTACTTTACCCGCTTGTTTCAGGTAATTTTTCATATTTTTCCTTACCTCTTTTTCTGTTAGAGTTGGTCTAGTTTTGTTTTTTCCGGATGGATCTCCTATTTGTGCTGTAAAATCTCCTATTATTAAAACTATTTTATGACCAGCATCTTGAAATTGCTTAAGTTTTCTTAAAGCAACAGTATGTCCAAGATGAATATCTGGAGAAGTAGGATCAATCCCAAACTTTACTCTTAATTTTTTACCTGAGTTTAAGTTCTTTTCTAAAGATTTTTTAATTATTATTTCATCAACACCTCTATTTAGTATTATATTTTTCATGTTTTTATAATATTAACATAAAACCACCCCTTAGAGGGGTGGTTATAAAATTATTCTTTGCTTATTTACCCGCTTTTATTATTTCATCAATCACCCCGTATTCCTTGGCCTCTTCAGGATCAAGATAATAATCTCTGTCCGTGTCTTCACTAACTTTCTTTAGCTTTTGACCGGTGTGATTGGCTATAATTTTGTTTAGGTTATCTCTAACCCTCATTATTTGTTTAGCTGTTATTTCAATTTCTACCGCTTGTCCTTGAGCACCTCCCATTACTTGATGCATCATCACCTGTGCATTAGGAAGAGCAAATCTTTTACCTTTTGCTCCAGCTGTAAGAAGAACTGCTCCCATAGATGCAGCCATGCCTACACATATAGTAGATACAGGAGATTTTATATGTTGCATAGTGTCGTAAATTGCAAGACCAGCAGTTACAGATCCACCAGGGGAATTTATGTAAAGTTTTATGTCTTTTTTAGAATCTTCATGTTCTAGGAATAAAAGTTGGGCAACTATAGTGTTAGCCATAGCGTCATTTATTTGTCCTCCTAGAAAGACAATTCTTTCTTTTAATAAACGAGAGTAAATATCATAAGCTCTTTCTCCACGAGCCGATTTTTCTATCACTGTTGGTACTAAATTCATTAATTTAACTTTATCAGTAAGGCTATTCTTAGTCAATAATTAGATTGACATTTTGGTTAAAAAAGTGTATTATCAGAGCAGAAAATTGAATTTTAAATAATAACAAAACCAAAGGTGATAGAAATGAAAGCAAAACTTGTATTTTACGTACTGCTTGTACTTTTTATGTATGTTGGTTGTCAAGAATCTCCAACAGAATCAGGAGCAGATAATACTCCTCCTGAGATAGTTATGACTAATCCTCAAGCTGATGAAAATGAAGTATCCATAAAAACAGATATTGAAATTGAGTTTGATGAGCAAATAAGTGAGTCAACGTTTTTCTCTATTATTGATACTTCCTCTAACGAGGTTAAGGTGTCTACAAAGATAAATGGTAAAACATTAGAAGTAATTCTAAGTGATTCATTAAATTATTCTATTAAGTATACAGCCTCAGTTAAAGCAACTGATTTGTCTGGAAACGAGATGGAAGAGATGTACTCTTGGAAATTTACTACTTTACAAAAAGAAAAAGACGATGACGAAGAAGACACTAGTCCGCCAGAAGTCGTTAATACTATACCTGAAAACAATGATGAAGAAGTTTCTTTAAGCATTAATTTGCAGGTAGAGTTTGATGAGCGAATAAGTGACGAAGTAGTCTTTGTTTTAGAGGATGATTCAGGAAATAAATTTGAAGGTAATGGTGAAGTTGATTGGAATCTATTTACTTTTATTCCTAGCGACGAATTAAACCATTCTTCAATTTATAATGTTTCCATCAAAGCCAGTGATTTATCTGGAAATGAGATGGAAGAAATGTATTCCTGGAGTTTTGAAACTGAAACTAAAGATGAAAGTCCGCCAGAGGTAGAAAACTTTTCTCCTCAGGATAATTCAACTAGCATTTCTGTGGGAGTAGAGCCTTTTATTACTTTTAACGAAGACGTTGATAGTCAAAACAGCTCTATTTTTATGGAGGACAATTTAGGAAACAATAATGTTGACGGAGATGTTAATTTCAACAACAAGGAAATCAGTTTTATTCCAAAAGAAAATCTGGATTATTCAACTAATTATGTAGTAAAAGTTGAAGCCAGTGATTTACTTGGTAATAAGATGAGTTATTCTTGGAGTTTTGAAACAGAGCAGAATCCCGACAATATTTCTCCTGAAGTAGTGTCCACTACACCGGAAGATAACTTTGTTGGCGCTAGTCTTTATTCTATAGAAATTAAGATGTCAGAAGTTATAGATGCATCTTCAGTTTCTTCTGATAACGTTTGGGTTAAAAACGATGAAGGTGAAAATTTGAGTTATGATGTAGTGGTTGAAAACGAAGTTATTAAATTAACTTTAATTGAAACTGCTTATAATTCAGAGATAAAACCTTCTTCAGAGTATTTTGCTCACGTATCAGGAATAAAGGATCTTGCAGGAAATGTTATGCAAGGTTCGTATGAATGGAGCTTCTTCAATAAATTATGGAGAGTGTTTTATAAGAGTAGTAATGAAGTCGCTGGTGCTGTTTCTGGACAAGACGCTGTTTATTTCAGCGGAATATTCTGGAAAGAAAGTAACTTTATAGGCTTCTATATTGCTAAGTATAATCACGAAGGAAAGCTTGAATGGATTGAGGAACTTCCCGGTAGAACGGATGGTGATTTTAGAGATAGATTACCAACCCCATCTTTAAATGAGGCTTTAAATGAGCTTTATTTCTTTACCGAGAAAGATAAAAAGGTTCAATTCAATAGAATGAATCTCCAGTCCAGAGAAGTGATTACCAACCCTATTTCTTATATTGAAGGTATAGAGAAATTATCAAAAGTTATTTTAATTGATGATTATCTTTATGTCATCAATGGTGTAACTCTGGTAAAACTAGATAGAAACGGCGCAAAACTAGCAGAATTTAATTTTGCAGGTTCTGGAGCAAGTTCTCTTACTAGTAATGGATCTGATTTATACGTAAAAACGAAGCATCAAAATCATGATACGATCGCTAAGCTTGATGGTAACCTCGATTTATTAGGACTTTTAAATCCTGATAATATTGACAATTTTCCTGATGAGATAAGATCAGTCTCTGCCTTAAAAGGCACTGATAAACAATATATTGTTGGTTTAAAAGATGATAAACCAGTGATTTTTGTTAATGATGAATCTAAATCAGAAGGAACAGTCATCAATTTTGGTGATATTTATGATGATGTTAGATACGTATCAACAGTTGATGATGTTGGTAATGTATATTTATCAATTATCAGAAATAGTCATCAGTATCTGACAAAAATTTCTTCATCTGGAGAGGTTTGGAGAGTAGGTATTGGAGATACTATTCCAATAAACTTGCAGTTTATGAGTGAATTGGATTTTGTTTTTATCTCTGACATGTTCTCTAAAAACTTATTTATTTATTCTTCTAATGGAGAAAAAATAAATTAATTTTAACTTTAAATTTAGTCCCGATTAAAAACCGGGACTTTTTATTTAATAGTAGACAACACGTCTCTTTTTTTACTATAATAAATCTAATATGAAAAACATTTCAAAAAACCCTCTTTTTTATCTTTCAATAATATTAACAATAACAGCAGGGTTCATGGTCTTTAACTTTGTATCAGCCCAAACATACGAAGGACCAACAACATCCTTTCCAGAAGGAAACACAGCAACACCAATACCCTCAACAGTGCTTGATGGGAGTGGTGACGTAAGAGGTCTAAATTTCACTGGATCTGGGAGAAAAATTATTGGTTTAAATAATGGTCATATAATCGGATTTGGAACACATCCTCTTATGACTACAAGTAATGGTTTTTCTTTTAATGGTGAAATTAAGTTAAATAATAATCTTTCTGCTAATGAAATATTATTAGATTTTGCTGTTCATAGAGGATTTGACCTAAGGAGAGAAAATAATACTAATGATGAGTCTGCCAACCTTGTCTTTAATAGTAGAGTAGGTGGTAATTACTGGGAGTTTGCTCATACAGGAGATACAATTGCTGTTTTCAATAGAGATAAATTAGATGTTTATAAAAATCTTGATATGAATTCTAATGATATAGTAGGGGTAAATAACATAGAGGTAAGCACCATTAATGGTATTGATGCGGATGACTTAGGAGGAGCTGCTGAAAGTTGTGATGCAGATAGCATATGTGAAGGAAACATGTTCA
>JBBDIH010000193.1:0-3653 GCA_040880505.1 Minisyncoccota bacterium
AAAAAACATTCTTAGAACAGAAGTTATTGGAGTTGGGTTAATTCACCTCACCATATCTTCCTTAATATTCATTCCAGTTAGCCTATATTTTGGATATGAACTTCAGGAATCCATTATAATCGGAATTGTACTTGGTTTTTCAAGTACAGTTTTAGAAGCCAAAAACCTTGAAGCCAGAAACGAAATAGGCGCATATTATGGCAGAATAGCAATTGGCATATTAATTTTACAAGACTTGGTTGCCATTGCATTGATTGCTTATACAGGGGGTGGTATTCCTGATTTTTGGAGCTTAACATTATTAGGGCTACCGCTACTCAGGCCTGTACTCTCAATCTTAATCCGACTTATTGATAAAGACGAGCTCATTATGTTGCTTGCATTATCATTAGCAATCGGTGGAGCGACACTTTTTGATTTTTTCAATCTGAGTGAAGAATTAGGTGCAATTATTGCCGGAATGCTTTTGGCATCTGATGAAAAAGGTGAAGAATTGGGGAAAAAGCTTTGGAGTATAAAAGAAGCTTTCCTTGTTGGTTTCTTTCTCGAAATTGGTTTAACAGGACTTCCCTCGATGGATAGCCTCTATTTTATTGGCGTACTTCTTTTGTTATTACCAATTAAAGCCTTTCTGTTTTATGGACTATTTATGGCTTTTAAATTAAAAGCACGAACGGGATACCTTACTACTATTTCACTTTCAGCTTACAGTGAGTTCACATTAATTGCAGGCACCGTAGCCATATCCAATGGATTTCTACCAGAATCAACGATACTGGTTCTGGGACTTCTCACCGCACTATCTTTTGTAGCTAATGCACCATTAGTGAGATGGGAAGATTATATCTGGAGTAAATATGAGTCATTTCTACATAAATTTGAAAGAGATGTTGAGCACAGAGAACGTGAATTTATATCTCTTGGGAAAGCAGAATATTTGATTATTGGAATGGGAAGTGCAGGACGGGCAGCATATGATAAGTTAAGTGAACATAAAAAAAATGTAGTTGGAATGGATATCGATCCGGATCGCATTGAACATAACCTTGAATCCGGGCGAAGGGTTGTTTATGGTGATATTCAAGACACTGACCTTTGGAAATCAATTGATCTTGGCAACATTAAAGCAATTATTATGGCTATGGGTAACAGTGCGGTAAAATTAAATGCAACTAAGGCGGTAAGAAGTATTGGATTCGATCGCCCCCTTTATGTTATTACCATGCGGGATGATGAAAGTGAAGCTTTACAAAATGCCGGAGCAAATTCTGTTTCAATTCCTATCAAGCAAGCCGGGGAACAGTTAGCCGAATTATGTTTACAGTCAACAAACCATGATAAACCGATTAGTTTAGAAGTTAAGAACCCAAATTTGTAATTTTGCTTACCATTAGATTACATGAATAGATTATTTAAGTTCTAAAAGTTAATGCAATCCGTTAAAGATACCATTTGGGAAGTTGTATATGCAATTTTACCTATTACTATTTTAGTATTAATATTGCAATACACGTTGATATGGCTTCCATTTTCATCCGTTATTCAATTTTTAATCGGTGTTATATTTATATCTGTTGGATTTACACTTTTTTTGATGGGAGTACATATTGGACTATTACCTGTTGGTGAATTAATTGGCTCATCTCTTCCAAAGACTGGAAAATTATGGATGATACTACTTTTCAGTTTTGTTTTGGGATTTGCTGTAACCGTAGCAGAACCTGACGTACATGTACTCGCCGGTTATGTCGATCAGGTTTCAGGAGGTGAAATTGGAAAATGGACACTTATTATACCGGTAGCGTTGGGACTTGGTATCTTTGTGTCTCTGTCGATGGCCAGAATTATTTTTAATATTTCGATTAAATGGCTTCTATTTGGTGGCTATACTATTGTTTTTGCATTGGCATTTTCAGGCTGGGTTTCTGAACAATTTGTGCCTATCTCTTTTGATTCAGGAGGAGTAACGACCGGGCCAATGGCAGTACCTTTTATCTTAGCCTTTGGAGTTGGTATTGCATCGGTATTACGAAGTGATGGTAAATCATCTGACGGGTTTGGTCTTGTTGCATTGGCTTCCATCGGCCCGATTATTGCCGTTTTGATTTTGGGAATTGTATATGGTTAATCATTGATTATGGATGTAAAGATTTTTTACGGTTTTAGCGATGTACTATTCGAGGTGTCAATGGCACTGGTTCCTCTATTGTTGTTTTTCCTTTTTTTTCAGGTCTTCATACTCAAGCTACCCTTTAAAAAAGTAAAAAACATTATTGTTGGAGTATTGTTGACTTTTATCGGCCTTTCTTTATTTCTGCAAGGCGTTCATGTAGGGTTTTTGCCGGTTGGAAGAGAAATTGGAGATATAGTAGGAAGCTGGACCCATCAATGGATTTTAATTCCGGTTGGTTTTCTGCTGGGTTTTGTGGCAACATTTGCAGAACCTGCCGTTAGAGTATTGAATGTAGAAGTTGAAAAAGTGACCAGCGGATATATTCCGGCTAAATTATTACTCTATACGCTTTCAATTGGTGTAGCAATTTCAATTGCTTTAGCGATGACACGTATTATATATGGAATACCGTTATGGTACTTTATTGTCCCGGGATATTTCCTTGCACTTTCCATGGCTCTTTTTTCAAACGAAACATTTACTTCTATCGCTTTTGATGCCGGTGGTGTAGCAACAGGCCCTATGACTGTAACTTTTATTTTAGCTATTGCACTTGGTTTTTCAGATACACTTGAAGGCCGCAACCCGCTTATTGATGGTTTTGGAATGATTTCATTGGTAGCACTTGCGCCAATACTTTCTGTACTTACACTGGGACTACTGTTTAAATATAACGAATCACAATCAGATGGTTAAACTCGTAGGCAACAATTTTAAACTTATCGTTATCATAGTTAATAAAAATCTTTCCAGAAGGGTTATTAAAGCCTGCAAAAAAGCCGGCTTAGAAGGTGCTACCGCATTTCCAGCGAGAGGAACCGGTACGCACAATGCCGGCTCCATATTTGGAGTAGAAGTAGAAGAGAAAAAAGATATTGTTCTTTGCTTAACTCCAACCAATTTGGTAGATAAAGTCATTTCTAAAGTGCGTGCAGCTGCACGTCTCGACCGGCCTGGAACAGGTATCGCTTTTGTAGTCAACAGCAAAAACATTTGTGGAATTGCTCACAAACTTAATTCTAATAATTTTTCCAACACAAAATCATAAACGTTATGGAAAAGCCAGAGGATATTCACTTTCAACTAATTATTACGATTGTTAATCGTGGACAATGCGGTATTGTAATTGACTCTTCCCGGGAAGCCGGGGCAGAAGGAGGTACAATCATTTCAGGGCGTGGGTCCGGTATTCACGAAAAAGCCAAACTGTTGTCATTCACTATCGAACCGGAAAAAGATATTGTTCTTACCCTTGTTCCAGTAGATAAAACAGAAAAAGTTTTGGAAGCAATAGTAAACGCTACTGAACTCAACGAACCGGGACATGGCATTGCCTTTGTAGTTGATGTAGATGATGTGACTGGAATTAACCACCCCATCGATTAATAAATAATGAGTAAGCCCACACTTATTTACGTTTACGATCCGCTATGCGGCTGGTGTTATGGTTTTCATCCGGTTATGGAGAAATTGAAGCAAC
>JBBDIH010000194.1:0-3572 GCA_040880505.1 Minisyncoccota bacterium
CAATCTCTTTTTTTAATCCTTCAAAAAGCTGGTTTCGTAATTCCTTTAGACGTACAACTTCATCCGGCATAATTTTAATAGCCAACTTCACGGCTTCACCAAAACCCACAATTCCTGTCACGTTTAACGTACCGCTTCGCATACCCCGTTCGTGACCACCACCGTTTACTTGCTCACTTAATTTAACTCTGGGGTTTACTTTTCGTGCATAAAGAGCACCAACACCTTTTGGACCATAAACTTTATGAGAGGACATCGAAAGCAAGTCAATATTCATTTCATCCACATCAATGGGTACATAGCCAATGGCCTGGGTCGCATCTGTGTGAAAGAATACGCCATGTTCTCGCGCAATCTCTCCAATCTCTTTTAACGGTGCCAATACACCAATCTCATTATTGGCTGCCATAATGGAAATTAGGATGGTTTCAGGATGGATAGCATTGCGTAAATCTTTCAGGTCAATCATCCCGTATTGATCCACTGGCAAGTAGGTAACTTCATAACCAAGTGATTTCAATTTTTTGCAAGGATCCAATACAGCCGGATGCTCCGTAACACAAGTAATGATATGGTTTCCTTTCTCTTTGTGCTGCTCTGCAATTCCTTTTATTGCCAAATTGTTGGATTCGGTGGCACCACTGGTGAAGATGATTTCCTCTGACTTTGCCCCTAATCCGTCAGCAATCTGTTGTCTGGCTTTTTCAACAGCCTTTAGAGCTTCATTCCCATATGAGTGGTCTGTACTAGCGGCGTTACCAAAAATTTCCGAAAAATAGGGTAGCATCACTTCCAGCACTCGCGGGTCAACCGGAGTCGTGGCATGATGGTCCATATAGATCGGTTTTTTACTCATCTACCAGTTCGTCAATCGTTGCATCCATAGAATTGCTATGCAATTTCATTCTCTTTTGCACATGCTCAATCATATCACCAATATCTTCAAGAGATTTGAGTCGCTGATAAATTAGGTGAACACCTCTTGCAATGTGGGCTTTAAACTGTAGTTCGAAATCTCGTTCAGGATCAAGATCATCTTCCAGTATTCTCTCTTTAACGAGCGCAGTAAAATATAAATCCCATGGGCCAGTCAATGTGTATCGATTAAATTCACGGAATTGGTCATCACCATAAAGGGATTGGTCAGGCATTCCATCTTCTTCTAATGAAAAAGCCATACCGTATCGAATTAATAAATTGGGAGTTAATCCGGTCCGGCTTTTGAGTACTCGAAGTTTCTTATCAGTATCCTCACTTATATAAAGTTTATTCAGTGTAGCCATTAGGATGGATTGAGCTCTTTTTCTTCACTTAAAATTCGGTGACCTTCGCCTTTGATTTTTGTATAGCCATGATTTTCATGAAATTTTAAATCGTACATTTGAGAAACGGCCGGCTGCAACTGTTTTTCAACACTTTTACTCATTTCAATATTGGTAGCAAACAGAAGTACCTGGTCACTAACCTTAGGTAAAAACTCATTGATAAAATTGGTTTGGTGAACTTCATCCAATCGGGCAACCGGTGTGTCAATTAACAGGGGTAAATCATACCCGCTTATGTTTCGCAGTGCCCATAAAAGTGCAAGACCATAAATTTGGCTTTCTCCCATTGAGAAATCATCAATGGTAACGGTTTCTCCATGTTTATCAATCAAGCTTATGTCAAAGGTGTCAGGATTAATTTCTGCTTTTGACAAAAGCTGTTCCTTATCACAGATACGGTTAAAACATTCCACTAATTGTTGGTTCAGCTCTTCCAATTGTGTTTGAGTAAGTTTTTTATTGTAAGCATCTAAAACCATTTTAGATCTCTGTGCCATGGAAAACTTTCTTGTCTCTTTTTCAAGATCTCTGAGTTTTGAAGCAACAATTTCTTGCTCTCGAACAGCCTGGTCATATTTGAACTGAATACTTCCTATTTCTTCGGTCAATACTTTGATTTCTTTTCGTACACTAGCGAGTTTATCTTCAACCATTCTAATTTTATCAAAGATAGGTTCAAGTTGATCATCATTTGGTGCCCGATTCAAATATTCTTGATGCTCCGCTCTTTCCTCCTTCTTCTTTCGAAGGTCTTTTGATATATGCAAAGCCAGATTTGGAACACTTTCGGAAGCTTCACGGATCCATTGTTGTACTTTTAGTGCATCATTTTCTGAAAGCTCATGCAGCAAAACTTTAGATACATCATCGTTATCATTGTTCTTAAGATACTGGTTAATCTCGTTGATGATTTCTTTTGAAAGTGATGTGTCAATAGAGTTTTTTTCCCAGATCTTAGATTTCTTCAACTGTTTTGAAATCTCAACTACTTTCTTTTCTAAATATTCCGAAGCAATTTTTTTTCGGTGGGAGTCAAGTTCACTCTTTAAGCGCTTATTCAATTTTTGAGAGAGGATTGGAGCAAAAGTAAAGGGCAAAAGTCCAGCGGATAAGTCTCTTAGTTTTGACTCCAGACCCTCTATTTCTTTATCTAACTGATTGATTCGATCTTTTATAAGAGGTCTTCTTGCGGCGTAGTCACCACCTTGTGAGGATAAATCTCGCTCGAATTGCGACTGTTTTGCAATCAGTTCTTTTTCCTGAATTTCTAAATCATTCTGTTGAGATCTTTTTCCTTGAAGTTCTTCAAAAATCAAATCGATGTGGCTTTGCTGGGTAACCACTTCATCTTTTAGCGAATTATATTTATCACCACCACCCTTATTTCTTAAATAATAGGATAAATCATCATCCAACCTTTCAACGAGGTGCAAGCCTAACAATCGCTTGACTACTTTCTTCAGCTCTTCATCATTCTTAGAACGCACTAAAGAATTCATATCTTCGGCATCGAAGCAGAGTACATGAAGTAGGCCGGCAGGGAACAGATCATTGAGCCAAGATTGGTAATCAACAACTTGCACTTTTGGAGGTTCACCGTCAATAAGAATTTCGAGTGTTTCAAATGAATCAGAGCTAGTTGACCAATTTCTTGTTAATTGAATTTCTTTCTTTTTCCCGGACTGTACATAGTGAAAAGTTAATTCTACAGATGCGTTATTTGATCGATTGGTTTGATCTTGATTTCTGCTTTTATGAAACCTGGCTTCAATAAATTCTTGATACTCTTTATTACTAATTTTTGTACCAAGTGCTAAGCGGCCAAAAAGAGCAAGAGATATTGTGCGGAAGAAGGTTGTTTTACCTGAGCCATTAGGCCCTTTTATAGTAATCAGATTCTGTTTTTGGGATCCATTTTTAGGATACACTTGAAGATCAAACTCATGTTTGCCATGATAAACGCCAAAATTTTCTATGGATAGTTTTTTGAGTTTCATCTACTGTGCAGCTTCTGATTTATTATTGGCACTTTCTTCGAGAATTTCTTCTTCACTACGCCATTCTTCACCTAATACAGATTCAATTCGTTTATGGACTTTGGCGCGACGAGCCATCCCCATCGATTGCTTTTCTGCCTCAAGCAGTTTAGACATCAGTTCA
Source organism: Minisyncoccota bacterium (assembly GCA_040880505.1). Lineage (GTDB taxonomy): Bacteria > Patescibacteriota > Minisyncoccia > UBA6257 > GWB1-50-10 > JBBDIH01. The sequence continues at coordinate 3,486 of JBBDIH010000194.1, forward strand.
AAGGGCACATCAAATTCATTGCAAAGATTTTCCAACATAGATTTTTGTTTTGAATCAAAAAATCCATCATCATCTTTGGACCAATTC
>JBBDIH010000195.1:0-3524 GCA_040880505.1 Minisyncoccota bacterium
TGAGGGAAATAACTTTACAAACATCCCGATAATTCGGGCAATTTAACGGAAATTAACTAAGCTTGAGTATCTCTGCATTATGTGTCTGTCAATATCCAGGATCCCCACATGAGATCAAAATTAACAGGCATATAAGAGTTAAGGGTTTTATTAATCTCATATTAACTTAACGTATTCTCTCGTATTTTATTGGAGGATTATTTTTCTCGCCCTGACTTTTTAATGTTTTTAGTTCATATTCGGATTGATTATTTAACGTTTTATTCTTATATTCGCCTTGATTATTATATAATTAATGAAATGAGAAGAGCTATTTCAAGTAGATTACAGGAATGGAAAAAAGAAAAAAACAGAAAAGTTCTTCTTTTACGGGGAGCAAGACAGGTTGGGAAAACATTTATTGTAAGGGAACTGGGAAAAGATTTTACATATTATCTGGAAGTTAATTTTGAAAAGAACAGTGATGTCAAATATTTTTTTGAACAGAATTTTGATCCGGTAAGAATATGTACGAACCTGTCGGCATATTACAATATTCCGGTTGTTGAAGGAAAAACCCTGCTGTTTTTTGATGAAGTTCAAAGTTGCCCGGGGGCAATACAATCTCTACGTTTTTTTTATGAGTCGAAACCAGGATTACATGTCATTGCAGCCGGTTCTCTGCTTGAATTTGCACTGGAAGATTTAACATCCTGGGGAGTTGGCCGCATCCGCTCTTTATACATGTATCCGATGTCTTTCGACGAGTTTCTTTGGGCTAATAACGAGGATTCCCTCCTGGATTTGAAGAAAAATGCTTCCGAAATGCTTCCGCTAAATCCGGCATTTCATGAAAAATTGAAAGATCTTCTCAGGAAATTTTTAATAATAGGCGGAATGCCAGAGGCAGTTAAAACATATGTCAGCAACAGCACCGATATTAATTCGGTCCAGAATATCTTATCAGATGTAACGATTTCATACTACGACGACTTTGCTAAATATAAAAGTCGGATTCCAGTTCTTCGTCTACGCGAGGTAATGGAATCTGTGATAAAACAACTAGGCGGAAAATACATCTATTCCCAGGCTGGTCCGCTATCAAACCCGGCACAGGCTAAAGTAGCTCTCGACCTTCTTGAAATGGCTGGTATTATTTACAAGGTTTATCACTCATCCGGAGAGGGTGTTCCTTTGGGAGCCGGGGTTAATTATAAAAAATTTAAGGCACTGCTGCACGATATTGGTATATTTCAACAACTTTCAGGATTAAGACTTTCTGAATTGCTCGTTGCAAACAATATTGATATGCTGAATAAAGGGAATGTTGCAGAAGCTTTCGCTGGCCTGGAAATGATAAAGTATGCAAATGTACATGAGAAACAGCAATTGTATTACTGGCACCGCGAGAAAAGGGGAAGCAGCGCTGAAGTGGATTATATAATTGAAAAGGAGGGCAAAGTTATTCCTGTTGAAATAAAATCGGGAAGTACTGGTAAAATGCAGAGTATGTACCGGTTTTTAGAAGAAAAAAAAGTCCCTTGGGGTATCAGATTGTCGTTGGAAAATTTTTCAGTTTACGACCGGATTAGGGTTGTTCCACTTTATGCTATATCGAACATTTTATAGTATGCTTAAAGCTTTCAGGCAATTCGTGATAATGGCTATTTCACAAAACTCAAATTATAATTTTCGATAATAAAGAATTTTATCCCCCTCTTTTATACATAATCATAATCATTTATGCCCCTCTTTTATACTTTTTAATTGTTTATTATCCCCCTCTTTTATACATTTTGTCATTTATTTTCTTACTTTTACCGAAAATATTCTTCACAATATATGTTTGAAAGAAGTATTATAGACGACCTGAAAAAATGGGCTGCCAGACCTGGACGAAAACCGCTTATAATCAGAGGTGCAAGACAAGTGGGAAAAACCAGTCTTGTAAAAATATTCGCCGCAGACTATAAACATTTCATACATTTAAATCTTGATAAGAAGGAAGACAGAGCACTTTTTGCGAATGAGCTGGATATCCATCGATTATTTGAGATTATTTGCCTGCACAAACAAATAAAAAATATTAATGGTAGTGTTTTGTTTTTCATAGATGAAATCCAAAATTCACCACGGGCAATTTCAATGCTTCGGTATTTTTACGAAGAAAAGAATGAGATTCATGTAATTGCAGCCGGATCACTCCTGGAAACCATTTTTGCGCGTAACATTAGTTTTCCGGTGGGCCGGGTCGAATACCAACAAGTCAGGCCCTGTTCTTTCAAGGAATTTCTTGGGGCGACGGAGGAGTTAAAAAGTCTTGAATTACTAGATACTTTACCATTTCCGGAATATGCACATGAATATCTGATGCAGCAGTTTAACAATTATACAATTATCGGAGGCATGCCTGAAATAATCAATGCCTGGCGTGAGACAAAATCAATTTTAGGTTTGAACAGGATTTATGAAAGTTTACACGTGTCATACATGGATGATGTTGAAAAATATGCTCCAAACTTAACAATGGTAAATGTAATGAGACATATTTTAAAACATTCATTTATTGAAGCCTCTTCACGAATAAAATTCCAGGGATTTGGCAATTCATCCTATAAAAGCAGAGAGATGAATGAAGCTTTTAAAATGTTGGAGCGAAGCTTCTTAATCCAATTGGTATATCCGGCAACAAACACTGACCTCCCCTTAAAAATAAATTACCGAAGGTCTCCAAAATTGCAGGTAGTTGATACAGGGCTGGTAAATTATTTTTCAGGAATTCAGGGAGGTTTGATAGAAGCAAATGATTTGAATGATTCATTTAAAGGCCGTATAGCTGAGCATATAACCGGTCAGGAACTATTAAATCTGACAGATTCAGTTTTGTTTAAACTGAATTACTGGACCAGGGAAAATAAAGATGCAGAAGCCGAAGTTGACTTCGTCTGGCAATATAAAAATAAAGTCATTCCAATTGAAGTAAAATCAGGAAAGGCAGGGAAATTAAGATCACTACATCAATTCGTTGACAGATCGCCTCATGATTTTGCAGTACGCGTCTATTCCGGTAAATTTTCGATTGAAAATGCGAGAACAATTTCAGGGAAAAAATATAAACTGATCAACCTTCCGTTTTACCTGATAAATAAGCTACCTCAATACCTGGATTATTGCATTGGTAACGGATTAAACACATAGCAGCATTACAAATTTCATTTTGCTTCATAAAAATTAAGCATGCCCCATAAGCGGTTCGGCAAATTGGTTTACATAGCACTTATAAAATTACAATCATTTTTTAGCCGACATAGAAAAAGGATAAGCCTTTTCATCCGTACCACGTTTTTTATCCGGACTCCCCTGCATCTTAAACACCAGGTCGCCCCCCTTAAGCAAATCGCTGTGTGTGATGTAGTTCACCGCTACCTCTTCTCCCCGCAGTGAAATATCCTTCACATACATATTTTCCTGACTGTTTCCGGGAGCACTGATATTTAACCGCTTACCATTAGGAAGCTGAACATTGATCTCGTCAAACAAGGGCG
>JBBDIH010000196.1:0-3481 GCA_040880505.1 Minisyncoccota bacterium
AAAGGTATAACTGGTGAAGATTTACAAGAAGTAAATAGAAAATTTAAATCGTATGTTGGCTTGCAATCTACAGAAAAAAAACTTCGAAAAATGTTAGAAATTTATCAGTTTACAACTTGTAAAAAAATATTGGACATTCATTAGGAGAAATCTCTTCACTACTATATTTAAATAAAACAGCAATAAATTATGTACATAGACCTCATTGCCGGAGCACGGCCCAATTTCATGAAGATTGCCCCCATTATCGACGCCATCAAAGAGGTACAGAAGAAAGGAACGGACATTCATTTCCGGCTGGTACATACCGATTATTGAAACAGCCTTCAAGAATTTACAGGCAGCGGGTGCTTGTTAAGTTTTTTTATAGATTGTTGGCAGGGAGACTATAGGGCGCTTGGCGGTTAGTTTTTGGTGACCAGCAGTTAGCGATTGGCTAAAGCTATGAGCGAATAGCCAAAATCCAATGATAAAAATACCTCTATCAATCATTACATTTAAATGCAAAAATCCTGACGTATGATTTTGACCGAAAATTACTGGCTAATGAGATGCTGTCCCTATTGAGGACATTACTTCTTCAAAGCATTAATCTATCTTAATATATATTGTATTAATATTAAGAAAATTTAATTATTTGAATAAGTTATTGATTCCAAGCTATTTAATAGTTATAACTTATTGTGTGTGAACCAAGATCAGAAAATCGATGTGTTATTTGAATCTAATTTTTATAGATTTGTCATAAATAGGATTTACTCAATTTTACGATAATATTTTTGCTTTACTGAGATCTGAAATTGATAAAATACTGTTAGCTTGACGCTAACATAAAGTCCTATTTTTTAAGCAGGACTACATTATAGACTATAATAGTTTATAATGGGGAAAAACGAGTGACCAATTATATGGACGTTAATCTGTTAGTTTGGCTGTTTGTTTCACTTTCAATCAGTCTGATTCTAATTATATACGGTGTGCCCAAGGTTATTGAGATTGCCAATCTCAAGAAACTCTTCGATGATTACAAGAATGAGAGAAAGATCCATGATGAGTATATACCAAACATCGGTGGATTGGTTATCATCATGACTTTTATCATTGCCTTTTCAATACATCCTGCTTCCAAAAATCTTACCGGTTATGAACTATTGATGGCTGCTACCATCATACTGATGGCGGTTGGGCTGAAGGATGATCTTCTGATTATCGCAACGCATAAAAAATTCCTCGGTGAATTGGTGGTGTCTTCAATTGTGATTTTGGGAATGGGACTGCACATTCAAAGTTTGGGCGGGCTGTTTGGTATTTATGAACTTCCGTATGCTGTGTCTATTGCTCTCACCTATTTTCTGTTTATTGGCTTGATTAATGCGATAAATTTAATTGATGGTATAGACGGCCTGGCAGCTTCAGTTACCGTGGTGGCTTCCATTTTCTTTGGTTATTGGTTCTATATCACCGGAAACGAAGCTCTTTTTGTTTTTTCTGCAATTCTTGCCGGTTGTTATGGATCCTTTTTGTGGTTCAACTGGTCACCCGCAAAAGTTTTTATGGGAGACACAGGAGCACTTTTTTCAGGTTTCTATCTGGCATTTCTCTCGGTCCATTTTCTAAATTCCGGAATCACAGGCGTCACCATTGCAGGATGGCAAAGTTCGATGGCTGTTGTATTGATGTCTATTCTGATATTGCCCGTTTATGATACGGCGAGAGTGTCATTCATACGTATTTTTTCAGGTAAATCTCCTTTTCATGCAGATGCAAATCACATCCATCATAACTTTTTGGAGATGGGCCTTTCACACACACAAACAACCTCTTCACTGGTATTAATCAATCTTTTCATTGTCGGTTTTGTTCTTTTGATGTCACCTTACCTTTCAATAAATGCACTTTTCTTTTCAGTGATTCTGCTCTGTTTAATAGCACTGCCTACCGTCCGGCTGAAACGTAATGTCATAAGCTACTTGCGTTCACTAACGTTGAGCCCTCAAAGAGAATTATATAAGAATGGAAATGGGTATTTAGTATTGAACTCAAACAAAAATGGTGTTTATAACGGCTCATTTAGCTCAGGCAGTGAAATAAAAAAGACAGAATTTATCAGTACAGACGTTGAGGTTGCTGAATAGGTGTTTGCAGTTGATTATCTTCTCCTATTCACTGTCTTAAAAATAGTTTGATCTGTGAAGAGTTGAACTGGCCTATGTATTACAAGATTACATTTCTGCTGTTTATTACATCATTTGTTTTTCTTTTCCTGCAAAGTTCAAATGCAGAGGCACAAGCCTTATCCGGTGTTACCGGACTCTTTCAGATCCCTACTGCAGAGATGATGCCGGATCGCAGTGTGCGGTTGAGTCATCACGTGGTTCCTGAAAAGTACTCTGTATATGGCTCTAGAGAATTTGGCCATATAAAATATTCTGCCAACTCTGCTACCGTTGCTTTTCTTCCCAGGATTGAACTGATGTTTCGATACTCCTATGAAATGGGGTTAGAGCGTGGACCTCACATTAATTTGTTTATGGACCGCATGGTAGCGGCCAGATTTCTGCTGTTCAGGGAAAATGATAGGCTGCCGGCAGTGGTCTTTGGCCTCCATGATCCGGGGGGTTCAGTAGGCTTAACCGATAATAACCATTTTACTGCCAATTATCTGGTTGCTTCCAAAAATCTGGAAATGGGAAGTTTAAAATACGGCATTCATTCCGGTTATGCGTTTGATATCCGTTCGCAGAGAAGTAAAGAGTATAGAGGTTTGTTTGGGGGGCTGTCGCTGGAACATGAACAGTTTGAATGGGTTCAGTTGATTTTAGAGTATGACTCTTTTCAATTCAATACGGCTGTGAAAATTTTACTTATGGATCGTATTCAGTTTCTGGGTGGACTCTACAATATGGATCAATTCGCCGGAGGAGTCAGTTATCGATTTCAGTTTTAAATTATTGAAGCTTGTCGATGTCATGTAAATCGTGGCTCTGCATGAATGGCATAAGCGTAGCCACCGACTATCAGATATTTTACCTTATGAGTTTGAAGTAATTTTATAAACTCTTTGAAGTCTTGGCTCTTTTTCATTGAAATCCGGGTAAAGCCCCATTTTTATGGCATCGTCACGGAGTGACTCAAGCACATTCAACTTATGCTCAATACTCTGTTTTTTCCAATAATCAAGCGTATCCCGCTGCTGATTATCATCTTTCAGGTTATATTTTTTGATGGTTGCTTTCAATTACTCGATTGAATTGTTTTTACCTTATTTACGGTGTTGTTATCATTGATCTTGACGGTTTCCGATTCACTACTGAAGTCATGCATATACAAGTTTTCGCCCCTTTGGCCGAGGAATTGTATCTCCAAATTCTTCTGCTGTTTCAATCCATAACCGGATAGCTTGGTCTACATTTTTTAAAGCGGCTTCACGAGACTCGCCATGTGCGCTGCAACCTGGTAGTTCAGGCACCTCTGCTATAAA
>JBBDIH010000197.1:0-3470 GCA_040880505.1 Minisyncoccota bacterium
TACTCGTTATAGTTATGAAGTAATTTTTGAAGATGATCAGCTAAGACCATCTGAAACAGCAACAGCAGCAAATAAGTTGGTAAATATAGATAATGTTGACGTCTTAATAAGTACAACCTCGGGTAGTGGTAATGTTATTTCTCCTATAGCAAATGAGAATCAAGTTCTACATATTGGTATTGCTTCTGATGCGAATATAGCAAATGGCTTTTATAATTTTATTCACTGGACTCCTCCATCTGAAGAAAATAAGGTGTTTATTGAAGAGCTTAAGAGAAGAGATATAACTAAGTTAGGTATTTTTGAAGTTAACCAACAAGGAGTAGCTGCTGTTACTAATGATTTAGAAGAGAAATTAGAAGGAACAGGAATTGAAGTAGTCACAAAACAAGCATTTAACTTTGGTGAAACAGATTTTAGAAGCATAATTAGTAAGGCTAGAGATGGTGGTGCTGAGATATATCTATTGTTAGCATTTTCTCCTGAGGTTGAAATATTAGCAAGACAAATAAAGGAGATTGGTATCGAGACACCTCTTACATCAATTGAGTCCTTTGAGTTTACCGAACAAAAAGACCTCTTTGAGGGGGAATGGTATGTAAATGGTGCTGATCCTAGCGATTCATTTGCAAATGAATTTGAGTTAAGAGCTGGAACTAGCCCAACTCCTGGAGCTGCTAACGGATATGATGCTTTTAACCTAATTGTTTCTGCTTCAGAGAACATTAGACAATCAACTAAACCTACATCGGATCAGATTATAGAAGAATTATTAAAGATAAATAATTTTAGTGGAGCTTTAGGTGACTTATATATAAATGAAGACGGCATAGTTATTTCAGAAGCTGTTGTTCGTATGATTCAAGATGGAAAACCAGTTACCATTCGTTAATAAATCATGAACAAAACATTAACTTGGGTGATTGTAGTAATAGTCGTAGTTTTAGGTATTTATCTAATAACAGACAATAATCAAGCTCCAGTTACGGGAGAGCCTATTAAACTTGGTTTTGTAGGACCTCTTACGGGAGATGCCTCTACTTTAGGTGAGTCAGCAAGAGCAGCTGTTTCTCTGGCTATTGAAGAAATAAACGCCGAAGGTGGTATTAATGGTAATCCAGTGGAAGTTATTTATGAGGATGGTAGATGTACCGGAAACTACGCAGTAGATGCAGTTAATAAGCTTATAAATATAGATAACGTCCATGGTATTATAGGAGGTTTATGTTCGGCTGAAACTTCAGCTTTTGCTCCTATTGCTGAAGAAGCCGGAGTTCCTACTATTTCTTATTGTTCCTCAGCTCCAGCTTTATCTGATGCTGGTGATTATATATTTAGGGTTTATCCTTCAGATTCTTTCCAAGGAATAAAAGCGGCTAATTATTTGAAAGAGGAAATGGATTTTGATCAGGTAGCTATTCTTTACACTAATGATGACTGGGGTACCGGATTAAAAGGTACTTTCTCTCAGGAATTTGAAAAATTAGGTGGAACAATTTCTACTATAGAATCCTTTGAGAAATCATCAAGAGATTTGAGAACTCAACTTACAAAAATTAAATCATCTAATGCCCAAGCTATTTACTGGGCTGGCTTTGCTGATGCTTCAATTCCTGGAATAGGGCAATACAGAGAATTTGGTTTAGATATACCAGTTCTTGGAGCCGATGCTTGGGATGACCCAAGCCTTTGGGAAAGTGTTGGTAGTAGTGGTGAAGGCTTTATGTTCATTTCGGTTAGAACTCCAGAAAACGAAGAATTTAGACAGAAGCTATTATCTAAAACAGACCAAGTCACGATATGTGCCCCTCAATCTTACGACTCGGTTCAGGTTTTCAAAGAAGCTATAGAATCAGCTGGTACCGATAGAGAGAATATTAAAGATGCTCTCTATAATATAGACGGGTATCAAGGCGTGTCAGGAGTTATTTCTTTTAACGAGAAAGGAGATTTACTAAGTGCTGAGTATGATATTAAAATGTTTACTAATGGGGATATAGAAGTTGTTAATTAAAAACAATTATGAATAAAACAACAAAAACAATCATATGGATAGTAGTCATAGCTTTAGTTATCTGGGGAATAGTAGCTATTTCAAATAATAATTCTAATGATATTGATTTAAAAAATAAAAAAGAAGTTAATATCGGAGCTGTTTTACCGATTACTGGTCCCGGTTCTTTTATGGGAGAATACTATAATAATTCCATTATGTTAGCTAACGACTATATAAATTTAAATAATATTATTGAAGGTTATAAGTTAAACGTTTTAATTGAGGATGGTGAAACTAATCCTCAAAAAAGTCTAAGTGCAGCAAGATCTTTGGTCTCCAGGGGAGTAAATATACTTTTTACCGCATTTAGAGGACCTTCGTTAGCTATCTCTTCCTATGCTAATAATAATGAAAAGCTTCTTATAGCTAATACTGCGGTACAACTTAAAAACCCTCTTGGAGAAGAGTTCTTCTTTCTAGTTGGTGGCGAAGTTGATGTTCAAATAAGGCAACTTGCTGAATATGCAAAAAATAACAACTGCTCTTCTATGGCAACAATAGTGGAAAACACTGATTTTGGTATTGCTGCGGTTGATATTACTGATAATGTTTTTGGAGCAGAAAATTCGTTTTCTGACTTAATTCAATTCGGTGAAAATACTCAATTTGAGTCATTGATAACAAAACTCGAAAACAATAATCCAGATTGCTGGCTTGTGTATGCTCAATCTACCGCTTCATTGAATATTCTCCAAACTATGGAGCAGATGGGGTTGGATAAACCGCTATATTCTACAAGTTATGCAATTAATTCATCTGTACTTCAAGAAGCTCCTCAATCTCAATTAAGTAATGTTATTTACAGTGTAGAGGGTTTTTATGAGAATAAAAATAAAAAAACAAAGCAATTTGTTGAAGATTATAGAGATAAATTTAGCAGCGAACCTCATGTTTTCGGAGTTATAATGTATGACATTGTTAATTTCACAGCTGAAGCTATGAATAAATGTATATCTCAGGGTCAGGAACCGGATAATGTTAATTGTGTAAAAAGAAACTTAGAAGAGTCTCAAGGTTATCAAGGGCTTATAGGTCAGTATAATATGACTAAAACCCATGATATACCTATTTTGTCTTACAGTTTGTGGGAAGTAGAGGAAAGAGAACCTAGTTTAATAACAGTAATTAATGAAAATTAAAATAATCAAAGCAATTTTATGGGTCATAGTTATAGCTTTAGTTATTTGGATTTGGGCAGTTATTTCTGAAACAGTTAATAATTTTGAATCTTCGAATGATTATAGGCACTTTCCAGAGCCGTCTTTGAATTGTCTATGGAAGAAATAAATAAAGAAGGAGATAGAACGCTTTTCCCGACAGCAATTTATAAATTTACTCTTGACTAATTAGTTGTTGTCTGTATTATTGTAACTACATAAAAGTTTCCGCAGACAGTAGGTGTTGCCAGTCAGGC
>JBBDIH010000198.1:0-3453 GCA_040880505.1 Minisyncoccota bacterium
CGCCGTATACGCGATCCGTACGTACGGTGGTGTGAGAGGCGCACCGTGGGCTTATGGCTCACGGCCGTCTACTCGATTAGTGTTCACCCATGCTATCAAAATATTCCATGTTTTTTACATCGCTCCAAAACTTCTTTGTACGTCTTTGGTTTATCATCTGATTCTGGAACTTGCTCTAATTTTGATTTTTGATCCATTAGTTGGATTAAAGCTTTCTTCTTATCGAATAGAAACCGATCACAGAATTTGAATTGTTGAAAGTTCGATGAAAGTGCCTCCATATTTGCCAAAGGCGCTGACTTCGTATCGCGTGCTATATAATTATCTTTGCTTATGTCTGAAAGCGGCATTACATAAAGAAGAAAATTTTCATTTACTGGAAGCAATAAAACATTTTCCGGGTCAAATGGAACAACAAAACCCCGATCCGAACCAGAAATCACAACTGGATTATCACTTGTTACAAATTTTGTATTCTTGTCAGTAATCTGTGTTACAAATAACCCTGATTTTTTTCGCAAATTGTATAAACGAAACGCGACTTTCAGTTGTGTTAACACCTGAGTTTCTTTGTTTCTATTATAATAATCCTTGGTTAGATCTTTAGCGGATTTTCCTTTGATCGAAATTTTTCTCCCAACAAAATCAAATTCATCCTTGCCAATATCGTTACACATTTGGATAGCATTCTCAAAGGTTTTTTCCAGGAATGAATTGAAAACATTTATCCATTTATAATTTCTGTAGAGTAGAATAATAACAGTTTTAATTATAAGATTCTTCTCTTCTGTTGTAATCTCTTTATGATTTGGATCTGTTAAAATTGAATAAAGGTCATCATACTTTGCCTCCAATTCATAAGCGTAAAAATTTTCTATAGCTTGTCTTTCTTCTTCAGTTTCACCACGGAGAGTATATAAATCGTTTTTAACACAGACTTGGTCAACACTTGGAAATATTATTTTAGCACGACTGTCTTTTTTAAGGGCATTTATTTTATGAGTTTTTTTATGCTTAATTCCAAAATGCTTTAGATAAACACGCGGCACGAAGTGTTGTCTTACAGTTTCGTTATTTGACATACATTCTTGAATTATTGAGAAAGGTGGACACTAACGGTCTGCGGTTTAACCGGCTTGGCCTTATTGGCAAGTAATTTAATTAAAACACGGAATTTCATATTTGCTAACAAGTTTTGAAGAAGCAAACAGCGGCCAAGTCTGCGTTGAAACCGGTGTTATAGCACATTTACCATTGTGTAGTTTTCACTCTATTCATTTCTTCAGCAGTTAAAAAATACTCTATATTTGTAGAGATGTTGTCGTTTTTCAAAAGATTCCTAAGCCTTTTATAATTCGCATTGCCAAATAAAACTGGAAAGTCATTTTTTAAAGAATATCTGGGATTGAATACTTTTCCGTAATACTCATTTGGGTTTGTTGCGAATGAAATAATCAGATTAATAGTGTCACTGATTAAAGTATTAGGCTCATAAATCTTTTTTGTCAATGTTAAAATTGATTCTTTTACGTCTTGCTGAAGTAAGGACAATTCTCTTTGGTTTGAAATACCTCTAAAATCATTTTCGTATTTGAAAAGTTGTTTTCGGAGTAAACTTAATTCTGATCTTAATTCAAGAACTGCTTCATGAATATTGTCTCTGTTTTTTGCAATTGATAAAACAGCATTCGTGAAAAAAGGAAGTTGGATCCCATAACCAAGTTTGACAGTATATTCAGTTTCTTTTGCAAAATTGTTATCTAAACTTTCAAAAAAATCTTTAACAATTACTTGATGATCTTCAGTATCAGTTGCGTTTCCGTAAATAAACGGAATGGAAAGACTTTGAGGAAGAGTGTGCAGAAAATCATTTGAAACAGAATCAGTAGCTATTTTTGATGTTATCTCATCCTGACTCGAATCTAAATAGATAGAATGTTCATTAGTTGATTTGATTACTTTATTATCCTTGATAAATATTTTTTCAATAGGCAGTAAAAAATTTTTGGCTCCAACTCCTCTATAAACTTCATTCGCAGAATCCTTTGAATACTCGGGTAATCTATAGTATGAATCAAATGAGCTTCCCCCTGTATAAACCGAGTATCTTACTGAAGGTTCTAAAACTGAGATATGATCTTTTAAAAGAATGAACCTAAGAGCTGTTTCAAATCTAAGTATATCGTCAAAGGATTTAATCTCATCTTCAAAAACGGCTATGTCATTATAATTTTCGTAAAAGATAACACCATCATTAAACTGGTCATTTGGGTCCTTAAAAAAAGCTGCTGAACGATAGGCATCTAAAACAGAACATGGCAACCCTCTCGTAGGAATAGAACTGTACTCGTCTTTGTAATAAACTGCTGCTTTTACTCCCTTCATTGAGGATATATTTTGAAAGTTCTATGTGCTATAACATAGTATTAGGCGAACGATGGGTTTGTTAGGGCGAACCATGTAAAAGTGCTCTGATCCGCTTTAATGACCCTTCCCATTCGCATAATGTGATTATTTGGATGTTATCCGAACGGGCGTTCGCCTAAGGTGTTCGTATAATATCCAATTTTTTTTGTAAAGAATTGCTTCCTCATCGCTCTAACAATATAACACCTTCACTCAATAAATCAACCCAGCTAAGTTCTTAGTTAGATTACAGGTACAGTAAAATAATCTCAAATATCGGTATAAGAACAGTGAAAGACTTTACCGTCTTCATAAACCGCATAAACCGCAACTAATCCTTATACCATGCCACAAATAGCCGAAGTATCACTAGCATACCGGTCCACGGTTCCGGTTGAGACATTACCTAAAATTACCGACCCGAATGAAGCAGCTGCTTATCTTAGATCCATCTGGGACGATTCAAAACTTGAATTATCCGAGCAGTTCATCATTGTCCTGCTGGACAACCAAAAACAAGTCTTGGGTTGGAGCCTGATATCTTCAGGTGGCGCAACAGCTACCATCGTAGATATGGCTTCCATCTTTCAAGTTGCTCTACTTGGGAAAGCAAATTCTATCATATTGAGCCATAATCACCCCAGCAAAAATCCAACACCGAGTGGGTCGGATATTCAACTCACTAAACGAGCTGTAGAAGCTGGGAAATTACTTGGGATAGCCGTTGACGACCATATCATCATTTACCGATCAGGATTCACTTCCTTAAGAAACCGAGGTCTGATGTAAAAGAGGGCTTTGTCTCTCTTTTTAGCTCAAAATCCTATAAGGCATATTTCAAAAAATTGGACAAAAAATATATAGGATTGGTTTTTTAGCCAGGTATTTGAAAAGCCCAGAAAGCGAATTTAATTCGTGTTTGGAGTAGGTCTTTTGGGCGGGGGGTGGGTTGGGTCCCATATTCTCTAAAGATTTAAATAAATTCCAAAAAGAAAGCCCCGGCAAAAACCGAGGCTTTGGATCCAAAGTTGAATAATTCAGATTATC
>JBBDIH010000199.1:0-21940 GCA_040880505.1 Minisyncoccota bacterium
GTTGATTCTTAAATCCTAGTGATTGGAAGGCCTTAGTATCTATTAAAGGAATTACTTCAGTTATGTCTATAATTCCTAAAAGAGGATCTTTAATAATTTTAGGTTTTTTTATTGTCATTAAACTAATTATATCAGAACACGCCAACGTGTGGCGTATTGATTACGTCTATAAAAAAAATAAGCCCTCTCACAGAAACATAGTAATCGAGATTATTTAATCTCGATAAACCCAATATTTCGTCGCTCTCTTCGTTCGCTCTTTGTTATAGTATTTCCGCCATGGGAAAAATACTTTTCCCCAGCACCCTTTTGAAGAATATGTGATTGAAATCCTATTTGATTTCGATAAACCCAATATTCCGTCGTCGCTTCGCTCCTCTCCAGAAACCCTCGGTTTCCGGCGGTCGCTATCACTCCCTGCTTTCCTACACGGGAAACTCCCGTTTCCCGACCCCTTCACAAAAACATAGCAATTGAGATTACTATTTAATCTCAATTCCCATGTTTTTGGCTGTTCCTTCGATAATCTTCATAGCTGCGTTTATGTCAGCTGCGTTTAGGTCTTCCATTTTCTTTTCTGCAATTGCTTTAACGTCTGCCTTAGAAACAGTTCCAACTTTCTTTTTATGAGGCTCGCCTGATCCTTTCTCGATTCCCGCAGCTTGTAATAATAAATAAGAAGCTGGGGGTGTTTTTAAAACAAAATCAAAACTTCTGTCTTTATAAACATTTATTTCTACAGGAATAATATCCTCACCTTTATCTTTTGTTGCATCATTAAATTGAGAACAAAAATCTTGAATATTAATCCCATGTTGTCCTAATGCTGGACCAACTGGAGGCGCAGGATTAGCTTGTCCTGCTGGAATTTGTAACTTTAATGTTGTTTGTATTTCTTTTGCCATAATTATTTATAATTAAATCTTTTCAACTTGTAAACTATCCAATTCGACTGTTGTATCTCTTCCAAACATCGGAACAAGAACCTTAACTTTTCCTCTTGCATCGTCAACTTCAGCAACCTTACCATCATAATCTTTAAAGGGACCATCTACTATTTTTACTGGCTCGTTAACCTTTAAGTCTACTTTATGCTTAGGCTCTTTCTTGTCCATTCTTGCCATAATGTCATCAACTTCTTCTTTAGATAAAGGAGTAGGTTCTGTAGGATCTGCACCAACAAAGCCTGTTACCCTTGGCGTATTTCTTACTACATACCAAGAATCAGAATCTAGAAGCATATCAACAAGAACATAGCCAGGATAAATTTTCTCTTCTATTACTTTTCTCTTCCCTCCTCTTATTTTTATTTTTGCTTCCTTAGGAACAATAACGTTAAAAATCTTATCGTTCATAGCTAAAGAATCAACTCTTTGGGTTAAGTATCTTGCTACCGCGTCTTCGTAACCAGCATAAGTGTGCACGGCATACCAATGACGCTCTTTATTTCCTTTATCAGAAATATCCATGTTTAATTTTTCTGGTTTTTTATCACTCATTTTTTTATATAACTAAAGTTTCTAAAATTGTAACAAAAACATAATCAAGTAAACCTAAATAACCAGCTAATGCTAGAGACATAAAAACAACAACTAAAGTAAATTTTATTGTCTCTGATCTAGTTGGCCAATTTACTCTTTTAAATTCCTGTGATGATTCCTGAAAAAATTTTTTTATTTTGTTCATTCTGTAGTAGAAATTAAATAATTATTTTTAATAATATGACTTTTATTGATTATTTTGTTTAGTAGTAACCTGTAGTTCTTTAATGATATGTTTTTTTAGAGAAAAAACCAATTTAATTTTCACTACAGAATTCATAACAAATAAACGTTAGCTTTCGCTAAATCTATTCCATTAAATCGTAATTAAAGGCTTTGGTCAACCTCAAATTAAATATCTAGGTTTTTAACTGACGTAGCATGAGCTTGAATAAATTTCTTTCTCGGCGCTACTTCACTGCCCATAAGAACATCAAACATCTTATCTGTCTCCGCAGCATCCTCTATCTCAACCTTCTTTAACATTCTGCTTTCTGGATTCATGGTTGTGTCCCATAGTTGGTCTGGATTCATTTCACCAAGACCCTTGTATCTTTGTATGCCCACCCTATCTCCCATGTCTTTCAGTATTTTTGTTCTTTCTTTTTCTGTATAAGCATATCTTGAATCTCTGCCTTTTGTAAGTTTGTAAAGTGGAGGTTGGGCAATATACAAATAACCTTTTTCGATTATCTGAGGAAAATATCTATAAAACAAAGTTAGTAAAAGAGTTCTAATGTGCGCTCCATCAACATCAGCGTCAGTCATTATTATAACCTTATGATATCTAATCCTTTCTATATCAAAACTTTCTGAAATAGAAGTTCCAAGAGCAATTATTAATGATTTAATTTCTTTATTAGCTAACATTTTATCAATTCTGGATTTTTCAACATTTAATATTTTTCCTCTTAAAGGAAGGATAGCTTGGGTTTTTCTATCTCTACCTCCTTTTGCTGAACCACCCGCACTATCACCCTCCACAATAAATAATTCTGAATCTTCTGGTTTACGAGAAATACAATCTGAAAGTTTGCCCGGCAAAGATAAGCCATCAAGAGCTCCTTTTCTTATCACTGTGTCTTTTGCTGCTTTCGCTGCTTTTCTAGCTTTTGCTGCCAGTATATTTTTCTCAATTATTTTTCTTCCATCAGAACCATATCTTTCTAAAAATTCTGATAAAGCGGAGTTCACTATGGTTTCAACTGCACCTCTAGCTTCTGGACTACCTAATCTTGATTTTGTTTGTCCTTCAAACTGTGGGTCTTGTATTTTTACCGATATTGCTGCTACAAGACCCTCTCTAACATCCTCTCCTGTAAGATTATCATCAGAGTCTTTTAAAAGTTTTTCTCTTCTTGCGTAATCATTAAGAGTTCTAGTCAAAGCAGATCTAAAACCAGTAACATGCATGCCGCCATCAGATGTATAAATATTATTAGCAAAAGACATTTCCTCTTTATCTAAATCATTTGTATAAGTAAAAGCTACTTCTACATCCACGCCATCCTCTTCTTTATGAACGTAAAATATATTGTCTTGTATTGAATATGAGTCTCCAATTAAATAACTTAGATAAGAAGCTAATCCTCCTTCAAAATAAAAAGCATAGCTTTGGTACTTATCTTTTCTTCTGTCATATATATAAACTTTTACACCCTTTGTTAAATAAGATTGTTGTCTTAGATGATTTACTATTCTATTAAAATCAAATTCAATCGTAGTAAATATCTCTAAATCAGGCTGAAAAGTAATTGTGGTGCCAGTTTCTTTTGATTTACCTTCTTTTTTTACTTTCGTTGTGGGTTTACCTTTTTTGTATTCTTGAGAATACTTATAGCCATCTCTATGAATTTCTGCTCTTGCCCAAACAGACAGGGCATTTACAACAGAAACACCAACACCATGAAGACCGCCGGAAACTTTGTAACCATCGCCACCAAATTTACCACCGGCATGAAGTGTTGTCATGACTGTCTCTAACGCAGATTTTTTACTTTGTTTATGTTTCTCTACAGGAATTCCTCTACCATCATCACTAACTTTCACAATATTATCATCTAATATTTCTACAACAACAGAACTAGCATAACCGGCCATCGCCTCATCTATTGAGTTATCTACAACCTCTTTTACTAAATGATGTAAACCATCCACACCAGTAGAACCAATATACATTCCAGGTCTTTTTCTTACTGGATCTAAACCCTCTAAAACATGTATATCTTTTGCTGAATACTCCCCTTTTTTCTTAATTTTTTTCTTTTTTGGCATAATTAATTTTAAAATTTAACAATATAAAACCCCTTTATATCAGGGTTTATTAATATAATTTTACCACATCAAAAGAACAAATAAAACAAAAAATTGATGAAATTAATCTAGTTTCGATAAATAAAATTAAACTGGACCCCGTTAGAGAAAATTTGTCCTTAGATAAATGAAGTATTTTTATAATATGTTCTCTAACGGGGTGGACAAATTATTTAACATAATATAGCATTGAAAAACACTAGATATCGTTTAATATAAAAATACTATGAAAAAAGAAACACACCCTAAATACCATGAAAAAGCAAAATTTATATGTGCTTGTGGTAATAAATTTATAATAGGCTCAACCAAAGAAAAAGTTGAAGTTGAAATATGCAGCAAGTGTCACCCATTCTATACTGGTAAAAAATCTTTAGTGGACACAGCTGGTAGAGCTGAGAAGTTTAAAGCTAGAAGAGAAAAAGCACAAAAAGGAAAGAAATAAACACTAAAACGTTATAAAAAAATGGATTTAAAAGTAAAAAATAGGGAAACTTTAGGGAAAAAAGTAAAAACATTGAGAAAAGAAGGATTTATTCCTGGTGAATTATTTGGACATGGTTTTGAAAATAATCATGTAAAAGTAGACAGGAAAAATTTTAAAGATGTTTACAAAAAAGCAGGTAAAAACACAATAATAAATATAGAAATAGAAGGTGGCGAAAAAATGCCTGCCCTTATATATGGTGTACAAATACATCCTATATCAAGAGAGCCTATAGCAATTGATTTTTATAGAATTAGAGATGACGAGAAAATAACAACTAAGATTCCTATTATTTTTGGAGGAGAAGCTCCAGCAGAAGAAAAAGACTTAGTTGTTCTTACTTTACTGGATGAACTCGAAATTGAGTCTCTACCAAAAGATATTCCTCATGAGATTAAAGTTGATCTATCCTCTATTGAGGGACTTGAAGATAAAATATTAGTAAAAGATTTGAATATTCCAAAAAATGTTGATGTCCAAGTATCTGAAGACGCAGTTATAGTTAGTGTTTCTGAAAAACAAGAAGAAGTTATCGATGAAACACCTGAACCTACTACTCTTCCAGACCTTGAAGGTGATATTCTTGGTGACTCAGAAGAAGAATCTACTGAAAGTGAAGACGCAGATAAAGAATCTGATTCTGATGATCCTCTAACAGACAACAAAGAAAATACTGAAGAATAACTAGTTAAATTGTGATATCATAAAAGCGATGCATGATATCAAAAAACCAGATCACAAATCTGGTAATATGCTTAATCTTAGAAAAGATGAGTCTATTAGATTACCCTTAATAAAGGTGGGTAAATTCTTTGCCTTGTCTGGACTTCTTCTAACTTTTTTTATAAATCCCACTGTTTATGCTCCTGTTTTTGGTCAAACTACAGAAAATCAAAGCGACCAAAATAATAATACAGTTTTAGCACAAAATAACTCACAAAGACAAACTATAACTTCTAGGCAAGCAGAACTAGAAGATGAACTAGAAGAATTAGAAGAAAAAATAAAAGAACAACAGCAAATAGTTTCAAACTATAGATCTCAAGGTCAAACTCTACAAAACGAGATTGGCTCATTAGATGCCCAAATTAGATCAATAAATTTACAAATACAAGCAGTTGAGGTTTCCTTGCAAAGACTTGATCAAAATATATATCAAACACAAGGAGAAATAAATAATACTCAAAATAAAATTGAAAGTCATAAGGAGGCTCTTTCTGCTTCAGTAAGAAGTCTTTATGAAAATGAAAATGAAACAATAATTGCTATTCTTTTAAAAAATGGGCAACTATCTGATTTTTTCAATGATGTAAATGATCTTTTATTAGTTCAAGATAATATTAAAAACTCTCTAGATGAGGTAGTGGAATTAAGACAAGAGTTAATAGCACAAAAAGAAGAATTAAACCTAGAAAGAGGAGAAGTTGAAAGCCTAAAAATAGTAAGAGAATCAAGCAGAAGAAACTTAGAATCTATACAAAATCAAAAAGAAGAACTTTTAAGAGTAACCAGAAATGAAGAATCTAGATACCAAGAAATACTTGAAGAGACACAAAAAACTGCCTCTCAAATAAGGAGTCAAATATTCACACTTATAGGTGGTGGTGAATTAACTTTTGAAACCGCTTATGAACTAGCAAAACTAGCAGAAGGAAATACTGGCATAAGAGCAGCTCTAACCATGGCCATAATGAGTAGAGAGTCTAGTTTTGGACAAAATGTTGGTCAATGTAATTACAAAAATGCCATGCATCCAGATAGAGACATTGCTCCATTTTTGGCTATAACTAGTAATTTAGGAGTAGATCCTAACTCAACAGTAGCAAAAGTATCTTGTGCTTTAAGTTACGGCTGGGGTGGTGCTATGGGGCCGGCTCAGTTTATACCTTCTACTTGGGCAATTTATGGAGGTTATAGAAATACAAATAGTGGTTGGAGGTACAATGAAAACCTGGATTACATTGGGGATATAGTCGGCAGAAAACCATCTAATCCTTGGAGTAATGCTGATGCTTTCACAGCTACATCTTTATATATAAAAGAACTATATGAATCTAATACGTGTCAAAGTTATGCAAGTAGTCTAGATCATAGATATCCTAGACAAGAATTATTAGAAGAATGTGCCGCCGCAAGATATTATGCTGGAGGAAACTGGAAAAAACACTACTCTTTCTACGGAATTCCTGTAGTTCAAAAAGCAAACGAATTCCAAAGAGATATAGATGTACTAGAGTCGTAATAAAAAAATATCTAGTGTTTATTTAAGTCCTTTCTTGCAAGCTCTAACTACTCCATCAAGCTCACCTTCTATTATCTTATCAAGCTTGTGCCATTTTTTATTTATTCTATGATCTGTAATTCTATTTTGAGGGAAATTATAGGTCCTTATCTTCTCTGCTCTTTCTGCGTTGCCGATTTGATCTTTTCTTGTTGAGCTTATCTCTTTATTCATTGCTTCTTTCTTAGCCTCATAAACTCTAGCTATCAATATACTCATTGCTTTCTCTCTATTTTTATTTTGAGATCTTTCACTTTGACTTGAAACTATTGTATCTGTGGGTATATGCCTAATTCTCACAGCTGTTTCAACTTTATTTACGTTCTGTCCTCCTGGTCCAGAAGAACGGAAAAAAGATATCTCTAAGTCACCAGTATTAATATCAACTTCTTCTGGCTTTACATCTGGCAATACAGCAACAGAAGCTGTAGAGGTGTGGATTCTACCAGATTTTTCTGTATCAGGTACACGCTGAACTCTATGAACACCTGATTCGTATTTTAGGTCTTCATAGACTCCTTTTCCTTTTATAGCAATTTCTAAACTTTTAAAGCCACCACCATCACTTCTACTATGACCAATCACTTTAAATTTCCATTTTTTATTCTCTGCATATTTCTTATACATCCTACCTAAATCCTCAGCAAAAAGAGTGGCTTCATCACCACCAGTTCCTGCTCTTATTTCCATTATTACTTTGTTTATATCCTTTTGCATTGTTAATTAGTTAAATAATTTAATCCTATTTTTAACTACCCGCTCTATAGACTCTACAACAGGAGGAATTATTTTATAAGGAGCTAACTGATCCGGATTCTCCTTTAAAGATTTTTCTAGCGAAGATCTCCAAGCAACTCTCATTTCTGTTGATATATGAATCATCGATATCCCTGCTTTTATCGCTTCTTTAAAATCTTCATCACTAACACCAGAGCCACCATGCAAAACTAAAGGTACTCCTGTGGCTTCTTTTATTTCTTTTATTCTGTTTATATTTAAATCTGGGTTTTTTGCACCCCTCATCATGCCATGAATATTTCCAACTGCTGGAGCAAGTAAATCAACTCCAGTCCTTTCAACAAACTCTTTTGCTTCTTCCGGTGTTGGTAAATCTTCTGGGTTTATTTTGGCTCCTTTAGGAACTTCATCTAAAAATTTAGATGATTTTCCTATATATCCAAGCTCACCTTCAACTAAAACATTTGGGTTTATTTTTTTGGCTTCCTCCACTGCTTCTTTTGTGAATTTTATATTCTCCTCAAAGGACTTATCAGCTCCATCAAAGATAACCATATCATAACCAACCTCCACTGCTTTTTTAAGATTGTCCAATGAACGAGTGTGATCAGAATTCAAAAAAAGATGATAACCATTCTCCTTACCATGCTCCTTATTATATGAATTAATTAAATCTACAGCGTGATGAATACCCACATAATCAGCCTCTCCTTCTGAGGTTCCTATTATAACTGGAAGATTTAAGTCTGCTGCTACATGAGATATGGCTTTTAACATCTCTAAATTAGCAATATTGAAATGACCAATAGCTTTTTCTTCACTTTCCGCTTTTTTAATAATTTCTAATAAATTCATATATTAGTTTCTGAAACAGTTGAGTAATTTATGGAGTCTAGTTTACTGCCTTTATGATGCTTTCATTTACTTCCTCAAATAAATCTCTATGATATTTATCTGCTTCTTCTACTAAACTCTTTAACTCTTCGTTTCCTTCTGCTGCTCCCTTAATTAAAGACCAATGAACAATTGCAGCTCCTTCAAAAAATCCTGACCACTCAAATAATTCAATATTATCATCCCACTCATCTCCTATATACATATCTCTCATTTTTGAAAGTTTTTCACTAGTTGCATCAGCTTTTTTCATTCCAATTTCCCTAGTCTCTAAACTTTCTATTACACTTTCTAATTTTTTCTGATGAGATTTATTTATCTCTATCAATTTATTTATTTTTGTCTCATCCCAAGACTTCAAAAAACCCTCTTTACCTTTTTCTAATGTATCAATGCCTACTCCTGCAAAGGCAAGAACTTCTCCCAATTTTTTCGCTTTTTTTTCTTCTGAATAATTCATATTATTAGTAATTTACCATAGTTATGAGTAACCCGCCCTCTATGCTAGTAGGCAGAGTTTATTAACTTTGTTTTTATTATTTATGTTTTTTACTGACTGTTCTCATAATAGTGTGCTTAGAGGGCGAGGTAAAGTCTTCACTAGCCAATCACACTGAGCAAAGCTCAGTCTTCTTGGGTGGAAGACTATATCTCAAAATAACCTTGTAATAAATGTTCTTTCAAAAAATATTCTAATTGATCTTCCCCAAAGTATTCTATAAATATTTTATTCCAAAGAGATTCCCTGTGATGATAAAGATACTTTATCATGTCCTTGCTTTGAACAAGACTCATAACAGTGTCTACTAAATCAAAGCTAACTAAAGAATCGTTGCCTAATTCATCTTTAAAATAATCTCCTACCCAATCAAGGTCGCACCAAAAAGACAGGTCAGGTCCAAGGTGATCTATAGAATTACCAAGTTTAACTAACGATTTTTCTGCTCTTGCCCAATGATAAGCCTCCGGATTTATTCTAGGAACAGAAAGTCTCCAATCATTCTCATCATCTTTTGCTAAATAACGTTGCACAACTAACCAAATAGACTTTTCTCCTTCAGAAAGTTTTTTATCATAAACATCTCCCCTAAGAAGAGAGATTACCTTTTCATCAAATAAAGCTGGTGACTCAAGACATTTTTTAAACATATCTGAATAGAAAGGCACTTCGTATAAATAATGAAGCACTAGGCTTAACATTCTCAACATTTCACCAGGAATTCCTAAAGTAATAGGAATAACAAAAACAACTCCCATTTCTTTCAAGTGGCTGATGTTGTGCCATTTTTTTGAAACAAAAGATTCAGCTGCCTTTACCCACTTCTTATCTAATGCTTTTGCTTCTATTTCTCTTTCTTCAAAATCATCTGGCGTTAAAACCTCATACTGTTTAAAGAAAACATTATTCATCCAATTTCTGTCTTCTAAAAATCTTAAAGAACTATAAACTTCAAGTAAATCTTCTTTATCTAACATTTTTTCTACAGAATCATAACCAAGATAATTCATTACATTCTCTGGTGGTTCTTTCACTAAAAATTCTTTTGCTTTTTCTTTTTTTAGAAAAAATCCTTTTTTAGTTGAAACTATATCTTTGGCTAGTTTTAACAATCTATTGGTATCTTCCTGATTTTCATACTTTGGATTATCTAATGCTTCTGATATATCTTTAGCATCTTTTTCAATTTTAAATATTAAAGCATCATAAACTTCTTTTGCTGATGAAGTTTCTTTTAATCCTAAAATCTCTAATCTTTTTTTAACTTCTTTGGTATTATCTGCAATAATCTTCTCCATGACGTTTTTTTTGCCCGTCACAGATTCAAGACGATTTTCAATTTTTATCAAATCGTCTTTATCGGTACCTAATATTTTTGCTAAATATTCTGCTGAATTCATTTTTATATAAGTGGCTCTATATCTAAATCTAGATATTTATATCTTTTTGATTTTACTGATTTTCCATCTAGTATACCTGCTTGTGCTCCTATGCTTTCTACTACAGAAGTAGCGTTAGCACTAGCTAGTTTTATAGCAAACGCTATATCATTCTCTTTAGCTAGACCAGCAACAAAACCTGAGCCAAAAGCATCTCCAGCACCCGTCCTATCAATGACATCATTTTTATTTTTATATATTCCAGATCTATACAAAAATCTTCCATCTGAAACATAGGCTCCGTTTTTACCATCTGTCATTACGGCTATTCCTTCAATAACTTTATCAAATTTTCTAAATATTAATTTTTCTTTATCGTAATCTACCTTAGCTAACTTAGCTGCTTCCTCTCTATTCATTATTACTACATCTACTTTTTTAAGGATTGGTTTTAATTTTCTTATACCTTTTTCTAAATAATAATTAGAAGGATTTATGGCTACTTTAATACCTTTCTTTTTAAAGTAAGCGATCATCCATTTAGTTGTAGAAATAGGAATTTCACTAGGATTAATATAAACCCATTTTGCTTCTAATTTACTTACTTTTATCTCTCTTTTTTTAAAAGAAGATGCTGCTCCTCTATAAGTTAAAATAGTTCTTTCGCCTTTTGGAGTAATAATTATAACTGAGTAACCGCTTTTTTCTTTTTTATCTTCTATAGCAATTGGTTCTATCTTCTCTTTTTCTAGGTTACTTATAATTCCTTTTCCTATGTCACCATCTCCTACTCTTATTAAAGAAGCTGTTTTTAGTCCTTGTCTTGCAAAAGTTACAGCAGTATTTGTTGCACCTCCTCCATAAGTTACATCAAGTTCTTCTAGGTCAATTTTTGCTCCCATAGCAAAACACTCAGCTTCGCCTTTTGGGAAACCTATTTTTTTCAAATGTTTTGGATCTTTTAAATGTTTTATATTTGAACTACTAATAAAAACATCTTGAGTGGCTGTGCCAATAGTTATTACATCATACATAATTTTATTTTCTTTTTATTACTTTTTTAACCGCCTTTTTAATGTCTGGTATATCCATTTTATATTTTTTAATTAGATCCTCTGGAGATCCTGATTCTCCAAAAGTATCTTGCATGCCTATAAATTCTATAGGAACTGGGTATTTTTTTGCTAAAAGCTCTGAAACCGCTGAACCCATTCCTCCAATAACACTATGTTCTTCTGCGGTTACAACTGCCTTTGTTTTTTTAGCTAATGAGATAATAGTTTTTTCATCAAGTGGTTTAATTGTGTGGTTATTCAAAACAACTGTTTTAATTCCTTCTTTTTCTAATTCTTTTGCTGCCATTAAAGACGTATGAACCATTGTCCCACAAGCAATTATCAAAACTTCTGGTTTTTTAGACTTCCAAAAAACTTCTGCTTTACCAGGAGAAAACTTAGTTTTTTCAGTTGTTATCACCGGCGTAGCTGCCCTGGCGCATCTTATATAAACTGGACCCCACATATCCGCCGCAGCAATAGTAACTTTTTTTGCTTCATTATAATCACAAGGAACAAAAACCTTCATATTAGCCATCACTCTCATAGTAGCTATATCTTCTATCGCTTGATGTGTTGCACCATCAGGACCAGTTGAAATACCAGCATGGTGACCAGCTATTTTTACATTTGAATCATTATAAGAAATTGTTGTTCTTATTTGCTCCCAGTTTCTGCCAGGAGAAAATGTAGCATAAGAAGAAATAAAAGGTATCTTACCCGCAATACCAAGTCCAGCAGCAACAGTCGCCATATTCTGCTCTGCTACTCCCATTTCAAAAAATCTATCAGGAAATTCTTTTGCAAAAAGATGGGCTCTTGTCGACTCCATTAAATCAGCACTTAAAACAACTACATTGTCGTTTTTCTTGCCGGCCTCTACTAAGCCCTCACCATAACCATTTCTTATTGGTGTTTTACTAACATCATCTTCTAGGGTCTTAGAACTCAAGTTAAGTTTAGAGTTTAACATTAATATCATTTTAACACATCAATAAATGTTATACTAAAAATAACACTAATGAATTTAAAACTAACAAAATTAATATTACTAACTTTAATATTGCTTTCGAGTTTTTTTGTATTTAATACTTTAATAGCCGAAACAGATATAGACTCTGTAAATAGATGGGCCTGGAGTGATGTTTCAGGCTGGTGGGATTTTTATTCAACTAATTCGGTTTATGTAACAGCAACCACCATGCAAGGATATGCTGACTCCTCTATAGATGAAATAGCTCTTCACTGCCAAACAACACCAGAGGGAAACATATGTTCATCAAGTGATTTTGGTGTTGCTAATGTTGGAGCGTCTGGAGATCTGGCAGGTTGTGCATGGAACGATAATATAGGCTGGATTAGTTTTTGGTGTGGTGATCAAGACTGTGACAAAGAACCAGACCCTAATTGGGGTGATCAATGTACCGCTTCTAATTACAGGGTAGAAATAGATGCAGATGGCATATTTAGTGGTTATGCGTGGAATGATGTTGAGGGTTGGATTAGTTTTAACTGTTCAAATGATGGGACATGTAATAATTCAGATTATAAATTAGAAACATCCTGGAGAGCCGGAAAAGTTATAGGATACTTAGAATCATCAATTATAGACACACAAGAAGAAGGAGGTTCTACCTTGCAAAGCATAATATGGCAAGGAACACAGCCTTCTGGTACATCAGTAGACTTTCAAACTGCTGTATCAAACTCTCAAAGTGGACCATGGAATTACACTGGACCAAGTGATGATCCAGAAGCATGGTATGGTAATATATGCCCACAACCAGGCAGCGGAAACGCAGGACCTAATGAACCTATCTGTATAGATAAAAACATTACAGCAAATAACAGATACTTAAGATACAAAATCAGATTACAATCCAATAACCTCCAGGATCAAACACCTGTTATAGAGGACATAATATTAAATTGGAGTAGATAATACTTGCCCCATTAAAAATATGAAAATATACGATACATTATCAGGAAGAAAAAAAAGAATAACTAAAAAAGGAGAAAAGAAATTTTTTGTTTGTGGTCCGACTGTTTATGATTATGCGCATATAGGACACGCTAGAACATATGTTGCTTTCGATTTTATAGTTAAATACCTTCGCTCTAAAGGTTGGGATATATTTTATTTACAAAACATAACCAACATTGATGACAAGATAATAGATAAATCTAATGAAGAAGGTAAATCTGCTTTTGCTGTAGCTAGCTTTTTTGAAAATACCTACTATGAGGATATGAGGATTTTGGGAGTTGATTCAGTTAATGAATATGCAAAAGCAAGTGATCACATAGAAGAAATAAAGAAACAAATCAAAACATTAATCAAAAAAGATTATGCATACCAAACAAAACAAGGAGTTTATTTTGAAATAAAAAAATTCAAAAGATATGGAAAATTATCAAGACAAAAAATAGACAAGCAAAGATCTGGTTCTAGAATAGACCCTGACCCAGACAAAAAAGATTCCTCTGATTTTGCTTTATGGAAGTTTTCAAAAACAAAAGGAGAACCAGCATGGGAAGCTCCTTGGGGTCGTGGTAGGCCAGGATGGCACATAGAAGATACCGCCATAACAGAAAAATTCTTTGGTCCTCAATATCATATTCATGGAGGAGCAGAAGATCTAAAATTTCCTCACCATGAAGCTGAAATAGCTCAACAAGAATCAGCATCTAGTAAAAAACCTTTTGTTAAATTTTGGTTACACACAGGAGTTCTTACAACTAAAAAAGGAGAAAAGATGTCTAAAAGCCTAAAAAACTTTGTCTCTATTAGAAAGTTTTTAAATAAACACTCGCCTGAATTACTTAGGTGGTTAATAATAAGTCATCATTACAGATCTAAGCTTCCCTACTCTAATAAAACCTTAAAACAAGCTGAGAAGTCTCTAGCAAATATAAAAAA
Source organism: Minisyncoccota bacterium (assembly GCA_040880505.1). Taxonomy (GTDB): domain Bacteria; phylum Patescibacteriota; class Minisyncoccia; order UBA6257; family GWB1-50-10; genus JBBDIH01. The sequence goes on from JBBDIH010000199.1 coordinate 14,108, forward strand.
TTTTTTGGGTAAAGTATCTATGATAATAAACTCTAAAAAATCTATTGATGAAGATAAAAGAATAAAAGTTAAATCAAAAATAAAAAGAATGGAAAAGGGTTTTAATGAGTCCATGAAAGACGACTTTAATACGCCTAAGGCAATAGGTGAAATATTTAACTTAATTAAAAATGTTCAACCTAATATTTGGTCAATTAAAAAAGAGAAATTAGAGATGGTAAGTAAATCAATAAAAGAACTTTTATTGTCTCTTGGGCTAGAAATTCAAGAAGAAACGACACCAACAAAAGTAAAATCTTTAGTTAGAAAAAGGGAGAAATTAAGAAGTAATGAACAGTTTATTAAGGCTGACGATTTGCGTAAAAAAATCTTAGGTTTAGGATATGAAGTAGAGGACACTCCAATAGGTCCTTTTGTAACAAGAAAAATAGATGATGAAATTCTGTAGTGAAAATTAAATTGGTTTTTCCTTCAGAAAAACATATTATTGAATAACTATAGGATAAAAATTAAACAGAGTAATCAATAAAAGTCACATTATTAAAAATAATTATTTAATTTCTACTACAGGATGAAAAATAACCCAAAATTACCACCTCAAGATTTAGAAGCTGAAATTTCAGTTCTAGGGTCTTTAATGATTGATAAAAACTCAATTATAAAAGTTGCTAGCGTACTAGTTCCTGAAGATTTCTATCATCCTTCACATCAAAAAATTTACGAAGTAATAATAAATCTTTTTGAAAAAGGAAAACCTATAGATGTAATAACCGTATCTTCAAAATTAAAAGAAAAAGGTGTAATGAAGGAAGTGGGTGGTAGCGATTACTTAACAGAACTCATGGAAAAAGTGCCTACTTCGGCACATGTTGAACATTACGCAAGCACGGTAAGAGAAAAAAGAGTAAGAAGAGATTTGATAAATGCTTCATCTCAAATAAATGAAAATGCTACTAGCTTTGATGATTTTGATGACTTACTAGACGATGTTGAAAAAAAAATATTTAAAATATCTCAACAATCTAGAACACAAAAATTCACTCATATAAAAGAAGGTTTGCCTGAGGCATATGAAAGATTAGAAAAACTTCATCAAGGAGAGGGAGAAGGGAAAATTAGAGGTGTGCCTACTGGTTTTGGTAAATTAGACAGTATTCTTGCTGGCCTACAAAAATCAGACTTTATTATATTAGGAGCAAGGCCTTCTTATGGTAAAACTTCTCTAGCATTAGACATAGCAAGAAACGCAGCCTTAAAAAAATATAAAGTTGGTGTTTTCTCTCTAGAAATGAGTGGTGAACAAATAATAGACAGAATGATTGCCACTCAATCACAAATACCCTTGTGGAGACTTAGAACAGGTAAAATACATGACGAAACCGAATTCGCCTTAATACAAAAAGCCTTAGATGAATTATCAGATATTCCTTTATTCATAGAAGATACTCCATCACCAAATATTCTTCATGTTCGTTCAATGGCTAGAAAACTACAAATAGAACATGGTCTAGATTTACTAGTTATAGACTACATACAACTTATTAGACCTAGAAATAGCTCTAACAGCTCTGTTCAAGAGGTAACAGAGATATCAAGAGGCTTAAAATCGTTAGCTAGAGAACTAAACGTACCCGTACTGGCTCTTTCTCAGCTTTCACGTGCCGTTGACCAAAGAGAAGTTAAAATCCCTAGACTGTCCGATTTAAGAGAGTCTGGCTCTCTTGAGCAAGATGCCGATGTGGTTATGTTTTTGTACAGAAAAGATAGAGGAACCTTAGACATCGCTGAAGAAGATAAAAACATAGTAGAAGTCATAATACAAAAACACAGAAATGGACCCCTTGGAACAGCAAGACTACATTTCGATCAAGAAAAAGTTACTTTTAGAAATATTGACACTCATCATACAGATGAAGATTCCAACATCAATTAAAAATTTTATAGACTCCTTCTCTCGTCTACCTTCTGTCGGCCCAAGAATGGCTCATCGTTTAGCATTTCATATTTTAAATATGGAAAAACATGAGATAAAAAGCATCAATGAAGCAATAGCAAAATTAAAAGACGTAGATAGATGTCCTGTATGTTTTTTTATAAAAAATACAAATGAAAAAGTATGTTCAATCTGCTCTGATAAAAATAGAAATAAAAAAGAGGTTTTAATAATCGAAAAAGAAACAGATCTTATATCAATTGAAAATAGTCAATCATTTAATGGTATTTATTTAATTATTGGACAAGGAAACATAAGGGGAGGATTAAGTGATAAACAAAAGAAAAGGATTAAAAATTTAAAAAATCTTGTTAATAAAAAAAACACAAAGCTCAATGAAGTTATCATAGCTTTAAATCAAACAACCGAAGGAGATATGACTTATCAGTTAATTAAAAAAGAAATAGAAGAAATAACTAGTAAAATATCTAAATTAGGAAGAGGTCTCCCGACAGGAGGAGAAATAGAGTTTGCTGACGAAGAAACTTTAAGCAACGCCTTAGATAGTAGAAGTTAAAAACTACTTCAATATAAAAACCCTCTCATTTTCTAGAGAGGGTTTTTAGTTTTTAGATCCTTTTATATCTTTGTTATTTCTACTTGAGAAAAATCTTGTCTGTGTCCCTTCTTTTTACTATACCTAGTTTTAGCGTGATATTTAAAAACTATCTTCTTGTCTTCTCTGCCATTTTTTATGAGTTTAGCTTCTACTTGATCCTCTAGATAAGGAGTTCCTATTTCAACTTTGCCATCTATATTTTTTAATAAAGTTTTTTCAAATTTTATAGTATCGCCTTCTTTTACATCAATCTTTCCAATATTAACTTTTTCTCCAGTAGTTACTTTATACTGGTTTCCTCCTGTTTTTATAACAGCAAAATTATTTTCTTTTTCTTTAGTCTTTTCCATACCCTGTATTATTTAAAATTTTTTCTATAAACGCAACCCCCCACCTAAAGTGAGGGGCTGAAATTATAGAATAATTGATTACTCATCGTGATGTTCCTTTAATCTTGAAACAAGAAAAGAAGCATATTCTTTTCCTCCAAGACCAAAAGCAATACCTCCAGCTAAAGCAATCATAGCAACAAAACCAAATACAATTGCATTGATAATGTCGTTAGCGATACCTAGCTGTGAAATAGCAGCAAAAAATCCAAATAATACAACTGCCCACCATGTTAGAGAACTAAGAAACTTATAACCTGAAAGTTTAGCGCTCTTTACTGATGATTTAACAAGTTTCTTCAAGAAATCACCAACAATAATAGCGGCAAGCATTATTAGAACAGCAACTATAACATTAGGAATGTAAAGTAAAACATCTTTCAAGAAAGCTGAAAGAGTACTAAATCCTAAAATATCAGAAGCAGCCAAAAGGAATACTATTACTAGGAACCAATAAGTTGCTTTTCCAAAGAATTTACCACTGTTTAGGTTAATTCCTGCTCTATCAAAGTAGCTTCTTACGCCAAGGCTGCCAAGTAAACTGTCAAGCTTAATTAGATTAACAATTTTCTCAACAAAGGCACCTATACCTGAAGCAACAATAAGACCTACTAGAAAAATTACTAAAGCTCCTATCACGCTACCTAAAACACCAACAAAACCAACCCATAGGTTTTGTAGAGAGTTAACTATAACGGAAATCCAATCTTGAACTATCATAATAATAAAATTTATTTAATAAATTTACCTTTCGACCTTTTTGCAAAGAAATTACACCTTTTCTGAGGTATAATATACTCCTACAGCAATTATACCATAAAAATGCACAAAAAATTAAAGCCCTTTCTGTTAATAAACACCTTTTTAATACTGTTCCTTTTTTGGTTAGGAGTAATTTTTGATCTTTTTATAAAAATAAATAATTACGACACTTTTCTACATTTACTTGGTGGATTTTGGGGAGCATGTATAATAATTTGGCTCTACAAAAAATTTCCTAAAAAAACACCTTTTCATAAAAAAGTTTTTAGTAATCCTTTTATATTTGTTCCCCTGCTTATGCTTTTAGTGGGTCTTGGATGGGAATTGTTTGAATTTATATTAGTTGAATATTCTATCAAAGCTCATGGGACAAGTATAAATCTACAGCCTAGCAACCTAGATACTTTAACTGATTTAATTTCTGATTTTGTAGGAGCTTTTGTGGCTGTTTTCATACTTGATAAGAAGGGCTCTCTATAGCATATTGAAAATAGAAGTTTAATTAAAACTATATCTCATGATTTATCCAAATCTAAGCCTAGAAGATATAGATTATAAAGAAGCTATCTCTGTTTTCAGGTTTCTTATAGAAAGAGGTTGGAAATTAATGCAAGAAAAAGGATATCCTTTAGAAATAGAGTCACCAGAAGGAGAATTCTTTTCTCTTGAAAACGCATTGTACTTTGCTCTAACAGGTAAAGATATAAGAGATTTAAGTAATATTAAAATTATCTTTGAAAAAAGTAATTTTAATAAAAATCTCCTAGAAAAACTAAAAAGAATAAAGGAAGTGAAAAAAGAAAAAGAAGATTTTCTATTAAATTTTAAGACAGAAAATCAGTTTATATAATTTACAGCCGTATATATTCACGTATATACGGCTTTTTATTAATTTATTTTGTACCCCTGCCAGGATTCGAACCTGAAACAACGGATTCGAAGTCCGTCATGATATCCATTTCACCACAGGGGTTTTTAACACATCTATATGATACTCTGATATTGGGAACAATTAAAATTTAACTTATACTTACTAATAATGAAGATTCCTAAAGAAGTAAAAGACATAGTAGAAAAATTTGAAAATAAAGGTTTTGAAGCCTACCCCGTTGGAGGGTGTGTTAGGGATATAGTAGCAGGAGAAACACCAGAAGACTGGGATATAACAACAAACGCCAAACCCGATGAAATAATTGAAATATTTCCTGATAGCGTATATGAGAATGATTTTGGTACAGTGGCAATAAAAACAGAAAGTGAAGACGAAACCTTAAAAATAATAGAAGTAACCACTTTCAGAACAGAAAGAGGATACTCTGACAACAGAAGACCAGATAAGGTTGAATTCACGGACAAAGTTGAAGAGGATTTAGCTAGAAGAGATTTTACTATTAATGCTCTAGCATTAGACATAAAAACAAAAGAATTTATAGATCCGTATGAGGGAGAAAGAGACTTAAGTAATAAAATAGTAAAAACCGTAGGAAGCCCTGATGAAAGATTTCAAGAAGACGCACTAAGACTAATTAGAGCTGTTAGGTTTGCAATAAAACTAGGATTCAAATTGGAAGAACAAACAAAAAAATCCATTTTAAAAAATTCTGAATTAATAAAAACTGTTGCTGTAGAAAGAATAAGAGTTGAATTTGAAAAAATAATAATGACATCAAACGCAGAAAAAGGCATAAGATTACTCCAAAAAACAGGACTACTTAAAAACATTGTGCCTGAACTAGAAGAAGGTATAGGTGTACAACAAAATGAACATCATATATATACAGTATGGGAACACAACGTTAGAGCTCTTAAATACTCAGCAGAAAAAGACTACTCTCTAGAAGTAAGACTCGCTTCGCTATTCCATGACATTGGAAAACCAAAGACCAAAGAAGGTAAAGGTAAAAAAGCTACATTTCATAATCATGAAATAGTTGGAGCAAATATAGTTAAGAAGATCTTAAAAAGATTAAAATTTCCTAAAGACACAATTAAAAAAGTTACTCACTTAGTTAGATGTCACATGTTTTACTACAATGTTGGTGAGGTTTCTGAGGCTGGAGTAAGACGTTTCTTAAAAAAAGTTGGGCCAGAAAATGTGGATGACTTAATAAAGGTAAGAGAAGCAGATAGAATTGGCTCTGGAGTACCTAAGGCAGTTCCTTATAAACTAAGACATCTTTTATTCATGATTGAAAAAGTAAAAAGAGATCCAATTTCTACGAGTAAACTAGCTATAGACGGTAAAGAAGTTATGGATAAAATAAATGAAAAGCCAGGACCAAAAATAGGCTATATTATGAAAATATTACTGGAAGAAGTTATAGAAGATCCCTCTAAAAATAAAAAGCCTTACTTGTTAAGTAAGATAGAAGAATTAAATAAATTAGACGTTGAAAAACTAGAAAAAATTTCGAAAGAAGCAGAAAAGACGAGACAAGAATTTGAAAGAGGAATAGAAAACAAAATCAAGAAAAAATACTACGTAAAGTAATTACTCCTTAGCTGGGCTCTTTTTATCTATTTTTTGAAGATAAGCGTAAGCTGCTAAAGCCGCTTTTACGGCATCTCCAGCAGAAATATTATTTTGCTTATAAGGATCGTCAGTTATATCTCCAGCTGCAAATACACCTGTTAAAGATGTGCTAGCATGTTTTGAGTCAATCTTAACTTGCCCATAATTATCTATATCAACTAAATCTTCTACTGGATTAGAATTAGGAACAGAACCAATCTCCACAAAAACCCCACCTACATCTAATTTTTTACTTTCACCATTACCATCTTCATAAATTAAACTCTCTACCATTGCATCACCTAAAACCTCTTTAGTATCAGCGTTATAAATAATGTTAATTTTATCTTCTGATTTTACTCTAACCACACTTACAGGATCTGCTTTTAATTTATCACTTCTTTGGAGAAGGTAGATTTTGTTAGCATAAGCTAGTAAATCAATTGCTGCTTCTACTCCAGCGTTGCCGCCACCTATAACAGCCACATCTTTATCTGCAAAAAGAGGGGCATCACAAGTAGCACAATAAACTACTCCTTTACCTTCAAATTTATCCTCCCCTGGCACTCCTAATCTTCTTCTTCTTGCTCCTAAAGTTAAAATAACTGTTTTACCTTTATATGTGCCTTTGTCTGTTTTTATTTCAAAGTCATGATCTCTTTCTTCTGACTCAATCTTATCTACTTTTTCTACAGATTCCATTTTTATATCTATTGAATCATCTTCATAAGCTCTAACATGATTTTCCAATTTTTGTGCTAAATCAAAACCACTTATGTGTTTTTCTCCTATCCAATTCTCTATATCATCAGAAACTATAGATTGACCACCAAATTCTTTGGTTATTAAAAGTGTTTTAAGTTTTTTTCTGGCAGAATAAACTCCAGCAGCAACTCCAGCTGGTCCCCCGCCTAAAATTATTACATCATACATTGAAATTAGTATAACTCTTTTTAAGTTTTTATAAAAATAAAATTGAATTTTATTAAATCAGTTGATAAACTAAACTTAGTCGATAACCAATTTATTTTTCAAAATGGCAAATATAATAATTTACAGCACACCAAGCTGTGTTTACTGCAAAATGGCAAAAAAATTCTTTGACGAAAAAGATATAGAGTACACAGAAAAAAACGTGGCAGGAGATCAAGAAGCAATGAAAGAAGCAGTAGAAAAATCAGGACAAATGGGAGTTCCAGTTATAGATATAGATGGAAAAATTATGGTAGGTTTTGATAAAGAAAAAATAAAAGAAGTATTAGAAATATAGATAAAAAACCCGTTCAATTAGAACGGGTTTTACCGCCCGTAAGGTTAACGGGCACTTCCGCCCGTAGCTCAGTTGGCAGAGCAGTTGCCTCTTAAGCAAACGGTCGAAGGTTCGAATCCTTCCGGGCGGACAACAAGCAATTTCCTTATGATAAAATTAATAAGGTCAACAAACATTAACTCAAGAAGAAAGGATTCGAAGACCGCAGCGTCGTGCGAGTTTGAGCGAAGCGAAAGGCGAGCATAGCGAGGGGCGGCCTGCGAAAAATTTCCGTCAGGAAATTTATTTGTAGGCGAATCCTTCCGGGCGGACAACAAGCAATTTCCTTATGATAAAATTAATAAGGTC
>JBBDIH010000200.1:0-3416 GCA_040880505.1 Minisyncoccota bacterium
GACCCGGCGCATTACCAAAACCGATCCGGGGTTTGTACCTGAAGATGACAATAAAGAGGTCGGCAAGGTCTGGATCAACGACGAGCAGTATTTCGGTAACGTCCCCCTAAAAGCATGGGAGTTCTACATCGGTGGCTACCAACCCGCTCAAAAATGGCTCAAAGACCGCCGTGGCCGAACGCTGAGTATGGAAGAGATTCAGCACTATCAGAAGATTATAGTGGCGCTGATGGAGACGGATAGGGTTATGTGGGAGGTCGATGGGATGGGATTTTTTGAAAATAACGAGGTAGTTGAATAATGTCTAATCGTAATGCAACAGCAAGTTGGAGTGGATATTCACATCAAGGAAAGGTTGGAATATACTTAGCATTAAAAACAATTAATGATCAGGAAGGAGAAATAAATGATGATCTGATTCTTGATTATGAAAAACAAGAAGATGTGAGGTTATTACAAAACGGACAACCTATAGAGGTTCATCAAGTAAAAGCCTATAAAGGAAAAGATACTATTGGATCATATACTGATGCTCTTAAGAAATTTGAAACATGTGATGGTGGCAACTATTTGCATACCATAGATAATATTCGAAATTGGGATCGATTAACCGAAGAACAGAACCCAAAGAATATTGAAAGGTATAAGTATAGAAATGGAAATTCACATTGTGGTTTAGATGAAATTTCAGATATAATTATTGAAGAGATTCAAAGCCAACTTCGCTCTATAGAACATCCTGAAGCTCAAAATGCAGGGTATGCAAATGTTATTAAGAATTATTTACTTGGTGAATTGGATAATATGCTGAGATTCTCTCATCATAATAGAAAATATAACCCTCAATTCTCCTTGGGCAGAATAAGTGAACTAGTTACAACTAATCCAGATATAACTAATAGCAAATTATGTAGTATTAGACAGCGATTTTATTCAGTGTACGAAAGATATATTGCAGATATAGAGGATTTGGGGTTTGAAATTACTGATGATCATTTTGATAGAATGAAAAAAATAATAAGTGATATTTATTGTTTGAAAGATGAAGAATTCGAACAATTTTTAAGAAATATAAATCCACATTCTACTAGTAAAAAGTCTATAAGTAATTCTCTAACAACGGATGACTTTTTTTCACATAATAGTTTCTCAAATGTTTTTATGGAAGTACTGCAATCTGTTACTAATTCATTACTAGAATTAGATGAAATGCATATCCAAAAATATTATGTAAAAGATAAATACGTGCTGACTTCAATTGATGAAAGTTCTATACGTCAAAGAACTGTAGCGAGAGATATTGCAATAAATCCTAATATCGATTTTAGTAAATATGAAGCTGATTATATGATTACCGGTGGACTCAACGGTAGTATTTTAGAAGGCGCAAACAGTTTAATCAAAGTTGATACTAATAAATTCATTAATCCTAAAAATTTAAAGTTTATTGATAAACGATGTGCAATAGAAAAATTAAACAGTTGACATGAAAGATTTCATTGAGGAACTATTTAAAAAGTATGAATTTTATAATCAAGATGAGTTTATCGGTAGATATTTCTTTTTAAATTCTGATAAAAAAACCAGTGAATTTTATTTGGTTGACTTTATAAAAGAGAAAAACTTAACCAATTATCTAAACTCTTCTGTATTTGAAAGTGTGATAGAAGATTTTGAAAAAGCTAAATCTATTTCAAGTGAAGTTGAAAAAAATACCTCATTAATCATTTGTGTTGAGCTTGATGAAATGAATAAAGAAAATATTGAAAGAGTAGTTAGAAATATTTGGTCAGTTGAGGAGGATGAATATTGGTTTAATAAAAACGTTCTCTTATATGACAAAGAGGTTTTAAACGAATTTGTGAATAATCAAGAAATTTATAACACCCTTTTAAATATAGTTAATGTTGAGGATGCATTTGAAAATTTTGAGAGAGATGTTTACTGGTCAAGTATATATTACTTTGCTATTCAGCTTTTTATTAAGATTCCTTTTTTGAATCTATCTGATTCTGTAAACGAGTTTGAAAGCCTAGAATCAATTTTAAATGAAAAGAAAACTAATGAACAAAGGTATCTAGTAAATTTACTTGGAAGTAACGATGAAAATGATAGTGTTGAGAATGAGTTTGACAGATTAGAAGATGCCTTATTTGATCCTAAAAACAATCAATTTGATAGATTTATAAATAAATTCAAGGATATTGATGAAACTGATTAAAATTTATATTAAAAATTTTAAAGGTGTTGAATCAGATAAAACAATTGAACTTAAAGAAGACGGTTTAACATTATTTGATGGGCCTAATGGATATGGTAAAACTACTATTTTTGATGTAATAGAGCTTTGTTTAAGGGGTAGTTTATATAAAACAACAGTAAATAAAGAGGTCACTGCTGACCGTGCTGACTATTCAAAAGCATTTTATCAAAATAATATTGAAGAAGATGTAATTATTAAAACACATTTTAAAAACTCATCAGGAGATGATTTGGTAATCATTAAGCATTTACCAAAAGATTCGCCAGGAAAATCAAAACCAGGGAGAAAATTTAAACCTGATGATTTCGATATCTTACATACTTATCGAGGTGATTTGAATAATTTCAAATCTTCTGAAATAAATAAAGAAAAAGATAAACCTTTATCTCAAGAAAAAATAAATAGATTTTTCTTTTCCGATAACACAAAAATTAGTATTGAAAATACTTTCCTTTTATTCAACTACTTACAGCAAGAAGAAAACATATACTTCTTAAAAAAATCAGAAAATGATAAGCGTAGTGAACTTGATTTTTTATTCCAAACTGAGAATGAGAGTAACACGCTTATCCGCATCAAAAGGTTTACTGGTAAATTAAAGAAAGCTTGTGAAGGACTTAATGCAAGGATAAAAAGTTTGGATTTATCTAATGTAAAGTTTGAGGAAGTAAACTTTAAGCAAGTAATAAAGGGTAAAGAGTTTAAGTTTGATTCAGATGAACCTTTTGACGGGATTGATGTTGATGAACTTGAAATAGTATGTAGACAGTATTTGACCGATATAGAGGAACTAAGGAAGTTTATTGAAAATTTTGAACCAACAGAGTTCATAAAATTAAAAAATAAACAAACTCTGAATAAGTACAAGGAAAACAAATATGGACAACTTGCATTTATTTTGGAAAGTTTTATTGATGAAGAATCTTTCCAAGAAATAAAAGAGCTTAATTTAAAAAACAAGAAGTATTTAAAATTTCTCGAGTCAGAAAGCAAAGAGTCTGATGCTGATGAATTGCTCGATGACTTTGATTTTAACAACGAACAAATTGAAAAATATAAACAACTTATTGAGGATCTTAATGGTCTTAAAGAAGAGGCAGGTACATTAGTAAATTTAATTAGTGAATTAAATGATTTAAGGAAACGCACATTT
>JBBDIH010000201.1:0-3391 GCA_040880505.1 Minisyncoccota bacterium
AAAGCCTATTCCGGCCATCCCAACACCCATTAAAAAGCTGAAAAACCACATCATCTCAAGTGAAAATTGCCCGGAAATAATCAACGCATACGAACCGTAAAAAAGGCTCATAACCAGGATTGTTTTTATAACCATCTGGGTATTAGCATGCTTAGAGATGCCATTTTCCTTGAAATATTGATCAACCCGGTGCTTGACCGTTTTACTGAATTCGCGGCTTATACTATTGTTGAATGTTACGCTTTCAACTTTTGCCATGGAGATATACCTGTTTATTTACAGAGAATTATTATTAACGTATCGGATTTTTAATGAAATTGCGTTACAGAAAAGCCGTTTATTTTAAACGCTTTTTTTAAACCTAAAACTTATCCAAAGTTTAAACCCTGCCAACATGCCCTTTAAAAAACCAAGAACCAAAATAAGTGCTAAAGAAGTGGATTCAAAACTGGTTTATAACGGATAGGATTTGTTTGTCCGAATCGTTGGGACCCGAGGTCCCGGCAAGCATACTTAACCAGAGGTTAGGAACGAGGAGAATGCGGCAATGATGAGCTCCACTGTGGTCGATCAACCCGCAAATGCCCGGTTTTTTTATCTACTTCGTATTTAATGGTATCAAATGGAGTAAGTTCGATGAAGGCATTTACTATTATAGGGGGAATGGGGCCAACTTCCAGCCATGCCAAGGATGCGGCTTCCACTTAAAAAAGGGATTGGGAAAGTTTGCCATAACACAACTTGCCAGTGATTATTTAGGACTCCTTTGTACTCGTTACGAACGTCTCGTTCGTAATGCATGGCGGAACCTCTGGTTGTACTCGTTACGAACGTCTCGTTCGTAATGCATGGGCGGAACCTCTGGTTCCAAAAATTACACTACGTGGGGGGTGACGTAACCTGTCACTCTCTGTTTGTATGTTATGTCTCAAATTTGAATTCAAATGCAGGAGAAGATGCAACATCATACAAACAGTTTAAAAAATCACAGGGTTACAGCCGGGGATAAAATTAATGCCATTCTAAATTTTGGTTCTTTCGCCAAGAGCTTTCACATTCTAAAAAGAAATCTCATTCCCAATAAATTCAGTCTTGAATACATTGATCCAATAAAATGGAACACATGGATCAGTGAAGTTGAGCAAAATTATGAATGGCTACCGGAGAATAGAATTAAGTGGTTAGAAAACTACTGGATTGAAAACTCGGAAGAACATTATTTCCTTCATCTTGAAAATGGAATTACGCTGGCCATTAACCATGAAAGCTTAACGGCTGAACTTTTCTATGACCATCTTAGCGATCAGCAAACGGTACAAAAGTTTATCACTGAATTGGAAGGGCTTCAGAAAAAGAGAACCAAATTTGAAATCGGCTTTATTCAATCACACCTCAGGGGATTGAATATAAAGTTCAGAACATTTACGCCTTACGAAAAAGACTTAACTTCTTTTTTGGGTGATGATATCATTTCCTTGAAAAACGAGATGATTGATGCTATTGGCGAGAAAGAAGAAAGCGGACTTTTTCTGCTTCATGGTGAACCGGGCACGGGCAAAACTTCCTTTATAAAAACCGTTTTAAGTAAAGTCTCCAAAAGAGCCATTTATCTTACCCCGGGATTTGCTGATAAATTAGCGTCTCCGGATTTAATCGGTGTTTTGATGGATCATCCCGGCAGTATTTTGGTAATTGAAGACGCCGAAACCGTGCTTATGAAAAGACAGGCAGATAACTCAAATGCCGTTTCCAACCTCCTCAATTTAACCGACGGTTTTCCAGCTGATTTTCTTAAGTTGAATATTATTTGCACTTTCAACACCGGTTTAAATACCATTGATCCGGCATTACTTCGGGAAGGCCGTCTTAAAGGTATTCAGGAGTTCAAAAAACTCAACATACAACAAGCCACCAACTTGGCTAACCACCTCGGAAAAGAAACAACCATCACCAAACCTATGACTTTAGCGGAAATTTGTAATGCGCCTTTGGATGACTCCAAATTTAAAGTGAATGGGATTGGGTTTTAATACAGGAGAACTTATGTCACCATATGAAAAACCAAATTTATTTAGATACGCCACTTCCGAATTATCTCAAGATGCTTTCATAGCTTGGTTAGCTTCTTGGGCAAATCCAAAACTTGCCACTATAAATGACAAGCTCCATAATTCAGGAAAAAAATTAATTGCTGAATTTCTAACCCTACACGATAAAGCTCTTCCCTCAATTGATAAATTAGAGGTGTTAACACAAAAAAGGAGAGTAGATGTATTAATCATTATCAATGATACTTATTACATAATAATAGAAGACAAAATCTTTACAAAAAGCCATTCAAATCAACTTGAAAAGTATCTAACTGATGTCAAAGGCTTTTACAAAGTAGATAAAAAATACATTATCCCAATTTATTTTAAAACAGGTGATCAATGCTCGTACCAAAAAGTCATAGATAACAAATACAAAGTTTATACACGACAAATGTTCTTAAATTTACTTAATGAGGGTGTCAAATCCGGAATAAAGAATGATATTTACCTTGCTTATTATCAATTCTTGCAAATCCTTGAAAATCAAGTTGAAGCTTTTAGATATACAAAAGTAAAGGAGTGGGAGTCATTTTCAAAAGAATGGATTGGGTTACATAAAGAGTTTAAAAAGGTTTTTGAAGATGGATTTTGGGAACCAGTTAATAGTCCTTCAAAAAAATTCCATGCATTTTGGTGGAATCGGAGAATAATTAGAGAGCACGAAATATACCTTCAAAACGAAGGTGGTAAACTTTGTTTTAAAGTATGCCAATCACGTGAAGAGAAAGGAAATGTTGACCCAGAAATCAAAAAGAAATTACTTTCAAAAGTAAAAATAATTTACCAATAACAAAACCTGCGAGACTTGGAACCGGTAAATGGGTTACATTTGCTATTCTACACAACTCACATTACGCTAAGAATGATAATTGGGTAATCGAAAAAGAGAATGGAAAAATTGATCTAGAAAATACATTACAAATAATGAAAAAATTAAGTTCAGTATTAGATGTATTAGCTAAAAAATTAGAGTGACAACATCTCTCAGCCTCGTTCGAAATGTATGCCGGAACCCTGCCTACCGGACAGGCAGGCTCCGGTTCCACTCTGCAATACCGACTACTCTGAATAAAGAGTACCGAAATTAACCCCGCCTCCCCAAACAATCCAACCTTGAAAATCTATCAAAAAATAGTAGCTTACAGAAGTTATGAAATCACCAGTCGCCATAGATCAATTGTCCTTATCCGAAAAAATCGAGCTTATGGAAAAGTTATGGGCCGATATTACTGCTTCTGCTGATTATGTCAGCTTCCCTAAAATTCGTCCGGTCTAAAGTAGAAAAACTCTTACTTTTG
>JBBDIH010000202.1:0-3349 GCA_040880505.1 Minisyncoccota bacterium
TCAATAAACTTATCCCCCTCTTTAAAATACTTATCTAGTAGAAATTTGGCTGTTATCTCTTGGTCGTCCATTGGCGAGCTATCACCACTCCAACCACTTAGTGGTAAATATATATATCCATTTAATAATAGTGTTACGCCATTCTTCTGTACAACCGTTATTATTTTTTGTGTTTGATGCGTATCGGAATAAGAAAGCTCCAAACCACTGTTAGTTACTATTTTCCGCACTTCGTGCCCATAGTGATCTCTAACATAGCGTTGAAAGCTGTTTATTATAGAACTATTCTTACTTATTACTCCTATAAATACATTCATAACTCTCTGCTTCTCAGTATAGACTTAATAATCTTAACGTTAATCTCTGATTTGCCTTTTACCAAACTAAGTATATCATTGATGGACTTTTCTAGAGTTACTCTGTTGTTAGATATGTGTATTAATAAGTTATAGATTACTGCAAAATCTAGTGAATCAACATCACACACAAATTCATCCATTCCAAACATGGACATGATGCCTTGGGTTTTATGACTATATCCAATAGCTAAAGTGGGCACGCAAGACGATAGGGCTGCAATATTTGCATGCATTCTAGCTCCCATAAACAAGTCGCACATTGATATTATGCGTTTTAGCTCCTGGGGGCTATAATCACCATTTATAACATAGGCTGATTCGTTGTTACGCATCATATCTTTTATTTTATTTGCTACAATTCTGTCGTCTTTACTTATATCTGGGCCTGTCACATGGCCTACAAATAAGACTGTTCCGTGCTGACTATCTATGAAATCGTCTAACACTTGCGCTATGCTTAATAGAAGATCATGGTCTGAGTTCTTGCTATTAAATTTTTTTACCACCAAATCGCTAATAGCAACTCCTAGTACGGGTTTGGGGCTAAGCTCTATATCTTCAATCTTTAGTATGGTTCTTGCGTCCTTTTTGCTAGCAGGGCTTAGCATGAAAGCCATATCAGAAGTTAATTTAATGATGTCTTTATTAACCCCTATATCCACAAGGTATTTGTATGTTGTATCTTCTCTAGTAGTTATATATGTTGTCTTATTGAGTATATATCTAGAAAAATATTTTGTAATACTAAAAGGGCCTATAGATTGAGCGCATATAAATATTGGTTTTTTAAATGCAATTGCCAATAATATGGGTAGTAAGTGGGAGTATGTTACATGAGGACCATAATCTTCGGTTATAGTGTCTCCACTAAGGTCAACAACTAAGTCGGCTTGCTGAAAGTTTATAAGTTCATCATTATTTATTAAGAAGTGAGAGCTTATTCCAAATCCTTCAAGTGATTCATGTATCTTGGCTCTTAAGACCTGTATTGTGGAAAAGATTAAGTTTCTTCTTGAAGACTTTATGATCTTGTACTGTTGATATAAATTAGCATCAATAACTGGGAACGGTGAAGATATTATGATTTCAGAGTTAGGCCATATAGACTTTACTTGTTCTGCTGTTGATATTTGCATAGCAGCATCCCCTTTATTAAAAGAGGAGTATGTACCCGTTAATATAATTTTATAACCTTCATCGGCTGTTATTGTTTTTGGATTCATTTCTGAAGATGAATTCCGCATTCTAAGCATGTCCCCATGGCTGATCTCCCGTGGCGACCAGCTCCTGGAGTTGTAGTTGTATAATCCCCAACCGAATCATAACCTTGTGAGTATAGTAAGTGCCTAGGCAGGTTCTCTTTTTCAAAGAGATTTGACACATCTTCTTCTGACCATTTTAATATTGGATGTATTCTCAGTTCGTTAGCTTTACCTATACCTACGGTATTAAGCTTCGACCTATTCTCGGTTTGCCCACCCCTAACACCAGATATTAAAGCCTTTATGTCTAGCTCTTTAATAGCTCTGTTTAGCGGTATTATTCTTGTAATTTCATGGTACTCGTCAATGTCCTTCTCCCACAATCTATCTTTTTTTATTTCTTCGGTATCTTCTTTTGCTGGACTGTAGGTACTAACTTCTAGACTATACCTCTTTATCATTTCATTTTTAAAAAGATGCGTCTCTTCAAACCAAAAGCCAGTGTCTATTGTGAGTACCGGTATATTAATACCGGCTTTTTCAAGTAGATCAAACATTGCTGCAGAATCAGCGCCAAAACTTGAAAGTACAAATAGGTTTGGTTTGAACTTATCATAAGCCCATCGAATTATTTGCTCTGAATTAAGGTTGGAAACTTCTTTATTTAGTTGTTTGATTATGTTTTCCGATAAATTTTTTGACACCGTATAGGTCCTTCTCCTTATATTGATAGCTAATAAACATTATAAAGCGTTATGATGAATAGGTCTATGCTACCTAGAGAGATGCAATACTTGCTTACTGTCAATCTCTGCAATAAACTCAGTAATCCAAAATAACTGATATAATTAAGACATCAAGCTAAGAGGAGGTATCGTGAAGAATATAAGACTAGTCAAGAGTCGCGGTCCAGTAATGCACCTCAATCGCAGCAACAAAGCATTTATGATTAGGGAGATTATTAGCGAGCAGCTTCAAGGACCTGTAGACAATGCCCACATATTAGATATTGGATGTGGAAATGGTGAGATATGTCGATACTTTATGAATGCAAATAAAGTAGCCGGTGTTGATATTGAAGATAAAAGAAGGCCAGGCAGAGAATTCACATTCAAACTTGTTGATTCAGCAAAGCTGCCTTTTAATAATGACGAGTTTGACATAGTTATATCAAACCACACTATTGAGCACATTCCCGAACAAGGAGAACATTTAGATGAGATTAAGCGAGTATTAAAAAGGGGCGGGATTGTCTATCTTGCAACTCCCAACAAAAGCTCCCCTATAATGGAGGGGCACATTGGCAATCCTTATGTGTTGAGATACAAACAAATGGCACCGTTATTTCGAGAGCACGGTTTTGAACCAATTGAGAAATCTGTGCAATTAATTAAAAATCCTGCTAAGTATAGTGCTGAATTTAAATATGCAAAATGGTTGCCTATCTTTATTTTGAAACCATTACGACGCTTCTTCCCGAGTCACGTTTATATTCTTAAACTAAAATGAGGCTTTAACAAATTAGTTACGTAGGCATGATTAAGAATGTTGTATTTTTTGAGTTAGGCTATAACTAGTCTATGAAGCAATACAACGAAAAGCTGCTTAGTCTGTTTATTTTGTGTATAATTCTGCTTTTTCCATTACAATTACTTTAGCCATGCTAAGACTCAATCAGCCAATTAAGAAAAGTCCTTTTCATAATAAAGCAATACGATCTTTTATATCTTTCTTATTTTATGCGCTAATCATCGCCTTCCTATACTTCTATCTCCAAGGGGTAGATTT
>JBBDIH010000203.1:0-3335 GCA_040880505.1 Minisyncoccota bacterium
TTGAGCTTTTACTTTTTCAAAAGAGGGTTCTAAAAAAACTTCACCCGAAATAAAAGATTCTATTGATACAGAAGGGTGGGTTGTCATGAGTCCGCCAATATTACCGATTGCAAAAATGGATGTACCGCCTAATCCTTCTACAATGAGTTCCTCCTCTTGCCGAATTCCATTTTCAACTGTCTCTCTTAAATAGTGAGGGAAATCAGAAGTAATCTGCAGATTTTTATTCCAGATTGTTTCAGGATGATTATCCCAGGTTATAAGAGTTCCAAGAGTGGAGTCTGTTTCAATATCCAAAGCCTGCATCACATTGATGATTGGGTTTATCACGATTGGTTCGCGAGTATCAGCAAGCATTTCCGTTGCACCGTCTCTGTCATAACTAAACCGAAAATAAGCCGGTTTTAAACGATGGGTTGCCAATTCGATGGCATCCAGTGCACCTTTTTTTACTTTTTCAACATAGTCCGGGTTTACCCCGGATGTAAAAATAGAAGGCCCCCATAAACCAATCAAATCCGGGGCCGAATGTGTATGAGTGGAAGAAATAATGGCATAATCTATTCCCAAGCCGGCGGGAATTCGTTTCCTTACAGAGATGATGTCGTCTCCGTTAAAACCGATTGCATCCAAAACAACCCAAGCAAATCGAGTATGTCCATCATCGAGGACCATCGCACGCGCCCACAGGTCATCATTTACACCCTGTGCCGGTTTACTATTTTGGAATCCTGCCATCCAAACAGCATCGAAATTGCCTGAATCATTGATATCTTCATAAGTATCTCCTTCGTCGGGATTGTATTGATAATTACCAAGAGTATCATTCCATCTATCGATGATTTCCGGTGTGATCGAAATAGCTGAAAAACCGGCATGTATCATCGACTCTTCCCGCGATTCGCGATGAATATGAATGTGATATCCCCTATGGCGATCCCGTAAATTAAAAAGGGCATAGATTAAAAAAAGAAAGATGATCCCTAAAACTATGGATACAAAAAACTTTATAAAAAGCTTCATAGAAGAAATGATAGATTATTACGAACCAACACGCATCTATTTTAGTAATTTTAAAATTTAAATGTTAACTCAAACTCAAAACGGACGTTGTTAGGTTCCTTCAGATGAGATGGAAAAATGTTAATCAAAACTGCAATCTCAAAACTCAATCCCTGTTCTAATCGGAACTTTTTTGATCGTTTGGTATAGTTAAACATTACCAGGCGTTGATGTTCTGAAACATTGATTCGGTCCCTTACCTCCACAGAAACACATCAAACGTCGATGTCCAATTCGATAATTATGGAATTGACTAACCATCCAAATAATCATAAATATTTTTTTATGATAGGGATCAATGCTTTTGCGGCGTCATCATGCATCTCAGGAGATGGATAGTAATAATTATGTGCTTTTGGCTTTCGGCCTGGCCCATCTATAATAGTTACAGGCTTATTTGTAAATCTCGAGATCAATTTTTGTGGAAGCCCACGTTTAGATATACAAAAAACGCACTCATCACAATCATTTGCGATTTTATCAACCATTTCCTGGTTAACCATCTGCGGAAAAGAGTTAAAAATTCCCTTAACACTACAAAAATCATCTTGATATGCTGGTTTTCGTTCTGAAAACCAAAAAAGTATTTTAGGTACCGTAATCCTGCTTAAAAGCACTTTGTAAAGGTTGACATAATTTTGTCTTGTTTCCAAAATAATTTGTTCTGCATCGTATTCTGGTTGTAACAATATTTTGCTGTATGCATCTTGACTGGAAAGTTTTTCTCCTGTTTTTCTGATCGTAATTTCTCCAGTGCAATTTTCCATGATTGAATTTTCTACACTTCTTGCTGATAAAAGCTGTATAACGGCAACTGAGGATTTATTTATAATGGATAGTAATTCATCATGCAAAAAATGACTTGGGCCGGCACCCCCCATCCCCAAGTTTATCATCTTATAATTAAGTCTTTCTTTTACTAGATCAGGAAATGGCTTCTGACAATAAACACCAAATGTTTGTGCAGCACCAGCAAATGAAACATAATTATTATTTTTAATTTCAGGTTTTGGCCCCCGGAACGTATAAGGCAGGTTGCCTATTTCATATGTTTTATAGTCAACAATATTATAGTCACGACTACTATACGAGTACCAAACTTCTTTTGGTTTGTATAGTTTGTATTTAATCAAAGCTGATTGAGCATAATAAATGATTTTATTTTTTAAATTGACCATAATTTCTACCAAAAGAATTTTCTAAAAGTGTCTAATATTTGATTTTTATTAAGATAGATTACTCCAAAAGTAACCGTTTTCCATACATTTCATAATATATTTTTTGGGTGGCCTCTTCTATTCGATTGGCTTCATCAACTGTAAGACGATTTTTCCAAGTAAAGAGCAACTTTTCAGAATCCCTGGCCTGAAACTCATGAGTATCAACTTCTTGAGGATTCTGAGAAGAAGTAAACTCTTTGACGAATAATGAAATCTGCTGATCAAATTCCAGGTCAAGATAGTTAAATATACTCTTAAAGCCTTTCACTGGTTCAAGAGAAAGTTCTTCATGGGTTAGAAAGAGCCATTCTGGATAACTTCTTCGATATTCAAGTATAATATGATTAAGAACATTCCACAAAAGTGCGATACGATCAATAAAATCTCCCTCTTTTTTTACTCTAAGTATCTCATCATAGAATGCTGAGAGTTGTTCCTTCATCAATCCCTCTTGACTCAGGAAATTATCAAAATCAAAATCCCAATTTAAAGTCTTAAGGCTGCCTGCAAATGCGAGAGGATTTCGAGTAACACAGATTACTTGCATAGAATATCTCTCGTAAAGCCAACCGGCAGAAATCAAAGCAATCGGATCTTTTATAAGGTAATGCGGCATATCCGAAGCCAACATCAAATATTTGGCATAAAGTAATGGGGTTTTTAAACTGTAGCCACTCTCCCGGCAAATTTTTGCGGCATAGCTTCCTGCAGTTACAGGTATATACTTGTCAAATACATCTTCAATATCCTTTCTATGGTTGGATGTTGGAACATGCTCAAACCAATACTGAAACTGGTAATCGAAGTTATATCCTTTAAAATCTACATTAAACGGTTCGTGTATATATTCCACTTTTGGGTGTTTGGAAATAGTTTTTCCAATCCATGTCGTTCCAGAGCGATGGGGTCCTGTTACCAAAATGTGGCGTTTTTTATTCATATTTAATTTATCTTTAAACTAATTACTTGAGTTATTACAATGAATATAATTTAAAATATTGAGCCCGCTCCTAAAAGTAGGTTTTAAAAAAAGCTGTTTTTTGGGGATTTTTT
>JBBDIH010000204.1:0-3313 GCA_040880505.1 Minisyncoccota bacterium
AGTTATAAAAACCAGAGGAAGCTAATAAAAAAGTAATATCTCTAGAAAAAGTTTTCTCAAAAATATGATGATTTTCGTTACTTTGATCACTTACAATCTCGGCAAGTTCCGAATGAGATATTGTAATGCCTAGATCACTTAGTATTTTATCAATGGGTTTCTGTGCATATAATTTTCCTTTATAAAAAACAAATCCTCTCTTCCTGTTTTGTATTTTCTTGTCTAGTTCGTCTTCAGAAACTTCATTATAAACTTCTTCGGGCAATACAAATCTCACATCATCTTCTAAATTAGGATACATTTTATTAAAAAATTTATTAAAAACTTTTTCTGAATGCTTATTGTATTCCTGCGTCTTTTCTCTTGCTTTATAAGCCTTGTTTTTTATATCTTCATCAATATTTTTAATTTCAGGAATCATGAATATAAAAGCTAAAGGGCCCCAAAATTTTTTATATAATTTATAAAAACTTTTCAACTCCTTCATATCCTGTATTTCTTTTTCTTCTTCATAATACGGTTTTAACTTTTTAAAAATATTTAAAAAATTATCTATTTGTTTCTCAACAAATTCTTTATCCTGACACATTTTTGAAACGGACTTAAATAAGTCTTTCATAACACTTTCTCCGTAATACATATCCACTAAACCGTCTCCTCTATACACAGCACAGAATTTATCTGTGCTGAAATCCACTAATTCTTTCAAGTCTTCTTCCATAACTTCACTCCAAATCTTTACTCGGAATAAAGAATAATCTCGTGAATGTTCTTTTGTAAATTTATTCTTCACTATTTTTATTTATAATTTTTACTACTCCATTATTAGCATCTACCTCAATTTCGTCTCCATCTTTCAGCACTTTAGTGGCATTACCAGTACCTACTATACATGGCTTATTCATTTCTCGAGCTACTATTGCTGCATGAGAAGTTAATCCCCCTTCATCAGTAATAAAAGCACAAGCTTTGGTCATTGCTGTTACATATTCAGGATGGGTTGTTACAGCAACTAGAATATTACCCTTTTTAATTTTATTTAAGTCTTTTTTAGATGAAATTATTTTTACAATTCCTTTTGTTATTTTTTCAGATTTATTAGCTACAGTACCTTTAATTTTATCTTCATGGTTACCCTCAAGTGAAAAGTTAATTTTTTTTAAAAAATTAACAACCTCTAATCCTTCAATACAAACAAAATTTTTAGATTTTTCATCTTGATATACTAAAAACTCATTATGTCTTTGTTTTATTGTTCTTTTAGAAACAGATTTATTATCCAATAACCAACTTTTTATTTCATTAAATGTCAGTAATCCCAATTCTTTTCTAGTTATACTTAATCTTTTTGCTATTTCTCTAAACAGAGGTATAGAAAAATACATACTCTTTCTTCGATAGTCATCTCTTAAGTCTTTTAAATATATAATGTCCTGGGCTAATTTAATTCTATTTTTTTCTTGCTTACTTAAATTCAAATTATTTTCAATTTGTTCCAAAGAAAATTTTTCTTTTGGTTCTGTTCTTTCAATGTTATTAACAAACTCAAAAAAATCTTCTTTCTTCCACGGATTATCTGTTATATCAAAACAAGGAAACCATTTAAATTCCTCGAATACCTTCAACAATTTTTTTCTGTTTTCTTTTGGTATGTTCTTAACTTTTTCTTTTAGTAACAAAATACTAGATTTATCACTTGGCTCCAAAGCAGAAGTTAAATACTTATCAAAGTTTTCATTTTTAGGATCAATTTTAGATTTAATAATTTTCTTCACTTCTTCTGATGCCTGGTTATTTAAAATAAGCGCTATCCACGACATTAAAGTTGAATAATCTTTCCATAAATTGTTAAATCTCAAAAATAAATCAAAAAGTTTATCATCCGAAAGTTTATCTAAAATATCTTTTTCTAAATTTTTAGAAAAATTTAGAAATTCTTCAGACTTATTTAAAGATTTTTCTTTAAAATCATCATACTTTCCTTCTGTTTTTATAATTCCCTTTACTTCTTTTACTACTAAACTAAACTCTTCCTTGTCTACTACATAAGATTGAAGATTATCGTCTGGTACAATCATATGACTATATACAGACTTGTTAAGAAACTTATCGTTGCTAATAGCAAGAAGAGTCATTTCTCCATAGTAAACACCTATATCTCTTGAGAAAATTTTTATCCAATTTTTATTTTTAAAATTACTCATTATTTTTATTTATAATCTTTACAATACCCTTATTAGCATCAACCTCAATTTCGTCTCCATCTTTTAAAACTTCTGTTGCGAATTTTGTCCCTATAATGCATGGTTTTTTCATTTCTCTAGCCACTATTGCTGCATGGCAAGTTACCCCACCTTCATCTGTTACAAAAGCTAAAGCCTTCTTCATAGCTGGTAAAAAATCAGGAGTAGTCATAGGAGAAACAATAATATCTCCCTCCTTCACTTTGTTTATTTCATTTGCTGTCATACAAACCTTACATTTTCCTTTTACTTTTCCAGAAAAACCCACTACACCTTTTAGGGAATCAACGTTACTAGAATCGAAAACCTCATCATTGAAAATAAAATTTTTCTCTTTAATTAGATCATCCATTTCATCACCAACATAAAGATTATCTTCGTAATAAATATAACCTTGTAATCTTTTTTTTAACTCTTGTTTGTATATTTCTTTATTACCAAATATTTCATTTTTAGATAAGACTTTTATTTCCTTTTTACTAAGTTTAGGAAAGACTTGAGATAAACCATCAATGAATATACTATCAGCTGGATAACTTTGTACTTTTTCTCTAAATTTTAAAGAATTATTTTTTATTTTTTGTGATATATCAGGTAAGTTTGGAATCACAAAAATAAGCGCCAAAAGTTTCCAGTAAGATTTGTAGGTCTTATAAAAATACTCTAAATCTTTAAATGATTTTATTTCCTTATCTCTATTAAGATAAGGGTAAATCTTATTAAACAAATCTTTAATTCGAACAAATATACTATCTATTTTATTCTGATCCTTGCAAAGAATAGTTATGGCATTAAAAACTTCGTTTAATGAAGGCATGTGATAGTAAACCTTCACATATTCACCATTAAAATAGAAAACCGTATTTTTTATTTCCACACCAATCTCTTCTTTTAATCCATGTAAATCAAAATACATCCACGTTGATAGTTTTAATAATGAAAGATCTCTTGTATGTTGTTTTTCTAAAAAAATCTCCTGATTATTTATTTTATATTTCTTAATATTTTTATTTACAATCTTTACAATACCCTTATTAGCATCAACCTCAATTTCGTCTCCATCTTTTAAA
>JBBDIH010000205.1:0-3305 GCA_040880505.1 Minisyncoccota bacterium
CACTCGACTGAAGCAATGTCGATTTAACTAATAATAAAGAGAGGAATAAATAATGCAATATGAGAAAAAAACCCTTGAAGGTATGAGTAAAGAAGAAAGCGAATCTTTGTATATCGAACTAGCCACATTCTATGTGCCAAGAGATTTGTGAACTGTACTAAGTTGGCTTGATCAAGATGGATATCAGGATGTATGGTCGTTGCATGATCTGATTGATCAGATTAAAAAAGATAAATCCAAAACGGAAGAGGATATTGAGCGTGTGTATCATGCACTGGGATTCCTGCAATACATGGGAATGTGCGATTCAGAATAGTACATATTCAGCCATTCAAGCCGCAGGAGTCACATCTTGCGGCTTTTATTTGTCCAAAAGAGAGTTAAATCTCATCTCAAAGGACATGCTGGGTCCCATACGCCCCTATTGCATGGTACCTGATCAAGACTAATTAAACTTCGTCCAGAAAAAAAGCTGTTTTAGACTGAAAATCGGATTCTGGAATTTTTTTTGGGAAAATTTTTACCGGAAAAATATAGGTCGGTTTGCTTTAATGCTACAAGCTCAAGCTGATGTTCTCACTTTGATATTAACCCCGATTTCTTCATTTTATCCTCATTATTTCAATAATAACACGAATAAAACTTGCGCAGGAAGTAGGATAAGATGAAAAGCTATAGTGTGACACTTACTATTGTGCTTCGTGTAAAACACATCAAATATGATTAGAGAACTCAATATAAAAAATTTCAGAGGACTTGAAGATATTGAAAAAATTGAATGTGATACGTTTAACATTTTCATAGGCGATAATGGTACTTCTAAGACTACCATTCTCGAAGCAATTAATCATGCTTTTTCTCCAAGCTTCCTATCTGGGAGGATAAAGCATACGGATTTTATCAATGGAACTGATGAGCCAATAGAAATCTATCTTCAATTTAGTACCAGTATTGAAGCTGAATTACCAGACGGATATATAACTCAGAAAATTAACTGCGACAAACTTTACTTAAGAATTAAGAAACGTGATAAAAAGAAAGCAGGCAAAGTTTTTTCTGATGCTGTAACTCTTGAACATATTTTAGTTCCGGACTTCCCTAGAGAAAAAAGAAAAGATGGTTGGAAAATAAAACGAAAAAATGGTTCTGATTTTACATTCACAACACGCTCATTAGGTATTAATCAAATTTCAACATCAGAACTTCCTAGAAGTTTTTTATTTGGAAAAGATAGAGATAGACAATTACAAAAGGGTTTTAATTCATCGTTTTCTACAATTATTGATGATTTAAACTGGAGGTTTTCTAGGACAATCAGAAAAGAAACTGAAGAAGGACAAAAACACGATTGGTTTATTGACACAAAAGCAATATCGGATGATGCTCAGTCAAAAGTTGACATGAATAAAAATGAAGTCTTTAAAGAATTAAAGAAAAGGACAGATAGATTCGGATTGGATGAAGTAAACCTATCAATTATAGATTCACTAGCTCCTTTCGATTCATCATTCCTATCTGCTTCGAAGCAATTACTAGATTTACCGATTAAGAACCTGGGATCTGGAATCGAG
This sequence comes from Minisyncoccota bacterium, assembly GCA_040880505.1. GTDB lineage: Bacteria > Patescibacteriota > Minisyncoccia > UBA6257 > GWB1-50-10 > JBBDIH01. The sequence goes on from JBBDIH010000205.1 coordinate 1,572, forward strand.
ATGATTGTTTCACTACTTTTTTTAGAGACACTTGCATCCTTGTCAAAAGAAAAGCTATTAATTCTAATTGATGAACCAGAATTGCATTTACATCCAAAATTACAAGTTCGTCTTGCTGAATATTTATGGGATTTATCTAAAGGAGATAATGGTCATCAAGTTTTTGTTACCACTCACTCACCAATATTTTACAAGAATAGTATTGGCCGGGATGGTGTGAAAACCTTTATCACAAAAAAGGAAAACTCAGAAATTACAGTTTCTGAAATGTCATTGAGCTCTGGACTATTTCCATGGAGTCCTTCTTGGGGTGAAATTAATTTTTTTGCATATGATTATCTCACCATTGAATTTCATGATGAACTTTACGGTTATATACAAGAAAAGGCAAAATGTTATTATGAAAAAGACATTGATGATTATCTAGAAAATCAAGGTTCTGTAAAAAACAAAAGTTGGACTAAAGAAATAAATGGCGTAAAAGGAATTACTTATGATTGTACATTACCAGTATTCATAAGGAATAAAATACATCATCCTGAAAACGGAACAATGCAAGGTGAGGATTTCACAGCTGATGAACTTGCAGAATCTACGGAACAAATGATAGAAATAGTAAAGGCATTGAATAAAACAAATGAATAGACCTCAAACAATTCAGATATTTCTTCCCGACGGATCACCGAGAAGTGTCAAGATTGCTGAAATAACCAATCGTGTGGTGAAAGCAATTTTGGTTCCTCGAAACAAAATTGAATACATCGCCACTAGAAAAGAATTGAATAAAGTAGGCATCTACTTTCTGTTTGGAGAATCAGCAGATAAGGCGAAACCTATTGTATATATAGGTGAGGCGGAAGACTGTCTTGACAGATTAAAGCAACACAACAGAACAAAGGAATTTTGGAATTATGCGGTAATAATGGTTTCAAAAATCAATGCTTTTACAAAATCGCATGCAAAATATCTAGAGCATGTGTCAATAAATCAGGCCAAAGAATCAAACCGATACGATACAGAAAATCAAACAGCTCCAAGTAAGCCATTTGTAACTGAATCAATGGAAGCGGATTTGCTTGACAGTTTTGACACAATTAAAATTCTACTGTCAACACTAGGTTTTCCAGTGTATGAAAAAGTAGGAAAAGAGCAAATTACAACAAAAGAACTACTCATTTTGAAGGGGCGAAACGTCAGAGCAGAAGGCGATTTGATTGATGATGGTTTTGTTGTATTCAAAGGTTCACAAGCGAAAAAACAAACCGTTCCATCCTGTCATGAATATATAATCAACTTGAGAATGAAGCTAGTAAAGGATCAAATAATGATCGAACGGAATGGCAACTATGAATTTGTACAGGATTATGTTTTCAATTCTCCGAGCACTGCTGCAGCTATTGTTTTAGGGCGGAACACGAATGGTTGGATCAAATGGAAGAATAAATCAGGAAAGACATTAGACGAGTTAAAAAGGAAGTAACGCAGTAAATCCACCCTTTATGGGTATAAGAACTGTGATAACCAATCACTAAAATCTTATCCCCATGAAACAGCACTTTGTAGCCGAAATCGGCCTTACCTACAAATCCAAGCAACCCGTCTGTGAACTTCCACAAATAACTGATCCTGAATCAGCCGCGATCTTCTTACGCCCACTGTTTGACAGCGATACTATCGAGCTGCAAGAGCAGTTTGTCGTGCTATTGCTGAACCCACAGAAACGCTGCCTGGGGT
>JBBDIH010000206.1:0-3298 GCA_040880505.1 Minisyncoccota bacterium
CTCATAATTCGCACATTATAAAATTCTTCTCATCCCACAACACATAAGCAAATAAATTTGCTTATTGAGTCCTCGCTCACTTCGTTCGCTGCGGGCCACTCGGGTTAAGTACTGTTAACTATGGGATACTTAAGGGCTTTTTGGAGGATATTTCCAAATGTCCTTTTTGGGCTCGTGGGTCACTGTGAATAGGACAAATGGGACACAGATACGGTATGTTTCAATGTCTTATTTAGAAAAATAAGACAGAACTATATATCATTTTTTTCTAAGTTAATAGCCCCAATACTTTGTCGTCCTCTGCCTGAGTAATAATTACCCGACATAGAAAGTAAATTATCAGAGATGAGAAGATTCGTAGTTCCATAATGTATTTGCATAGTATCAACTGCTTCCAGACCAGGATCGTTCTGATACTGGTAACTCAATAAAGGAGATTTTTTATCACTCAATGCAATAGAAGCAGCGAGACTGTTTGAGTGGGAAGTATTTGTCTTTAAGAAAATATTTATTCTTGTCCATGACTGTTTAATAGAAACAGACACATTCTTTTCTACAGACTTATTAAAAGATGATTTGATTACTCCTGTCCACTCTCCTAATAAAATAGGTGTTTTTATGAAGCCTATTGTGTGTAAAATACTTAATTTCCAAATCCATTGATCAAAAATTACCCAAAATAAACCATAAAAACCCATTACAGAAGGAGTAGAAATCCACCACGATAATTCTATATGGTAATAATTAAACAAAACATTAAATACCCACGCACAAAAAACAGCTAAGATCGCCAATATTAGTGGTACATACTTTCTTTCAGATGTATCTATTGAGTATGAGTGCATGCTAGTTAACCCAGTTAGTCCACGCTTGGACAAAAGCGTTTATCGTTATTTTTGCGTCTATTTCATTCCATCTTTGGTCTTCATCTCCGAATAATGGATGTATTTCATTTTGACAATAAAAGTCGTCTATAGGATTTTCGTGTAAGTACTTCAAAACGTTAAATATAATATCGCTATAATTGCCAATGAATTTTTCGTTTGGCACATTATAAATAAGTCCCTCAAGAAAATAAGAAGGGGCAACACCATCATTTAACTCTCCTCTGCTTACTAGGTAGCTCCTCATATTCTTGAAAACTCTGACTACTGGCTTAAATAGCCCCTTGGTTTTACTGTCTGAATTTTTATCATTGCCATTGCTGTAGTGATGGCGGGGGTAATTTATAATCGAATCACCTGTTGTTCTGTGATAAAGTTTTATTCCACGCTCTGCGTGAAAGTCATTATCCCCCTTAAAATGGGAATATTTCCTATATTTAATCACAGGTACAACGTCCGCATTTAATCTGCTCCCATTGGAGATTAGTTTTATCGATTTATTTCCAGAGCAATCAACATATTTCTGTCCGTAATAATTTTCTAACGCACTAATGACATCTGATCGAAAATCCTCCCATTTATAAGTAGCACTTGTATAGGTTCTACTATGGATAACTTGCTGATCGTTTGAAAGTTTGTGACTATTGTGACCAAATATTGTATTAAGCTCTACAACAACATCCACATCACTATCCCCACGGATGTTTGTGTGGTTTTTATAAGATCCTTGTAAGTAAATTTCTGCGCTGCCGGAATTTATTAAATATTTTATTGGAGAATCAACGTACTTAAGCGCATTACGTATAGATTCGTGAGTCTGTTTTGAAGTCACAGTTGCTCCCTGTTTGGCCCAGGTTTCAAGTTGTGAGTTAGGAATTGCCATAATTATTTTAAATCTTTAATTGACTCTAAATCGACCTTATTATTCTTAACTATTAAGCCCTTTTTCTTTACCCAAATGAAACCTTTATCTTTGGTTATTACTGCAACATCAATGGGGCCCCCAACTCCTGGCATATCGCCTGGATCTGCCATTATCCCATCGGAAAATCTTTGAATCGCAGAAGTAGTTTCTATAGCAAGAAGACTAAAATCAATTCCATCTTGCAATGTCATTGTGCCCCATTTTATATCGTATTCTAATTTTCTTAATTGAGAATTGATGATTTCACCCCCTTCACTCTTTATAGATTTTTGAACAAAAGGTAAGTTACTAATACGACCATCAAATCCTAAAATCATTCTTGTAACTACGTCAGTTTGACCAATCCATCCTGCACCATATTGTTTTCCTTTTTTCGTACTATCTCTTTGCACTTTTATTTCTCCAGGAATATAAACCAAAATTGATTGATAAGAATCATCCATATTAAAACCAGTTACAATAAATTGTAATCCATCTATTCCAGCAGCACCGGTATTGATTTTTCCTTCTTTGTCTTTAAATTTAAATTCTATTCTTCCTATTTTTTCATCAACTTCTAATTCTAGTAACTCAAATTGTCTAGATTCTAAATCTACTTTTATATTTTTAGATAACTGTTTTAAAGTTGGCTTGTAATCGTATTTCTTTTCGAAGTAGTTCTTTAGTTTTTTAGCAATTTCCTCGACATTTGATTTTTTTAAATCATGAGTTGTTTTAAAATTTTCAATAAAACTACTTATATTCTTTAAAGTTCCCCTTTCTGAAAGAAAAGCTAATCCAGTAATAGCAATTCCTACTGTATCCGTTAACTGGAATATTTTAGAAGCTGAATCAGAACCGATACGACTCATACCTTTTCGATTTTTATAAGTTTGCCTACTATCAGCTGCTAAAACCATTCCCTCTGATGTTATTGTATTTATACAAAGACTCATATTTATTTTTTATTGATTTTTAATGTTATCAGTTCCGTCAGGAAAATTTCTATTCCAATAATTAGTTGAGAAATTACCTGAAGATCCGACATACTCGACTTTAATATAACTTTTATTTAAATTTTCTATTATTTCGTTCTCGTTAATTAATTCATTGCTATCAACTTTAGATTCAGATAAATATTCCTTAGCTTTCTCAGTGAGAATATATTTTTTTCTTGTCCTGCTTCCAACCTTCTCTAGTAACTCCTTTTTATTCAAAGAATTTATTAGATAAGCCGCCGAAGCTATACCTCCTAGATTTAAGTCTTTTACTAACTCTCTTAAAGTAGTAGAAGAATCTATCTCTAACTTCTTTAGTGTTTTATATTCATTATTTGTTATTCTCATAATATTTATTATATATTACTTGAACAACTTTTTCAAGTAAATACTCTATCTATTAAAATAGTTCATTATTCTATAGTTTCCCAAAATCTTCCTAGGATTAACAAACTCGTACCAAGGTTCTATCGTGAAGTATTCTTTGCCGTCCTTCTCTACTCTAACTGTTT
>JBBDIH010000207.1:0-3235 GCA_040880505.1 Minisyncoccota bacterium
GGATTCGAAGGGAACCCGAACGCACCTTAGGTGAGTAAGTGAGGGTCCCAGGATTACGGAGGAGTCCTCGAAAGAGGACGGAGGAGGAAAATCCCACCCCCTCCGCCCGTAGTCTTCTTTATCAGGTCTATGTTGAGGATTGATAAGTAAGGATAAAGTAACAACGTTTAAATCCCGCAAGGCTCGACCTCTGCGGGATTCGAACTTCCTATGAAAGCAGGTACTCTTGAATCAAAATCTTTGCATACCTCAAACCGTATCTTTGAATTATCTTCCTCCCAAACATAACTATTAAGAGGTACGTTATTGCAAGAAAAAGAGATATATAGAATGGTAGGAGTTCTTCTAGAAAGTAACCAAACAGAACGATATTAAAAATAGCTACAAAAACAGCAACTACTGATCCTCCGATTAAATTTCTTACAAAGCCGTACTCAATATTGTGTTGAAGTAGTAAACGACCATCTTTAACCTTACCTCTTATAAGCGATACACAATCTACAAGAATTCTTCGAGCACCGATCTCATCAAGAGACTCTTGCTCTATTGTGCAAACATTCATATTAAAATCACTTGCAATCTTAGAGTGAATATTCAATTTTTGCTCGGAAGAGTATGTTTTATCAGAATGAAGCAAGAGTTGAGTGGTTGGCATATTTAACTCATCACTAAAGTTGATTTTCTCAAAAAATTCTTTCCCAATAAATCTACTTATCTGTGCTAATAGATAAATTAAAACTGCTGAAAAAGCTATCCCACCAACCCACTTATAGCCTTCTATTGAAGAAAGAAACTCTCCAGTATAGGTATTGAGAAAGAAGAAGTTCAAAACAAGTATTGGCAATGAACATAATATTGCAGGATACACTCGTGCTACCAAATTGTATTTATTGAATCGCATACGGGTTAGTTTTCTTCTTCGTAAGAATGAGTAAACTCACAAAAGGTAATAGGTTCCCATCCTTGTCGAGTGGGTACTCCGCTGCTTCGAAAGCAATGACACTGACCACATGTCTGAGAAACATTAACTCCACGACGAATAAAAGCATTTTTTACTCTATGTGAGGGATGCTTAGGACTGTTTTTTGCTGCAGAAATAAAAGCTGTCTTACCATTCATCTGACCTTGAGGCACAATAGGTCCAATAATTGCGTCCAAAATTGAAGGTCCCATATTACGCTTACTTCCGTGATGTGGAACTTGGTAATAATGGATATTTGCACCTAGATGAAAATTTCTAGAAGAAGCATGTTCGGAAGCACTTGCTAATGCCTTAACGCCTGCATCACCAGTAAATAAGAAGTTCTTATCTGGAAACGTAACGACAGTGACAACGCTTGAATTATTTCGAGCACTTACAGCATTTTCGTGAGGTTCTTCAAGTTCATCCTTGTGCCAAAACTCTGATATTAATCTTTTTATTTTTTCACCAGCACTCATTTGTCCTCCTTTTTCAAAGTCAGGTAGTAGCGAACTATAAAATTCAAAACTAGGACCAATCACATGAATTATTCTATCCGTAGTTGAATGCCCTGCGTAAGGATCAATTATAGTTATCCCTTTTTCGTTCGCCATTTTCTCAAGACTAAAAGCTGCCCGTAAAGATTTCTTGGCCTTATTAACACTCATCAACTCAATCAGTCCAACTTCTGATTCAACCATTTTCTTAAGTTCTGTATTGGTGTTCCATGGACGATGCATCCATAGTTCACCGACGGTAAGTTTGTCTAGTATAACTTCGAGACCAGAAATATGATCACTGTCTGGATGAGTTGAAATTACAACATCAACATAACTGGTGCCGTACTCATTCTGGATACGCTCTACGAGCTCCTCACCTGACCCTTTAAAGCCACCGTCAATAACAACCACCTTTTGATTGGAAGGATCATTTACAAAGTCTCCGTAACGTAAAGCTATTGCGTCACCACTTTTTGATTCCTCTCCAACTGCTAATATATCTACTTCGTATTGCATAATTAATAATTAAGTTAAATCTGGTAATGTTGCGACGATAACTCCCTGTATTGAGAAGTTGTTAGAAACGATGATGGGTTTATGTTCTTTATTACTTGATCTTGGCTTAAGAACAACAAAACCATTATTCTTACTAAATTCTTTTACAGTAGCTTCATCGTCTATAAGTGCAACAATTTTCTCACCATTACTTGCATGATTCTGCTGTCTTACTAAAAGAATATCTCCGTTTTGTATGCCCGCTTGATCCATTGAGTCTCCTGTAGCTCTTAGCAAAAAGTAGTTACCGCCCGATGACACAATTGAACGAGACACAGGAATATAAGCTTCGATATTCTCTTCAGCTAGAATTGGAGAACCACAAGAGACAGCTCCTACAAGTGGTAGCTCCACTGTGCGTGCATGGTCCTCTTGTTCTTCTAGATCTTTTCTAACTAATAGATCGCCCTGACTATTTCTCTTGATCCAACCTCTTTCAATGAGACTATTTAGTAGCAATAAAGCAGATCTCGGAGATTTGTATCCAAGTTCGTCACGTAGATTCCTTACTGAAGGAGAGAAACCACCATGGACAATAGCATTGCGAATATAACGAAACGCTTCTAACTCCTTTTCTTTTAGCTCTTTTTTACTCATTGTATACTAAGTGTATCATAGTGTTTACTTTTACACAAACTATTCAATCGTTACCACCCCCTCCGCATCGACAACAAGGTATCGTGCAGATCTTATTACTTAATCATAATAAAGGTATCTTAACCTTTATTGTGTTAATATTTATGTATTATGGATATACAGATTAGCTATCTATAAACAATTATGTCTAATATAAAACAAGAAAAAATTAAAAATACAGGATCAGCCTCTTTTGTAAAAGAGGTGGCTAAGTATTTCATGAATTTTCTTGAAACTGATTTCAAAAAACGAAGAATTCCGAAAAGAAATTCTATTCAAAAAACCCAAAAAGGATTGAGAGTTGGTATTGATCTTGAAAAATACCCAAAACTTAAAAAAACTTTTTTCACACTTCTTAATAGTGGTTTTAAAAAAGAAAATTTATCAATTAAAAAAGGTGAGTATGTAAATAATGTTCCTAAAAATCTTTTTAATTTAATTGAAGCAAGAATTAAAAAACTTTCTAAAAAAGATCTTGATAAAGCTTTCAATGAAATTAAAAAATTAGTTGAAGAAAAAAAGCTTTTACATGTAAAAGAGTATGATAAGTTTTTGGAAGAAACCAAAGAAGAAACAAAAAATA
>JBBDIH010000208.1:0-3227 GCA_040880505.1 Minisyncoccota bacterium
GGCTTCGTTCGAGTCCGTGGTAATTCTAAAAAAGCGGATTGTGCCAAACTATCGAATGGCACAAGCAAATCTATCTGCGCTTACCCCAACCCTCCCATGCGCGCGCAAGCGGAAGCTCCCTTATTTTAAACGAGGTAACCCCGCATTTTTCCAATAGAATTTTTTATCTCTGCTATATCCGCTATTCCAGCAGTTCCTCTGTGATGAATTTGTGTTCTAAGATGTGTGTGAATACTCACTTGATTTGGTGTCCCATTATACGGAAAGTTAGCTGGTTCCGATTTTACATTTTGAAAAAAACTTGTATCAAAGTCCTTCAAGTTTAATGGATTTGCACGAGTATTATCGTCTCTAATCCTCAACTCCTCATAAAGTTCATTGTGATATTCCTCTGTCGGCAGACCAAAAGCAAGAAAATTAATCTCATTTGCAGATAAATATGGGAGTAATCTATCTTCTATTTTTGTAATATCGACTTTACTATTTTCTTTCTTGAGTACATTTACTTGTACCTTGTCGTTATATAAAACCTGTTTTACAAACAAAGGTGAGTGTGTGGTCAAAATAATTTGTGCTGACTTTGAGAATTCAAGAAGAATTTTTACAAAATCTTCTTGAATTTTTGGATGTAAATGTAGTTCTGGCTCATCAATAAAAACTATCAATTGTTTTCCGCTCTGTTGAGAAAGATAAAAAGAGTAAAGTAGTGAAAATATCATTTCATATCCTGAACCTAAATTATTGAGCAGAATGTGCTGTTTATTTTCTTTTGTAATACCAAGAAATGCCTTACTGTGCGGTGTCCAATTATTTATATGGGACAATGATATTTTCTCTCCACTGATCTCATGAAATTTATCTATCGCCTTTGTTAAAAATTGATTTTCAATTGCACTTGATACATCTTTTACTTTCTCATTGCAGTCAATAGGATTGTTTTCTTGTTTAATATATTGAAAATCAAAATCTTCCATTAAGCGATCAAATCTGGTTGGATTATAAGTTCCAGAGCGTATCTGATAAGTACGATTTTTATCCAAAAACAAAATATCGTTTTCATTAAACCTTGAACCGCTCCAAGGATTATTTACACTAACCCTCAAATCTGGTTTTCCATCCTCTGGTTTTGTTTCTCCGTCCGCCCTAATGTATCTTTGGTCATTAACCACCATTGATGACAAATAACTCTTGTTACCTCTCGCTCTTATACCAGCTTCAAAAACAAAACCTTTGCCTTTATATGGATTTTTTTGGTTGGGTGTTGTTCCTTTAAAATCAAAATCTTTTTCAGAAAAAACTTGAATATTAGTCTTTTCATTTGGGTCAAAAAAATCATCCAGTGAAAAACCGTCTGCTTTATAGGAAAGCAAGGGTAAAGAAAAAGCGTCAAGTAGTGATGTTTTTCCACAACCATTTTCACCGACAAAAAGAGTTAGTCCACCACCCTCAGTGTTATCGGGTATATTCAAATTATCAATTTCAAAGGTATTATCCTTATTGAAAAGTCGAAAATTTTGAATTGTGATTTTTTTAATAAACATATTTTTATATTCCCAATCTGCGCGCAAGCGAAACTCCCTTTAATTTTCTATTCTTCCTCAACTTCTTCCAAAAGATTCTCTAGCTCACATCTGAATTTACTCTGTCCTTTCAATAGTCTTTCGTCTTTCAAATACTCAAAGAATGTAGTGTAACCATTCGGACTCAAAAAATGGAAAATATACTCTTGCTTAACACCTTGTTCTTTTAGCTTTTCATTCAATCGTTCAAAATGCTCTTTTGCATATTTATACTTTGCTTTATTCTCATCGCAATCATCTTTGTCCGCCTTTATTTCTATGACAAGAAAATATTCAACACCACCCTTTTTGATTTTGATGAAAAAATCGGGGTTGAAGGTGTTTTGCGTATATTTTCTTGTTTTTGATTCTTTACTTCCGTACCGCAAGCTGTACTCAATGCCATAGAATCCTCTGTCTCTCGATTTAAGCCAACTATCAATTTTTTCTGCCACATCCTTCTTGCACAAATTTTCTAGAAACTTTCTCTCTGGCTCTGCATTTGTAAAAACCACGCTTACAGGCGTTTTGAATAGAAATTCATTTTGCTTTTTATCGGCACTCTTTGGTAAACTTTCATCATTTACAATTTGTCCCAAGATACTTTTTTGTTCCTCATTTACAATCTCATTTTCCCAATCATTTGTATAAAACAAAGAATATCCTCGTCTGAAGTTTCCAATACCAGAACTTTCTCGAATTATATTCTTTGTAGAAATAGGCACAGGGTCATTGACTTTTAATTGTGGAATAACTGTTTTACTTTTCTTTCGCAACAAAGTTGCGAAAGTGTTAAGAATTTTATTTACATTCTTTTCAATAATTCTGTCGCCCTTAATTTCGACATTCTTCATTGATTTTAGGATGATTTCTTTGATCTTCTCTTTCGGAGGAAGTTTATTTTGTGTGTAATGTTCCTTTCCGAGTTGTAAGATTCTACCTTCCCAATCTCGTATCTCAAATTCTTCATAAATTCTTTCAACCACTTCCTCAACTGTCCAAGTACCATATTCAATAAGATAATTTTTATCTCGCACGGCTCCACCCGCGATTGATTCATAGGATGTTCCTTTTTCTGTCTCAATAACCTGAGAATCAAGCTTTATCCCTTCTTTTTCTATACGAGAATAATTAACAACTGGATTTGGTTTATGTGCCACCTCAACTTCTTCTTTTGTGTAGTCTAAATTGTAAACATCAAAATTGTATTTGGCTCTTGCCCCTGTTTTTAACACTTCACTTATAATTCTTGTTTCAATTTCCAAAACTTCGTCAACAAGTGCTTTTATGTTTTTACTCCAAGAGTCATGATTAAATACTACAACTCGTGGTTGTGGAGTTTTGTATGCTTCTGGTATTCTCAATCCTCTCCCTAGAACTTGAGCAATCAAAAGTTTTGAATTAAAAGCTTTATCTTCCCACGGCACGATTTGAAATACATTTTTTACATCCCACCCTTCAGTAAGCATAGAAACGGAAATAATCCACTCTGTGGAATTGTCTTTTTCATCCACTGATTTCAGTTTTGGTAAGTTTCCCTTATGTTCTTTGTCAGAAGTAACAATTAAAACTTTTTCCTCAACACTTTCTCTAGTTAACCCCTCTTTCTTTTCAAGAAAGTCCAAAAAATCTTCGCGAAGATTTTTTGCTTTTGAAATATCTTTTGTT
>JBBDIH010000209.1:0-2449 GCA_040880505.1 Minisyncoccota bacterium
TAAAGGCACATAATCAGCCCATCATTGGTTTTGTGCAACGACTTATAAAAGTACCCTGGAAATGTTTTTTTGATGGATGCAATGTTACACGGGATACTGGAAAAATCATCCAAAATTCGATGTTTTCGAAAGTAAAGATGGAAGAATTTGACAGTAAAACCATTTTTCTTCCCATTATTCCTCATGTGTGTGGCGTTGCGGTGAAGTAACATTTTATATTTTCTAAGAGCTTTTAACCAAAAGTTCATTTAATATTTTGTTTGAGTATTTGAATGAGCATGATTCGAATCCTATCAACTTATACAGGAGAAATCTTACTAGTAAAAACTAAATATTTCATTACTTAAAGATTTAATATTCAATATTTAACGCTGATTATTCTATATTACTAACACAGAAATTAACTGACTGGTCAAGTGTATTTGTATGAAAAAAGTAATAGTCTTTTTCTTAATAATACCGTTTTGGAATTCATTATTTGCGCAAACAGATTTTAATAATTCCACAATTGTCATTCCGGAATTTATTGACAGATCATTTAATTTCAGTCTTTTCGATAAGACGTCACTTGTTTTAGCCAGCGATGTTAATGGTGATGAAATTATAGATTTGTTTGTTAGTGGAGAAACCCCTCGCCATAGGATGGATGTCAGGAGCATTGAACTAATATTAGGATTAGATGATTCCGAAGAAATATCTTTTCAGTCAATTTCATGGCCTATTTTTTCAAGCTCAGGAACGAATAGTATGAGCCTTTTTGGTTCGAAGGCATTAATTACTACCCATAGGAAAGACAACTCTATTTATGTTCATTCTTTTCATACCAGTGAAGGAGCTTCTGAAAGATTAGCTATAGACTTGGATAGTGTTGATAATGCCTTAGGTGTAGATTTCAATAACGACAGAGTAAAGGATATTTTAATCTCTTCAGAATCTGAAGGCAAAATCAGGTGGTTAGAAAATAACGGAGAAGGAGAATTCAACAATACTTACTTAATAGGAAATACAGGGACAGAAAGTAAATTCTTTATGGGTGATATTAATGGTGATAATTACGAAGATGTTATTACCTATAATTATGACTTTGATAGTGGTTTTGAAATTATTTGGTTTGAGAATAAAGGTGACAATAAATGGGGAATTGCTCAATCAATCACTGATTTTAGGTACAAATTGCTGGATTTTGGAATGGCAGATCTTAACAATGATGGACGACAAGACATCTATTATGTAGCCAATTTGTTTAAAATTATGTGGGTGCCCAATGAAGGTGATGGCAAATTCGGTACTCCAAGATTAATACATCAAGTAGATGTATCTGAGCATAATTATAGACAATTAATACATACAGATATTGATTCAGACGGCGACCAAGACCTGATAGCAAATTTATCACCACATATTTTAATATTTGAAAATGATGGTTCAGGATCATTCAATATTCAATTTGATGAAACCTTTAAATCTCCAGAAAATTTAGGAAATCGTACTGAATTTTATAATACAATTGCACTTTTTGATCTTGAATTGGATGGCGATGAGGATATTCTAATTAATAGAAGCAGTGATGGAGCAACATTGTTTTTAAAGAATAATGGAAATGCTGAATTTGTTGAAGAAGAATACCCTAATCTTGCACTGGGTATCTATAATTCTCATACTGCCGGAAGCTTTATACATGTTGCAGATATGGATAAAGACGATGATTTTGACATCGTTACATATACTGAAATAAATTCTGAACCAATTCTTGCCTGGTATGAAAATTTAGGAGAGGAAAATTTTAGTGAGATAAATATAATAGATGAGAATATTTATATAATGGGCATACATTCCGCTGATATTGATTCAGATGGAGATATAGACATATTGGTTGGGATGGATGAAGAAGGATTGGTTCAGTATGAGAATCAAAGTGGTAATTTTGTGAAGAAGGACAAAAGTCTGGTCTCAAATTATTATGGATATGATTTTCTTGCATTGAGTGATTTAGAAGCAGACAGTGTTATTGATATTGTTTTCTCTTGGGGACTTGAATTTACTTACGGCGGAATATCATGGCGTCAAAACGATGGATCGGGCTATTTTGGTGCTGAAAGGTTTGTGTCGGATAATGCAGAAGGGGTAAAAGATATTCGTGCTGCTGATATTGACAATGATGGAGATCAAGATATTATTGCCAGCTTAATAACTCAGAACAAGTTAGTCTATTTTCTTAATAATAGTAATGGTGAATTCGGTGAAATGTCACAAATTTCTGAAATTGAGTTTGGTGGATATATATTGATTCCCTCCGATCTGGATAACGACGGTGACATAGATATTCTTACGGCTTCGTCAACTGCTGAAACTTTGTCTCCTGAAGAAAGAGAAAATCGAACAGAATCAGATGAGTTAATGTGGTTCGAAAACCTGGGAGATTTAAGTTTTAAAAAGAATCACATAAGCT
>JBBDIH010000209.1:2459-3205 GCA_040880505.1 Minisyncoccota bacterium
AAGCTATAACCGAGTGTCAACTTTGAATGTATCAGATCTAGATAATGACGGATATAAAGATATTATTTCAGGAGATCGAGAGCATGGTGTACTTAGATGGTATAGAAATACTGGGTCTGGTTCCTTTGAAAGTGCAAGAAAGATATCAGTTTTACTAAAAGGTATTCAATCAATTTATACCGTTGATTTAGACAATGACGGTGATGATGATATTGTCACTAATTCTGATCATTCTGGAAAAATAATTATTTTTGAAAATGTCGGTGGGAATGAGTCTATAAGACGAAAGGATGAGTTTTCATTAAAACAAAACTATCCCAATCCCTTTAATCCCTCAACAATAATTGAATATGGAATACAAGAGAAAACATTTGTAAATATTTCCATATTTAACCTGCTAGGAGAGAAAGTTAGAACTTTAGTGAACGAGAGTAAAAATAAGGGCTATTATTCAATTCAATTTAATGCTTCAGAATTAGCAAGTGGAGTGTACTTTTATAGGCTAAAAACTGTAAATTTTGTTGAAACAAAAAAGCTAACAATAATAAAGTAGTATAATTTTAAGAATCATTTTCTATAATAAGTTTTTCAGTTAACTTCTTATTAGCCTTTGGAAAAGGATATTGTTCTAGCTCTCCAATCTTAACCCACCGAACTTCCTGACTTTGCCTTGGTTTCGGCTCCCCTGATATTAACTTGCAAAACCACGCATGTAACGTGATGGAAAAATGAGAATAGGTATGTTT
>JBBDIH010000210.1:0-3184 GCA_040880505.1 Minisyncoccota bacterium
TTCGATCCAGTAATCATAGAAAAAAAGAAAACTACTCGTACCTGAAAATAGCTAGATTTTAAACTGATACTTTTTACAAGTCGATAATATCTGTAATAGAGATAATTAATCGCTTTAATCATTTCCTTTTACTTTTTCTTACCAGTTTGTCCTGAAGAGCTATATTGCATTATTTTACTATAAGCATCCTGTCTGTCCTTATTAGTACTATATGCATTATGCATTCTATTATTGTCCAGGTTTGTCAATCCGTTTTCCTTTTTACCGTTTTCAATAATTACATTTACAGCTGCCCCCATTGGCCCATCCGCAGCTTCAGCAACTGTCTGGACTGTTCCTTCAACAAAGACGCCAATTTCTTCGGTATTACTAAAATCAGTTTCCAATGCATTGCCAGTTACTTCAATAACATCTAATGCAGTACCAATTATACCAGCAGATTCTTTTAACGCGGGATTTTCTAATAGCATACCGGCACCT
The DNA here is from genome assembly GCA_040880505.1 of Minisyncoccota bacterium. Lineage (GTDB taxonomy): Bacteria > Patescibacteriota > Minisyncoccia > UBA6257 > GWB1-50-10 > JBBDIH01. The sequence continues at coordinate 481 of JBBDIH010000210.1, forward strand.
TCAACAAGATCTGCAGCATTTCCTAAATTATCAACAAAGCTTTCTCCAAGAGTTTCACCTGTATTATCATATATGGGAAGGTCTGTAACGATAATAGGATCCATATATGTTGCATCTTGCTCCATGGTATATCCAGTTAGATTACCCTCTTCGTCTCGAACCTCTTCAGCCTCGACTCCTTGTAAGCCCCATAGATCTATACAAGTAACAGGATTGTTGCTGGCATAGTTATATGGGGATAAATGGGGGAAGGCATCCGCAATTGGATCCAGGCTTGGAAAACGAGCTATAGCCGGATCATAAAACCGGGCTCCGTAGTCGTACCAGTGATTTTGTTTCAAAGAACATATTTAAAAATATATTATTTTGTATCAATTCATTACCTGCAACTGTCTGAAACCGGTGTATTCCAAAAAACACATCGCTAAACTATTATCCATTATTATCTCGATTTCTAATAAATCTGCTAAAAAGGTAAAAAACTGCTGTGAATATTGAAGCTTCTACCAGTATAGTTGGCAGTTTGTTTGCTATCTCTTCCCAATTCAATGGCCCTGTTGAAGTCATAGATAACCGATCTCCCTTCCCAATAAATTTAAATAACAGAACTTCCAATATAACGACTCCAAAGAAAAACAAGATAAACTTGTATTTTTTTAAGAACTTACTGTTGTAAAACCTTAATAGATAGTATTTATCATCATTCTCCATTTTCCTCGTAATTATTCATAATAGACCTAACAAGGTTCACAAAAGTATTTGTCACTTCACTAATAGGAGTTGGTAGTGGAGGTGTATCAGGAGGAGCTACTGCATCGGCTTCGATTAAACCAGTCACAACTCCAACTCCGAATTGAACATTTAAATCAGTTTGAAAGATATAAGCTGCAGATTGCACAGTGTTATTTGCTGCTTTGATCGTAGAATTCAATCCTGAAACTGTTTTGACAACAGCAGTTTTAGCTCCTTGAGAGATAATTGGAGCGGCTTCCATTCCGGTAACAACTAGAGGAGCAGCTTTAAATCCATCGATAATTCCTTGATTAGTTCCCATGCCGAATTCTCCTCCTCCATACTGTGTCGGATAAAGTGCCTGCAATGTCTTTAAATTTTGAGTAACCTTGCCATCTCCTTGACTTAATGTTGGAACATCCTGAGAACTAAAAGCTACATTCGATGAATTACTCTTGCTTACTTCTGAGCCAGAATTACTACTAACACGTCCAGCTTGTTCGATATAGGTGCCATCTTGAGGATATGTTATTTTCGGATTGCTTTCATTTTCCCAACTTATTTGAAAATTCAGCCCTTGCAAACCCCAAAGGTCAATACATGTAATTGGATTATTGCTTGCATAATTATATGGCGATAAATTTTCAAACTTATCGGCTATAGGATCTATGCTTGGAAACCGCCCAATCGCCGGATCGTAAAACCGTGCCCCGTAGTCGTAACAATGATTATTGCAAAAAACAATTTTCATTTAATAATTTTAATATTATCTATCCTTTCATTAATAATAACAGGTAAATAATGTGTTCTATATTGTATCTGCATTGATGGGAGAGCCTCGATTAAAAGCATAGAATAATCATGATCAATCTCACTAATATACTTTGTTCCAAGAAAGATATTATCACTAAAAGAAAAACTTAAAGTATCAAATGGTTCAATTATCAAGGATTGTCGATCTGGAAAATTATATGGTCTCTCAACACGTTCATATTCTATTCCTTTGATATAATAGCTCAAAATAATCGAATCACTCAAGGGTAATATAAGCAGTGACTCATTTGAATTATTAACTAAATCACATCTAGCAGAAATATTTGGTCCTTCAAAAGCCTCAAAGCTAAAATGACTCGAATCTGAAATTGATGTAATATATAACTCACGTATTTCAAGTTTGAGCTGAGCATTACATTCTGAAATAATAATTAGCAGAGCAGACAATACAAATATTGATCTCATCATTTTTTCTTTTCGGTTGATAAATAATGATTCAAATAATCAAAGACTCCTCTCTTATATTGAGCATCATTGATTTTATCGAAAGAAGGATCATTAATCATCTTCACTGTAGCTTTAATTTCATTTATACTTCGGGAAATTGATCCGGTTCCGTTATGATGATCATCATAATGTTGTTCTTCATGTGAAAATTGATTCTTAATTATATTCGCATCGTCTGCGTAGCCAGCATTTAAATTTCCTTCAAGTCTAATTCCTATTTTATCTATATTACCATCATAATTCATTCCGGTAGTTAATGGTCCAGTTTCCAACTTAACAACTTCTGCATCTGTAGGATTATATTGATCATAGATTTTTAGACTTTCTTCATCTGAAATATCCGTTGATTTAGAATGCAATACTGAATTCTCAGCTCCTAGCTCTGCATCCATCTCGCCATCATGATTAATTGCAGCCCAATCTTTTTGCTTCATAATTCTTACATTATCAGTTTCAGCATCATCTGATCCAAGAAAATCGCCATTCTCGTTAAAATAGTCATCTTCTAACATTCCATCAGGATCTATAAAGCGAAGTGGATTGTTATAAGCGTAACGATAAGGACTCCATCGACGATTAACTTCGGCTAGCGGATCTGGCACATGCCACCTGCCCAACTGCGGATCGTAAAACCGTGCTCCGTAGTCGTAACAGTAGATTTTGCGTCCAGCATGATATTCATTATAAGAAA
>JBBDIH010000211.1:0-3182 GCA_040880505.1 Minisyncoccota bacterium
TAAAGATGACACTTTCAGGAATAATATTTATCCAACGATCAAAAACACCACCAATGTAATCACTTTTTCCACTAAGACCTCCATACATTCTACCTTGTTGAGCCATTGAGCAGACAAAGTAGATGTATGGGACAACATCTTGTTTGTTAATTATAATTTCATTGGATTTTGACATCACTTTTATATTATTTAACAAAATAGTCCAAGGGTTTTGTATAAAGTTTTGCAAACTCTTTGAGCTGTAAAACATCCAAGCGCCTTTGTCCTGATTCAATTTTAGAAACATAAGACTGAGTTCTGCCAAGTTTTTCTGCTACTTCAATCTGATCTAATCCAGCGTCAAATCGTGCCTGTTTTAGGCGCTCGACGATTTTCTGATGCTCCTCTTTGTATAAAGCTCGTGGCATATTTTTATATCTTAGTATTCCATTGCGTAATATGCCAAATTGCCATATACTATTTAAATGGCGAAGCGACGGAAACAAAACCATAAAATTTCCTTTCCGATCCATTTTCGGGGGGGGCGCTAAAAAAATGAAAGGAAATTTTATGGTTTTGTTTCCGTCGCTTCAGACTACAAAATAAACATTTGTATTATAGCATTTGTGGTTCTTTGATACTGTTCATTTCTCCGTCCTCACGGCGAGACGAGGTGCTTCCTCTCCGCGTTCTGTGGTAGCTTGAAACTCTGTGATGACTTCGATACGGGTGGTGGTAACTCAATAAAAGGATTGCGCTAGGCACAAACTATTCTTATTGTGCTTGCCCCGCCCGCCCTGTGTGCGCATAAATCCCCGCCGTTTTTACGAGAAATTATAAAACGGCGGGGATTGCTCCCTCTTTTTATTGTAAAGCGCCAATAAAAATTACTGATTCAGTAGCAGATTTTTTCTCTAGAGTTACTCCCTTAAAAGGACTAAATCCCATAATCGTATGTACACCTTGAACATTTTTATAACCTTGTTGAACTAAAAATGACTTTATATCTGTTGCGAGTTGAGTTAATTCACTATTTCCACCTGATTGCAAGGAAACATGTACAGTATTATTTTTGTTAGAAAGGTTTTCAGTTATAAATTTTTTATTTTCGTCAGATAGTTCAAGCTTTATTTTACGAAATATATTCACGATTCCTGCCGTTATTCCGCCTTGTTGGTCATTACTTATTACGTTAAAAACACTTCCCATGGTATCTTCATTCATATTTTAAAATATTAGACGAATAATTATTTCAACAATAATTGCTATACCCAATGCAACGAAAAAACCTTCTTTACGACCTTTCCAAATATAAGTATTTATAGTGGAGTTTTGATTGTTGTTAATTCCACTTGTTACGCCACCCGATTGTTTTTCAGATGACACATTGAATATTTTCCCCATGTTATTTTTTATTAACTAATAATGTGGATAACCTCGCTTTGTCTTTCGGCTTCTATTCGGTTATAATAAAAATGTAGCGCAAATAGATTTTTAATGCAACGATATGTCTAAACTCACAAAAAAACAAAAACAGGTCTTTGATTTTATAAAAACATATATTTCCGAAAATGGTATCTCTCCTACTATTGAAGAGATACGGAAAGAATTAAAACTGAAAGCTATCTCTACGATTCACGAACATATTAATTCCCTAGAGGCAAAAGGCTATCTTTCAAAATCCGAAAATTCAGCCAGAAGCCTGTCGCTAATAAAAGAAATAAAACCTGTTGTTGAAATTCCTATTTTAGGAAATATCACTGCAGGACAACCTATTGAGGCAATAGAAAATCGAGAAGATTTTATTTCTCTTGTTGACCCTAGTATTCAAAATTCTAAGGATTATTACGCCTTACGAGTTGCCGGAGAAAGCATGATTGACGAAGGTATCTTTGATGGAGATATTGTTGTAATAAAAAAACAATCTGTTGCAGAAAATGGACAAACAGTTGTCGCAATTATTGACGATAACGAAGCGACACTTAAAAAGTTGTACAAAGAAAAATCACGATTTAGGCTTGAGCCAAGAAACCAAACAATGCTTCCGTTCTATAGAAAAGAAGTTGAAATTCGTGGCGTTGTCGTGCAAGTAATTAGAAATATAAATTCCGAAGAAGATTACAAGCCGAAGCAAAAAACGAAACATGACTTTAATACAATAGATTTATTTGCAGGTGTTGGAGGAATAAGGCTTGGTTTTGAAAATGCTGGATTTAAAACAGTTTTTGCTAATGATTTTGAGTCACAATGTAAAGATACATATGATCTTAATTTTAAAGATTCAAAGTTGATAGTTGAGGATATACGAAAAATTGGAATTGATGATTTACCAAAATTTGATTTTCTATTAGGTGGCTTTCCTTGCCAAGCCTTTTCTATTGCTGGGTACAGGCACGGTTTTAAAGATAAAAAAGATAGAGGAAATTTGTTTTTTGATATTGCAAGAATTATCGAGGCACGAAAGCCGGAAGGGTTTTTATTGGAAAATGTAAAAAACTTAAAAAGCCATGACTCTGGGAAAACTTTTGAGGTTATAGAAAAAACTCTTGAAGATCTTGGATATTATGTAAAATCAAAAGTCTTAAATACTATGGAATACGGTAATGTTCCTCAAAATCGAGAGCGTATTTACATTGTGGGGTTCAAAAATAAAAATTACTTTGATAAGTTTGAATTTCCAAAGCCAGTAAAGTTAACAAAAAAAGTAACTGATTTATTGGAAAAAAATGTACCTGAAAAATATTACTATAATGGCAAACCTTTGTATGAAAGATTAAAGGATTCTGTGAAAGACGAGGGTAAGGTATATCAATGGCGTAGACAATATGTGAGAGAGAATAAAAGTGGCGTTTGCCCAACCTTAACGGCAAACATGGGTACGGGAGGGCATAATGTACCAATTATACAAGATAAAAAAGGTATACGAAAATTAACCCCATTGGAGTGTGCAAGGCTACAAGGGTTTCCAGTAAATTATAAATTACCAAAGTTAGCAGATTCTGCTTTGTACAAACAGTTTGGAAATTCTGTTAGTGTTCCAGTTATTGAAGCTGTTGCAAAACAGATGATGAAAGCGATGGAGTAGGAAAATTATTTTATATATTCCCTTATATTATCAAGCATAATATCCTCCTTACTTGGAATTTTATCTATAATAGATTTGTGCATAAAATATTCATCACTTTTTGCACCAGATCTATCTA
>JBBDIH010000212.1:0-96014 GCA_040880505.1 Minisyncoccota bacterium
CTAAAAGTTATGTGGACTCTACAATATCTGGAGGTGGAGGAGAAACAGTAGGTTATTGGACTGCAAGTGGAGATGATATTTATAACTCAAACTCTGGCAACGTCGGCATCGGAACGACTGGTCCGACTGGGAAACTAACTATTCCTGCAAGCACGAGCGTAGGAAGTGGGGATTTAATTGATTTGAGAAGTACAGAAGGGGCTGTGGGAGTTGCGTGGTCACAAAACATTTTGAGAATAGGACGTACTATAGGGGATAGGTCTTTTTCATTAGTTTATAACACTACTAATTATGGATATGACGATGATACTAGTTTATATCTCAATTCGGATGAAACAGGTTCTAATTTGCTAACTATTGAGGGTGCCGGCAACGTCGGCATCGGAACAACCGCTCCATCTTACAAACTTGATATAGACGGAGGAACAGGAGCAGTAGCAGATGTCTCAGGAGGAAGAATAATAGGCCTTAACCTAATCCCTCTCTCAGACAGTGAAGCAGTACCAAGAAAATATCTTCATGACAACTTTGCTCCAATCGCTGGAGGAGAAGGTTCAGCCTTTGTTCAAGGAGGTAACTCCTTTGGATCAATAGCAACATTAGGAACTAATGATAACTATGATTTAAATATAGAAACAAACGGAACAACCAGAATGACAGTAGATAATACTGGTAACGTAGGTATCGGAACAACTGGTCCGACTGGGAAACTAACTATTCCTGCAAGCACGAGCGTAGGAAGTGGGGATTTAATTGATTTGAGAAGTACAGAAGGGGCTGTGGGAGTTGCGTGGTCACAAAACATTTTGAGAATAGGACGTACTATAGGGGATAGGTCTTTTTCATTAGTTTATAACACTACTAATTATGGATATGACGATGATACTAGTTTATATCTCAATTCGGATGAAACAGGTTCTAATTTGCTAACTATTGAGGGTGCCGGCAACGTCGGCATCGGAACAACCGCTCCATCTTACAAACTTGATATAGACGGAGGAACAGGAGCAGTAGCAGATGTCTCAGGAGGAAGAATAATAGGCCTTAACCTAATCCCTCTCTCAGACAGTGAAGCAGTACCAAGAAAATATCTTCATGACAACTTTGTACCTTCTGCGGGAAGTGGAGGTAGTGGTGTTGGTTCTGGAACTTCAGGACAAACTCTTCGTCATGATGGATCAGATTGGGTAGGAAATAGTCTTTTATATAACAATGGAACTAATGTCGGTATCGGAACAACGGGGCCAAGCGTCCCATTGGAAATAGGTGGTGGTATTGGAATGCGGTTTGGCTTATATAACGATACCTATGGTTTGGGTATCCAGAGTAGTTTAATGGAGTTTATAACAAGCGGTGCTTCAGCTGATTTTACATTCGGGCATGGCACTAGTGGCTCATTGACAAGACTGGTCACCATTGAAGGCACCGGCAACGTCGGCATCGGAACAGTGAGTCCTGGAGCGAAGTTGGATGTTTCAGATGGGAGTGCTTCTAATGAGGCGAGAATTCTTTTAGACACTGTCAATGCTGGTAGCCCTCAAATATCAATGACTGATAATTATGGAGATAATTATTGGGCGATTGGAGCAGATGATGCTGATAATTACCTTAAAATTGAGGGTAGTGCTAGTAGTATGCCTACTATAAACAACAACACAACTGCATTTTTAACTATAGATACAAACGGTAACGTCGGCATCGGAACAACAGCACCTGTTTCACCATTGTACATAAAAACAGAAACAAGTAGCACTGAGCATCCAGAAGGTATGCTAACTCTTGAGAATACAAAAACATCTGGTGAATCAGCGGTTCGGTTTATTAATTCTTCTGTTGCTTCAGGGTCAGCTTGGTATGCAGGATTAAATAATACAAACAAATTTCAAATAGGATATGGAACTGCTAATACAGATGGAAATACAAAGATAGCTATACAAACTAATGGTAACGTCGGTATTGGTGATACAACCCCAGAACAAAAACTTGATGTAGAAGGACTTCTTACAATGAACTCCAACAGGATAATAAGCCTTGGAAGTCCAATCTTTGGACCCGATGCAGCAACTAGAGACTACGTAGATCAGTTCGCTCATTGGCTAGCAAACGGTGATGATATTTATAATATAAATGTCGGTGATGTTGGTGTAGGAACATCAACACCGCAAGCTACTCTTCACGTAGCTGGTTCTGGTAGATTTGACGGAAATCTAAATATGAATGGTTTTAATATATCAGGTGTTAATAAAATAGATGTAGGTACTATTGACCCTCTTTACCAAATAAATGGTGAGCAGTACGCAACATATGCACCATCTATAGTGGGTGGAGTTAAAGAAGAATATGTTGGAAAAGCAGAATTTAAATTAGAAAATAATTCTTATTCTTACAAAATAAACTTTAGTGAATTAGAAAAGGGCAGCGATCTATGGGTGTGGAAACAAGTTGTAGATTACTCCGACGAGAATGTAGAAGTTATAGCAACACCAAAGAAATATCCAGTACCAGTAGCTTACGAAGTAAAAGAAGACAGCATTATATTTACTGCTGCACTTTTACCAAACATAGCATCAGAAAAACCAGAAGTTATAGAGTTCTCCTTTAGATTAGTTGGAGCAAGACATGATAATCAAGATCATCCAACAATAAATATAAAACACAGAACACCTAACTTTATTTTCGAAAACGGCATCTGGCTTAAATAACTCCAATTTAATCAACTTAACTTTTCTTGTAAAAGACTTGCAATTTTTTATACCTAGTGTATATTAAAGCTGAGGTTCAGAAATTTGTCTTTATTGACTTATTTTTGGACCTCACTGATGAGCCTCATAATTTATTATGGGGCTCTTTAGTTTTTAATACTTTAAATATTAATTTATAATTACCTATAACATGGAAAAAAAGATTGAAATAAATAAAGGAGAAAAGAAATTTTCTTCAGATCACTTAGACTATATAGTTTTAATACTAATTCTTTTTGCTGTTATTGGATTTTTGGGATTTAGATATTATTTATTAGAAACAGAATTAAAAGATACTCGTAGGGGTTTTAATTTTGTTGTAAATACTTTTGATAACAAAACAAAAGATTTAGAAAATCAATTGAATAATTCTGAGCTTGAAAAAGAAAATTTATCTGAGTTATTAAATATAGAACAATCAAGAAACCAAGAGTTTCAGGAACAAATTAATCAAATAACTGGTACCTTAGGAAATATAGAAAGAATAAATGAAATAGGAGAAGAAATATTACAAAAATATTCTAGAGTTTATTTCTTAAATGAGCATTACACACCATCTGATCTTTCTGATATTCCAGAGAAACATCTATATGATGAAAGCAGAGAACAAAGAATCCATTCAGAAGTACTACCTTTCTTGTTAGAAATGATAACTGCAGCTGATAACGATGGAGTAAAGCTTTACATCAATTCAGCTTATAGAGACTACACTCATCAAGGAGACTTAAATAATAGATACACTTTTATTTATGGATCAGGAACAGCTAACCAGTTTTCTGCAGAACAGGGCTATTCAGAGCATCAATTAGGTACCACGATTGATTTTACAACCACAGGTATAAACGGAGCTCTTGATGGCTTTGAGGCCACTCAAGCCTATCAATGGCTACTTGATAATGCTTATAAATATGGTTTTATACTTTCCTATCCAGAAGGTAACAGTTATTACCAGTTTGAACCATGGCATTGGCGTTTTGTTGGCGCAGAGTTAGCTACAGAACTTCATGGTGATAGTATTTATTTTTATGATCTAGAGCAAAGAAGAATAAATGAATATTTATTGAATATATTTGATAAGTAATTATTTATCCTGTTAGTAATAATACATTTAATAACGCTTATTTTTAGTAAAGGAGAATTATTAACAGGATTGACATAAAATCAATTATTTTGTATTATTATATACAGTAAAGTTTAAAACCAAACAAAACAAGGAGGCACCATGGCTTTAAAAAGCTTTAAGAACCCCGAAACCAAGAAATCCACTGTAATTGAAGGAATTGATTCTTTTTTGGAGGGTTATCATTATTCCAAGGAGCAGGAAAATGAATTCAATCGACCAATGAGTTTCATTGCTTTATGTGAACTTTTTGCCAAATCGTCAGACGCGAAAATTATATTTCTGTTTATGATAATGGATCACATGGAGGAAGAAAATGATCTTCAGGTTTTGTATGATAATTTAAAAATATTTTATTTTATCAGACAGAGAAGAATTGCTTTTCGAAGTAGTTCTCAATGGGCAGAACTTGAAAGAATCATTGAAGATTCAATAATTAACACGATTGATGATATACCGGTTGACCTGGATTCAATTCCAGATTATTTACCTCATTTTCTTAAGAGAAAAGCAGCATCTTTTAATGATACTGCTTCACTCAGAGTAAGAGGTGCACTTGCTAAAAAATTAAAGGAAATCAAATATACTTTGAATTCCTGACAGGCGAGCTAACCGTGTATTCTAGCTAGAATACACGGTTTTTTTATTAAAATATGTTATAATTTTAAAAAGTTTAATATTTTAAACATTCAAGGTCGTATAGTATTTATTTAAAAATTAAATGTCAAAAAATCAATCAATAGTTTTGGTAGTTGTATTAATCTTAGTTGCTCTAGGTGTTGGTTATGCAGTAATGAATGATTCAATTACATTACCTCAACAAGGTGAAACCGATGAAGGATCAGAAGTGAATGAAGGGTCAGTAGGTGAAGAAGTTTCTCCTGGATCAAGTTTAATAAATGAAGAAGGGAGAATTGTAAATGAAAGTGGAGTTGAGACAAGAAATGACGCAGAAATAAATGATGAAGATGCGCCAAAACAATCAAGACCATTAGAAGATGATGAAGTTTCAACTAAAGCGATCAGAATGACTGTTTCAAGTGAAGGATTTTCTCCTTCAACTATAGAAGTTGATTCAGACGAGGCAGTTATTATTGCTCTTACAGTTACTGATGACCAAACTCACATCTTTAAATTTAAAGACCCATCTCTACAAGCTTTAGCTGTTGGATTGGGCCCTGGAGAAACTAGAGAGATACCTTTTAATGCTCCAGCAAAAGGTGAGTATGATTTTTACTGTGACGTTCCTGGACACGAAGGAAGAGGAGAAGTAGGAACAATGATAGTAAACTAAATTTTATTAATTTAGAATAAAAAACTCCGCTTTTTAGCGGAGTTTTGTTATTATTTAATAGAGATGAAATTTAAACAATCAAACATAAAAAAAATAAGGGAAAAATTCCAAAAAAGAACTATACATGAAAGAGTAGCTATTGCAGCATCTATCTTTTTAATATTTTTATTTCTTATTTTTATAACCTTACAAGGACTAGTAATACTAAGAGATTCAGTCGAAGATTTTTTTGAAAAAAGATTTATATTCAATATAGAAGTAAACACAGAAACTAGAGAGGAGACATCACCTTTTAATCAGGAAGATGTATTAAATTCAAGCTTCACTGATTTGTTTTCTGGCATAGGGTGGATAAACACAGATAAAACAACAATGTTTCAAGATAGAATAGTAACCTCTTTTGTTTTACCTCCTGATTTTTCATGGCAGAGAATTTCTAGCATTCCGGATGTTGAATTTATTGAAAAATCAGATGATGAAATAGACACAAGATGTATTAACGGTAATTGCTTAGTTCAGAATGAATTAAACCTATCTTTAAATGGTAACAATGTTCAATTACCACAAGAAGTAAACAGCCAGGATCTTGTTAATATTTCCATAGGTAATCTTGATTCACTTTGGTTAGTTGGTTTTGTAGAACAAAGTGGCGGTAGATACCATGGAAAGGTTTTTTACCTAAATCAAAATAGAGGTTTTGAAAAATTAGAAAATGTAGAGTTTGATTCTGTTTATTCTGGAAAGATTGGCTTTGGCGGTGATGACGATAACTTCTTAGTTATATATGGTGGTTATGATGGATTTGCCTATCATGTATTAGATGCAGATGAGATAACAAATGTTTCTCAATATTTTGGAAATAGAGTTATGGACAGAGGCTTTCATCCTGTAATTTTAAAGAGCAATAACTCTGATATTTCTAACTGGTATGTTTACTCCCTTACAGAAGATAATCCAAAATTAATAAAACTTTTTCAAAACGGAACAGAAAAAATTCAAGGAGCAATTGACCTAAGTGATCTATTATTTAGCAGAGAAATATCAAGTGCTTATTTTTCACTTATAAATGAAAACACTTTAGCTGCTAAATTAATTGATGGTTCACAAACTTATAGAATATTCACGGATAATGGTTTTGATGTTTCTCAAGATAGATTTATAGAATCAATAAATATAAATAACTATCCTGCAGTTATAAGAGGAATAACAATAGAAGATGTAGAGTATATAAAAGGAGAGGCTGATATTGAATTATTTGTATCTAATGACGGAGAAGAGTGGCACGAAGCAAGAGAAAAAGAATTAATAACCTTTTCTAATAGAGGAAGATTTTTAATGTGGAGAGTAGAAATAGACCCATCAAACAACAAACAATACTCACCATTTATAAATACAATCCGCCTTTACTACCAAGTAGACACTTTTTAATTTAAATAAAGTTATCCACAGTTATTTATGCCCTCGGGAGGCATAAATTTCTGGGGATAACTTTTCTTTGCTTTATTTTCTCTTTCCTTTCTAATTAATAGTATGGAAATAGAAAATAAAAAAACCAAGAAATGGAAAAGATATATTTTAATATCTTTGTCTCTCTTTTTTGTAATTGTTTTAAGTTTGTTTATTGCATCGAGATATATTATTTGGAGAGATAATAAAAATATTAATAATGCTTTAGAAGAAATAGAAAAAATTGAAGAAGATATTTATCAACAGCAGTTAAATGATAATTATGGAGGAGAAACTCCACAGGAAACTCTAGAGATGTATATCAAGGCTTTGGAAAGCAGAGATTATGAGTTAGCTAGTAAATATTTTGTTTTAGGTGAGCAAGAAAAAAACTTAAATTTTTTAATAGAATCTAATCAAGAAAATTTAAACAGTTTAATTAATTTATTAAGAGAAGTTAATAAATCACCCGAGTCATTAGTAGAAAGTGGAAAATTTTCTATGCGCTCATCTACAGAATTAGGGCCATTTTTCTATATATATTTTGAAAAATCAATAAATGATATTTGGAAAATAATGGAAATGTAGTAATGAGTTTTTTGAAAAACACCAGTTTAATATTATTAGTATTTTTATTAATACCTTTTAATGTTTTTAGTTACAGCGATGAAACAACTCACCCAGCCTTAACGTCTTTAACTGTTGATTTCTATAATCAGGCCTTTTCAGAAAATAAATTAAGTGAACAAGAAAAATTATGGATAATAGAGGGGAGTATAAACGAGGATCAAATTCCTCGTTTTTTTAATCATTTTTATGATCCAGTAAGAGATATTGCTTGGAATTATGAAAATTTTGGTAAAAGGGGACAGGAAATATCAGAAAGTTTAGCAAAAGCCTTTTTCTATAATGGAGAACCAATAAAAGCTGTTGATTGGGTTAATCATAAGATAGCTCAAAAAAGATCAGGTGCTTATGGTGGAGATAGAACCTGGAACACAGGATTAGATTATTTAATAAACAACAATAAAGAAGAAGCCTTTAAAACATTGGGTCACATACTTCATTTATTACAGGACATGAGCGTTCCAGACCACACAAGAAATGATCCTCATCCTCCATTAGGAGAACTAGGTCAAAACCTAATAGAAGAAGATGGATCACCTTATGAGGCTTTTGCAAAAAAATATGATACTAGTTCAATAAAAGAGTTAGGTATTTTAAACAGTATAGAAAAAAACAGTTTTAATATTCCTGATTTTGAGAATGTAGAAGATTATCTTGAGAGTATGGCTAATTACTCTAGTCGATACTTTTTTTCTAAAGACACTATTTATGATGAAAATTATGATTATCCTAAAATAATTAGAACTGAAGATGATTTTGCTTATGGATTAGACGAAAATAATAAAGAATTTTTATTAGCCAAATCAGAGGCTATTTACACAAATGTAGGATTAGAAATTAATTATTCAATAAATTTTGTAAATGATTATTTAGATAGGAAAATATTAGAGTCATATTTTAATTTATTATCAAAAAAAGTAGTTATATATGGGGCCGGTGTCATTAATTTATTTTTAAATTCAGAAGATAAAAGATCCGAAGAAATATTATTAAATCCTTATAAAGATATAGATTTAGGATTTTTAGAAAGACTTACTTATGATTTTTCATTAGCAGGAGAATTACAAAAGGTAGGAAAATCTATTAGTGAGACAACTAAAGGCATGGCTAATCTTTTTTCTAGCACGTTTAATCCAGAAGAAGGCTATGAATTAGTTAGTGAAATATCTCTAGATGAAGACTTAATAAATGAAAACACATTAGTAGCAGACGCAGAAAATCGAAACAATATAGAAACAATTAATTCCGAAATAATAGAAAATTGTTCTTTTGATTCATCGAGTAATTTACTAAGCAATAAAAGCTTAATAATTAATGAGGTTGCTTGGATGGGAGATAAAAATAGCTCATACAATGAGTGGATTGAGTTAAAAAACATATCACCTGAATCCATTAATATAGAAAACCACACATTAATAGATAAAGGTGAACAGATAGATATTGTTTTTTCAAAAATAAATTTAGATCCTGGAGATTTTTTACTTCTTGAGAGGGGAGATGATTCAGTAAACAATGTTTTTGCAGATGTTATTTTTCAAGGAGCAATATCAAATTCAAACGAAGGACTAAGACTTTATAATCAGGAATGTTTATTGATAGACGAAGTTTTAGCTGATAATAGTTGGCCAGCAGGCGATAATTTTACAAAGCAAACAATGGAGAGAATAAATAATTTGTCATGGAAGAATAGCAATGCTCCAGGAGGAACTCCAAAAAAAGAAAATTCTACAAAAGAAATAGAAATAAATCCTACAGTAGAAATAGATAAGACCACTCTTTATAAAGGAGATTTAATAAATGAAATTGGCAAGGGTTTTACTCCAAATAACACAGTTAAATTATTTTTTGTTTTACCAAACGGTAGCATAGTTGAAGATTATATAAACACGGATAGCCAGGGAAATTTTTATAAACCTTACGTAATGACGCAAAATGCTTTATTTGGAGAATATAATTTTTATGCCATGGACTTAGAAGCAGATAAAAATAGTAATACAGTTAATTACACAGTTTTAAAAAAAGACAATCAGGAATCAGAAAGACAAGAAAAGGAAGAAGTCGTTAATATTGAAAACTCAAAAGAACCAGGAGAAAAAAAAGAGACCAAAAATGAAGAAATTATTTCTTGTGACTTTAATACTTCTAACTATCCTTCTAGAGATACCTTTATAATCAATGAAATTGCCTGGATGGGAACAAATGGAAGTTCTGCTGATGAATGGATAGAGTTGAAAAACATTTTCAATAATGCAATCAATTTAGAAGGTTACCAGTTAATAGATAGTAGCAGGCAGATAAATATAGTTTTTCCTAATGATTCTTATGTTTCACCGAATGATTACTATTTATTAGAAAGGACAGATGATAATTCTGTTAGAAGTGTTACAGCAGATATGATTTATACTGGTTCTTTAGCTAACTCCAACGAAGGACTTAGATTTTTTGATAATAATTGTAATTTAGTTGATGAGGTTCTTGCCAATCCGGATTGGCAAGAAGGAGAAAATGATTCAAAAAGAACTATGGAAAGACAGGGTAATTTAGGTTGGAAAACTAGTAGTGTTATTGGAGGAACACCAAAAAGAAAAAATAGTAATGGATATTATAGGTCAGATAACGAAGAAGAAGAAAACGAGCAAAATGAAGAAGAAGAAGAAATAGAAAATAATGAAAACGAAAGTTCAGAGAAAAATGAAGAAATAGAAGAAATAGAAGAAGTTTTTTCGGAAGGATTAGCTGCAAATGTTGTTATAAGTGAAATAATGCCTGGCGCTGGAACAGGATTTTCTGATCAAGAATTTATTGAGTTATATAATCCAACTAACAAAGCCATTAATCTAGTAGATTGGTCATTATATAGGATTTCTAACATCTCCACTGAATCAACTGAAGTTTTAGTAAATAATTTTTCGGATTCTTTAATATATCCAGGAGGATACTTTTTGATTAGTAGTAATGAGTACATGAATGCTTCTAGTAGTATTGAAGTTAATCAAATTTATACATCAGAGAATAAATTATCTTATACAAATAATGGATTGTTATTAAAAAATAATTTAGACGAAAAAATAGATAAGTTTATATTTCCTTCCGTATCTAGAGGTTCTAGTTTAGAGAGATATACTTATGACGATGATAATTGTTATCCACCCATGAGCGACTTCGAGTTTAAAGGTAATGGATGTTTGGAGGCAGAGTTTTTTGAAAGAAAAAAACCAAACCCTCAAAACAAGAGTAGCATGATAGAACCAAGAGAAGCGCCTTTTTCTGAGAATGATTTATCTGTTTCTTTCGATGGTTTAGTTAATATATCTTTTGATTGGGACCCATTTTTAGATCATGAAGAAAACAGTACTGATATTTTTTACAAAATAATAGATAGATCAAATCATAATAAAGAAATTTTCAATTCAAGTGATATAGGGTTTAACTACGCAGTAGATATGGTTGGTAAGAATTATAAGTTTGAATTTTATGCAGAGGACAAGGATGGCATGCCTTCAGAAGTATCAACTTCAACAATAGAAGTACCGAGTTTTTTAAATAACGTTTCTTTTTATAAAGATCCTTATCCTGCAACTAGCACCATCTATTTTATAGATGCTAATTATGATGAGTATCCTTTTGTTCCTAATATCTATAGAGATGGAGAGAACTATAAAGGAGTTTTATTTTATTTAAATTCTGATCCAAGAGAGTTATCACCCGAGATAATAACTAATTGGGAGATTGAAGATAGTGAAAATCTTTTAAAATTTAAATTTAGAAAATGTTCTGGCACTAATAGTGTAGGTTATCTTCTTTTTGCTGATTCTCCTGATGGATGTGGTTCTACAGGAGGAGGTAATAGACCAATATCTATTGATTATAATCATTATGGTTTAGATGAAGTTAATAATTTTCATTTTGAACTAGAAAAAACAAGTAATGATTTAGAATTTTCATCTGAGGATTATGTAACACCTGTTTTTTATAGTTTATCTAGTTCCGGTGGTGGCAGTACTTCTTTAAAAATAGTTGCACACGACAACATTAAATATTATTTCCAAGATAATATAAGTTTAAATTCACCAAATTTATCTAGTATTAATATTATTTTTAATGAATCAAAATCTGAATTAGAAATTAACTGGAGCTCAGCGATTGATAATGATACTTTAGAGAACCTTATTGATTATGAAGTTAATTTTTCATCCCTATTAGGAATAGACGGAAGCCTATGGGAGAACATTGGTAATAATAAAAAATTTATAAAACAAGTTGAATCTGGTAATGAGTGGTTAATAGGAGTAAGAGCCATTGATGATACAGGCAACATATCAAACATTATTAGTAAAACATGGAGTTATCCAAGTAATGAAATTTTACTTTCACAAGAAAGCTTTAATAACTGGAGTGATAGCTGGGGAAGTGTAAACCATACTGCTTCAAATCCTAGTGCTGCTAGTTTTCAAAGTTTTTCTCCAGACGAAAACTTTTCTTTTGATAAAGTTTTCTTAAAAATAAAACACCAAAATGGAGGTGATTCTGCGGACATAAGACTTTCTTTATTTGAAGGAACTCAAGATTCTCCAGATTTCTCTAAATTAGTATCAGAGACAATACTAAATAATATTTTAGATCCTAGTCCAGAAACAGATTTAGTTTTTAATTTTTCTAATAACATAAGTTTATCTTCTAGTAAGACTTATTGGTTTATGCTTGATGTTGCATCATCTGGTCATAACGACACTGTTGGTTTATTTAGAAATGATTGGCAAAATGCAATATCAGTTGGAGGCTCTGCTTACCAAGAAGGAAAAGCTGGTAGAGGAAAAGGTAGAGGTTACTTTGAAAATACAAATGAATTTTGCATTGAGAATTGCTCGTTTGATGGTGATTATTCAGTAGGTGAATCGGATTGGTATTTTAAGCTAGCTGAATAATATTTGACAAATAGTGTAAGTATGTTATTATATACTCAGATTGAAATTGAAAAAAGAATATAAGAAGAACTTTTGAGTAGCGAAAAGATATAAGGAGGCCGTCTGACGAGGCTACTGGGATTTCTCCGGTTAATGAAACCGTACCTAATTAGGGTCGGTATGTATAGAATAAATCCCCACCTTATCTCATCGCTCAAGCCCTCGACAATAATATGTCGGGGGCATTTTTATTTGACCGGTACTGCTTTTACAATTAAAGTGTAAGAGAACTAAATATCAGAGATAACCCCCCTTAAGGAATAAACAAAGGGGTGATTTTCGTATATGAAAAAATTTAAATTACATTCAAAGCATAAACCAGCCGGGGATCAACCTAGGGCTATTAAGGATTTAGTAAAAGGAATAGAAAAAGGATATAAATACCAAACACTTCTTGGTGTTACTGGTTCTGGTAAGACATTTACTGCTGCTAATGTTATAGAAAAAACCCAGAAACCAACATTGTATATTGCTCATAACAAAACTTTAGCAGCTCAACTTTGTAATGAGTTAAGAGAATTATTTCCAGAAAACTCAGTTCACTATTTTGTTTCTTATTATGATTACTATCAGCCAGAAGCATATATTCCAACTAGTGATACATACATAGGAAAAGAAGCGATGATTAATGATGAAATAGATAGGCTTCGTCACGCAGCGACTACTGCACTTTTAACAAGGAAAGATGTGATTATAGTTGCGTCAGTTTCTTGTATATATGGTTTAGGTGCTCCAAAAACTTATGAAGAATTTATAACTCACATTAAAAAAGGTGACAAAATAGAAAGATCAGATTTAATAAAAAAACTTGTTAAAGTTCAGTTTAATAGAACAAACTCTGATTTAAAAAGAGGAACCTTTAGAGTTAGAGGTGATAACTGGGAGATTATGCCAGCTAGCACAGAAATAGTGTATAACATAGAAACAGACAACGGCGTGGTTAAAAAAATATACCAAATAGATCCTGTAAAAGGCTTTCAACTTGGCAAGACTCCAGAATTAGATGAAGTTTATATCTCTCCCGCAAGGCATTTTATTACCAAAATTAAAGAAAGAGAAAAAGCTTTAAAATTAATAAGTAGAGAACTTCAAGAGAGATTAGAATACTTTGAAAAAACTAATAAATACTTAGAAGCGGAAAGATTAGAAAGAAGAACCAAAGCTGATTTAGCAATGATGAGAGAAATTGGTTATTGTAGTGGGATTGAGAATTATTCTAGACATCTTTCTGGGAGAAAAAAAGGTGAGGCCCCGTCTACTTTGTTAGATTATTTCCCAAAAGATTTTCTCACAGTAATTGATGAATCACACGTCACGGTTCCACAGATAGGAGGAATGTACGCAGGGGACAGGGCAAGAAAGAAAAATTTAATTGAACATGGATTCAGGTTACCATCAGCTGCAGACAATAGACCACTGAGATACAAGGAATTTGAAAAAAGAGTTAATCAAGTAATATTTACATCTGCAACACCATCAACTTTTGAGGCAGAGAACAGTAGTCAGGTAACAGAGCAAATTATTAGACCAACGG
This sequence comes from Minisyncoccota bacterium, assembly GCA_040880505.1. Classification (GTDB taxonomy): domain Bacteria; phylum Patescibacteriota; class Minisyncoccia; order UBA6257; family GWB1-50-10; genus JBBDIH01. The sequence goes on from JBBDIH010000212.1 coordinate 13,727, forward strand.
GATTAGTTGATCCAAAAATAACTATAAAACCAGCCAGAGGACAAGTAGATGATCTAATTGAAAGGATAAAAGAAACAACAGAAAAAGGTGATAGAGTTTTAGTTACTACTCTTACAAAAAAGATGGCAGAAGATTTGAGTGATTATCTACAAGAGATAGGAACAAAAGTTAGTTATATACACAGTGATGTAAAAACTTTAGATAGAATAAAAATATTAACTAAATTAAGAAAAGGTGAATACGAAGTTTTGGTTGGTGTAAACTTGCTTAGAGAAGGCTTAGATTTACCAGAGGTATCTTTAGTGGGTATACTTGATGCCGACAAGGAGGGATTTTTAAGAAGTGAAACTTCTCTTATTCAGGTGATAGGTAGAGCAGCTAGAAATGTTGATGGAGAAGTAATACTTTATGCTGATAATATTACAGGTTCAATAAAAAGAGCGGTAGAAGAAACAGACAGAAGAAGAGAAAAGCAATTAGCTCATAATAAAAAACATAACATTACTCCTAAAACAATTCAGAAAAAAATATCAGATATATCTCCTTTGGATATAGATGAAATTTTAGAAATAGAGAATAAACCTCTTCCAAAATCTAAAAAAGAATTTAAAAGAGTTCTAAAAGAAAAAGAAAAACAAATGAAAGAAGCTTCTGATAATTTAGATTTTGAATTAGCAGCAATTTTAAGAGATGAAATAAAAGAATTAAGCAAAAAAGTAAAGTAAAAGTTATCCCCAGAAATTTATGCCTCCCGAGGGCATAAATTTCTGGGGATAACTCAAAAATAAAAATAAATTTATAAAACAAAAATATGAATGAAAAAATAAAAATAAAAGGAGCAAGGGAACATAATTTAAAAAACGTAAACCTAGAAATACCTAGAAATAAGATGACCATATTTACTGGTTTGTCTGGCTCTGGTAAATCTAGTTTAGCTTTCGATACTATTTTTGCTGAAGGACAAAGAAGGTATATGGAGTCACTCTCTTCTTATGCTAGGCAGTTTTTAGAAAAAATGGATAAACCAGATGTTGACGAGATAACTGGTCTTTCTCCGGCTATATCAATAGATCAAAAAAGCCACTCTAAAAATCCTAGATCAACTGTAGCTACAATAACTGAAATTTATGATTACCTGAGAGTTCTTTTTGCTAGAGTTGGAGAACCTCATTGTCCTGAATGTGGAAAAAAGATAAGAAAAATGACAATTCAAGAAATAGTTGATTCTGCTATTGAGTTTTCAAAAACAAATAAAGGAAAAGGAATAACTATTTTAGCTCCTGTAGTGATAGGAAGAAAAGGAGAGTATTATCAATTACTTTATGATTATCTTTCAGCTGGTTTTTATGAAGCTAGAGTTGATGGAAAATTTAGATCTCTAAAAGATAGAATAGAACTTTCTAGATACAAAGCTCACACCATAGAAATAATGATGGATAAAATTCCATATGGTGCGGATTTTTCCGATAAAGAAAATAGATTAAGACTTTCTGAAGCTATTGAATCAGCTGTTAATTATGCTGATGGATTAGTCACTTTTTTAGTTGGTAAAAAAGAACTTTCCCTATCTTCTAAGTTTGCTTGCCCAGACGACAATTTTTCTTTACCAGAAATAGAACCAAGATTATTTTCTTTTAATAGTCCTTACGGCGCTTGTGAAGAATGTCATGGTTTAGGTACACAAGAAAAATACACAGAAAAATTGTGTAAAGAGTGTAAGGGTGAAAGATTAAGAGAAGAAGCTTTAGCTATAACAATTAACGGAAAAAATATTTCTCAAGTAACTCATTTATCCATAGATGATTCAATAAATTATTTTAAAGATTTAGAATCTTCAATTGATAAAAATATGCAGGAAATAGCTTCAGCTCCTCTTAGAGAAATAATCAGTAGATTAAAATTCTTACTTGATGTTGGACTAGATTATTTAACTTTAGATAGACGTTCTGGAACACTTTCTGGAGGGGAAGCACAAAGAATAAGACTTGCTTCTCAGATTGGTTCTCAACTTACTGGAACTTTGTATGTTTTGGATGAGCCAACTATTGGATTGCATCAAAGAGATAACGATAAATTAATAAAAACATTACATGACTTAAAAGATTTAGGTAACACAATTATTGTTGTTGAGCATGATGAAAACACTATTAGGTCTGGTGATTATCTTGTTGATATTGGCCCTGGTCCCGGTGTTCATGGTGGAGAGATTATAATTGATGGTCCTATTCCAGAAATATTAGAAGATAAAAAGAAAAAATCCTTAACCCTTGATTATTTAAGAGGTGACAAAAAAATAGCAGTACCAAAAGAAAGAAGAAGTGTTAAAAAAATTCATGATTCAATAAAAATAAGAGGAGCAAAACAAAACAATCTTAAAAATATAAATGTTGATATACCTCTTAGAAGGTTAAATGTAATAACTGGCGTTTCTGGATCTGGTAAAAGTACTTTAATGGTAGATATTCTATATAAAAATTTAGCTAATAAATTTAATAAGGCGACTTATAAAGGAGGAGCAGTTAATGAAATAAAAGGATTAGAGTATATAAATAGAGTTATAAACATAGATCAGTCCCCAATAGGAAGAACTCCTCGTTCCAATCCAGCTACCTATGTTGGTATTTGGGGTTATGTTAGAGATTTATTTGCTAGCACAAAAGAGGCAAGAGCTAGAGGCTATAAGAAAGGAAGATTTAGCTTCAACACTAAAGGTGGAAGATGTGAAAACTGTGAAGGTCACGGAACTATTTCAATTGAGATGCATTTTTTACCTACGGTTTATGTTAAGTGTGATATCTGTGATGGCAAAAGATATGATAGAGAAACTTTAGAGGTTCATTATAAGGATAAAAATATTTACGACATTCTTCAGATGACAATTGAAGAAGCAAAAGAGTTTTTTGATGATATCGCATGGATAAAAGATAGATTAAAAATTTTAGAAGAAGTTGGCTTAGGTTATTTAAGATTAGGGCAACCCGCACCAACCTTATCAGGAGGAGAAGCACAAAGAATAAAATTGGCTTCAGAATTAGGAAAGAGAGACACCAGAAAAACCCTTTATCTTTTAGACGAACCAACTACAGGGCTTCACTTTGAAGATGTTAATAAATTAATTGAAGTTCTTCAGAGATTAGTAAAAAGAGGTAATACTGTTGTTATAATTGAACATAATTTAGACGTAATTAAATCTGCTGACTGGTTGATAGACTTAGGACCAGAAGGTGGAGAAAAAGGAGGAGAGGTTGTAGCATGTGGAACACCAGAAACAGTTTCTAAAAAAAGAAACAGCGCCACAGGTAAATACTTAAAAAATGTTCTTTGATAGGATTGACATTTAATACATTTTTCACTATTATAGTAAGTAGCTCTTATGAGTTATATATAACTAGAACCGAAAGAAACGGAGAATTAACAATGGCCACTGTAAAATCGAATAACGAAGAATTCCTGAATAAAATTAAGGCTTTAGAAAATCTAAAGCCAAAAGTAAAAGTATCCACCTTAATGGCGGAGTACGGGATTGACAGATTTATTACTAATATTTGTCGAACGAATAAGAGTGGTTTGGCCTACCATCTTATCAGGAATTACGGAAAATATCTGAACCAGAAACAACTTCGTAAAGCTGTAATAGCTTTATGGTTTTGTCCAGGAGGACCAATGTGCAAATGGGTACTATATGCATGTCGGGACGCAAAAGAAGTCCTGGGTGATCATTTTGACTCGATTGTTCAAAGAACAGTCAAGCAGGAAAGAGTAGAATTAGGTGCATGCCTGATTCTTGATTGCGATCTTTCTGAAGAACAAAAAGATAAAGTTGTGGAAATGGTTGGCTTAAAGGCTTTAAAAAGCCATACCAATTGGATCAGAAGATTGTTACGAGAAAGCTCACCTTTATCGAAGTGCCAAAAAGAGACCCTTCAATCCTTATGGGAAGGAGAAGTCGCTATGGCCAGTTAATCAGGAAATATTATTTAAAAAAATACGAGGTATATACCCTTAGCATTGCTGAGGGTATTTTTTTGACAAAATACTAAAAAAATACTATACTATAATTAGTTAACTTTATAATAATTTTAAATTCTAAGAAAGGAAGCAGATGACAAACGAAACGAAAGATTTTGTTAAAAAGAATGATTACTCTAAATCGTTAAAACTTATTAATAAGGGTTGCGATTATGAGGAAGTTGTACCAGAACTTGTTTCTGAATCAAAATCTACTAAAGATTTAATTGAGAATATTAAATCTTTTAAAGATTGTAGGCTTTTGGTTCAGTTAGCCATAAATCACGAGCTAAGTGATGAAGACAAGGCAAATATAATACATTTTCTAATGGATGAAAATGAATTATTTTGGATCAGAATTCTGATTGAAAAAAATCTAATAACAGGAATAACTTTAAAAGTTACTCTTCATTGGATTTTGGAAGGTCATGGCAGAGCAGTGATTCTCTATGAGATTGCTAGTAAAATAGATCCAAGTTTATTGGATCAAGGAGATAAATATCGATTTTTATCAGCTATTCAAAAAGTAAATGATCGACACTGGGACAGATACTTCAAAGAAATAAACTGGATAACAGAATCAGAAAAACAATTCTTAAGTATGAATATATAAAATTGTATTCATACCTCCCCCAACCTAGGTTGGGGCTTTTTATTTAATGATTTTTATTTGTTATTATAGTAATAAGGTCGTAGATAAATTTTTAAAATAATAAAATTATGTTTAAATTACCAGAATTATCATATAGTTTTGACGGTTTAGAACCTCATATTGATGCGAAAACAATGGAGATTCACTACACAAAGCATCATCAAGGTTATGTAAATAAATTAAATAAAGCTATAGAAGGTTATTCAGATCTTGAAGAGGAAGATTCAATTGAAGAAATTTTAGCTGTTTCTTCAAGTATCCCAGATGATATAAAAACAGCAGTTATAAACAATGGAGGAGGACATTATAACCACTCTCTTTTTTGGAAATCAATGTCTCCAGATGGAGGAGGCGAGCCAAAAGATGATTTAGCTGAAGCATTAAAAGAAAAATTCGGTAGCTTTAATGATTTTAAAGAAGAATTTAATAATGCAGCCGGCACTGTTTTTGGTAGCGGTTGGGCTTGGTTAGTCTTTGATGAGGATGAATTAAAAGTTGTTAAAACTAAAAATCAAGATAATCCTATCTCAGATAATCAAAAACCTTTACTAGGACTAGATGTTTGGGAGCATGCTTATTATCTTAAATATCAAAATAAAAGACCTGATTACATAGAAGCATTTTGGAATGTTATAAACTGGAATGAAATAGAAGAGAGATATAAAGAGAATAAGTAGGTAAATTTAATGATTTTTAAAAATACGCCACATTGTGGCGTATTTTTATTTCTTGACTTATTTATATAAATATTATATAAACTAATCAGACCTTTTTAGTTAAACAAAATCTATAAATCAAAACCGAAACGAATGAAAGCACTTATAACTTTACTGATTTTTACCTTTACCTTTAATTTATCTATAAATGCTCAAAATGAAAGTGATCTATTAGATCCTTCTAGTGAGTCTTTTCAGGTAGAACTTACCAAACTACAGATTCAAAACCCTCACTTGGGTCCGAATCATGATCTTGTATATCCAGGAGACACTCTTGTTTTTGAAGATGGTAGTAAACAAGTTATCCAAACAGGAGAGTATGAATCTATACTTCTCTTAGACTACTTGAGAAACAATAATCTAGATCCCGAGCAACTTGTCTCTATAATTCAGGCCAGTAATCAAAATGATATCGATATGAATGGTAGTAATATACCTTGGTATATATGGTTACCCTTATGGCTTGGTGTTGCATGTTTAGGAATTATAGCCTTACATATGGCTGATATTTTTAATAGACTTGGTCCGGTAAATATTGAGCATCATTATCATGAAAGAAATGCTTCTAATTCAGAAGAAGAACAAGAGGATGATGAGGATGAAATTATTCATTCAATGCTCCTACTTGCTTTATCTGGTAATTTAGGAAGATCAAGGTCTTCAGCTCCACTTATTCATGTTGAAGGTGATAATAATACCGTTAATGTTGGAGAAGGATCTTCTGTTAGCGGTTTTGATAAAAATAATTAAAATATAAATTTATGCCCCCTAATCTACGGATTAGTGGGGTTTTTAATTTAAATACTTGACATTATATTAGATATTTTATATAACCAAAGAGGTAACTTTAAAACAAAATACAATACATTTTGTTTTGTTAAAGGTAAAACCTTTAAACTAGACAGCAAAGTAATGGAAGAAATAAAAGCTGAAGTTAAAGCAACTTCCGAAGGAGAATATGGAATGTTTGCTATAGCATTATCAGATAAAGTTAAAGGTTCTATAACCTTTTCTCTTAATAATGATGTTTGGCAAGATAACAGTTTTCCTGAAAAGGGAACTATAGTAGTTCTTTCGGAATTGAGAAAGAAAAAAGCCGGTTGGCGAGCAAAAAGTGCTCGTTTTTTAACACCGGACGATGAAAAAGAATAATAACCTAAAAACTCATAATGAGGTTAATATGTCTAAGCAAAAAGCAAAACAACTAGCAAAGAAGATCTTGAAAGATCAAGGTCCTATGCATTTCGAAGTTTTAATCGAAAAAGTCAAAGAAAAATCCGGGTCTGTTATTCATAAAGATTCTTTTCTTTATGATATCTTTGACGATGCAAGTTTTTCACTTGAAGGAGATAATGTTTCTTTTAAAGAAACATTATCTGTTAAAGAATTTACTCTAAAAGCTATTAATGCTTTGAAAGAGAAAAGCACAAATAAAGGAATACATGCAGTGTATTCTGGATTTAATGCTGCATTTCGAGAGTATTTTCCAGGACTTAATCCTGTTGAAGAAGTAAATAAACTCGAAAAGGAAGGAGTAGTTCATGTAGTTCCTTGCAAAGGAGGAGTTTTCATTAATCCTGGACCGAAATCAAAACAAAATGGTCAAAAGAAAAGCTTGTCAAAAGATGAGCTAAAACATCAAGCCTTAGAAAAAATGGGCTTATCTTAATTTCTAACACCCCTACTTATTTAATTATGAGTAGGGGATTTTTATTATATAAATTTCTGTGGATAACTTTTTTATTGACTGTTAATATACATATATGAAAAAAGAGGATTTATATAAAAATATGCCTGATTCTCCAGGAGTTTATATCATGCAGGATAAATCTGGAGAGATAATATATATAGGCAAAGCGGCCAATCTAAAAAAAAGAGTATCCAGTTATTTTAAAAGACCTCACGACAAAAGAATAGAATCAATGGTTCAAAAAATAGAATCAATTGATTATAGAGAGACAAACTCAGCTTTAGAAGCTTTAATTCTAGAAGCATCACTTATAAAGGAGTACGAGCCAAAATTTAATATTAAAGAAAAAGACGACAGGAGTTTTCTTTGGGTAAAGATTACTGACAAAGAAGAATATCCAAGAGTTATTTTAGTTAGAGGCACAGAGAAAAGTGCAGAGAATGATAAAAAATCGTCTTGGTATGGTCCATTTACATCTTCTAATGATTTAAAAAAAGCTTTAAAAATACTGAGGAAAATATTTCCTTACAGTACTCATGGACCTGAAAAAATAGGTACATACAATAGACCGTGTACTTATGCTCAAATAAATCTTTGTCCTGGCGTTTGTTTTGAAAAAATAGACAAGAAAGATTATATGAGAAACATAAGAGGCTTAAAAGGTGTTTTATCTGGCAAAAAGAAAAAATTAATTAAAGATCTAGAGAAAGAAATGAAAGTCTTAAGCAAGGCTCAAGAATTTGAAAAAGCTGATATTGTAAAAAAACAAATATTTGCTCTACAACATATCCAAGATGTTTCTTTAATTAGTGATACAGAAATAATAAATGAGGGTAAAGAGGGATTACCAGATAAAAATAAAAAGAGAGTAGAAGGTTATGATATTTCAAATATTTCAGGAACTTCTAGCGTCGGCTCCATGGTTGTTTTAAGTGGTTCAAACTTGGATAAAAGTAGTTATAGAAAATTTAAAATTCAAACCATTAAAAAACAAGATGATGTTGGAATGTTAAAAGAAGTGATATCTAGAAGACTGAATCATGAAGAATGGCCGCTACCTGATTTAATTTTAGTTGATGGAGGGAAAGGACAGGTAAATGGAGTTAAAGAAGTAGTAGAAGATTTTGGTCTAGAATTACCTGTAATAGGCATTGCTAAAGGAAGTAAAAGAAAAAAGAATGAGTTTATAGGAGAGGTTCCTGGTTGGGTAAAAGAGGAAGATTTAATAAAATTAAGAGATGAAGCTCATAGGTTTGCGGTTCAATTTCATAAAAAAATAAGAAGCAAAGCTTCTGGAATATGATATATTGTTAATACATATGGAAATAATTAATTCAATAATAGAAAATATAAAAAACTTTTATTTTTGGGAAGAAACTTTTCTTTCTAATTCTTTAGGAGATTATGCCGTAGCTTTAGTTGTCTTTGCCGTACTTTTTGTGGTTTTTAAGATAGTCCAGCTTTCTTTATTAAATAAATTGACCAAGCTAGCTAAAAAAACATCCACAAAGATAGATGACACCTTAATAAAAATAGCACGTAGCATCAAACCATCTTTCTACTTTTTCCTTTCTTTGTATATTGCTGTTAAAGCTTTAGTTTTATTACCAATAATTCAGACCGTAATTGATGTAGTTATTATTGTTTGGGTTATCTACCAAGTAGTTATAGCCTTGCAAATATTTTTAAATTACCTCTTCAATCGATTAGAAGATAAGGAAGATCTCTCAGCAGAAGGTGCTGGCAGTCGAAAAATGGCTATCCAGTTACTAGGTAAAATCGCTAAAGGAGTACTGTGGACAATAGCAGTACTTATGATTCTTTCTAATCTTGGTGTTAATATAACCAGTCTTATTGCTGGATTAGGAATTGGTGGAGTAGCTGTAGCCTTAGCTCTTCAAAATGTATTGGGAGATCTTTTCAGTGCTTTTGTGATTTACTTTGATAAGCCATTTGTAGTAGGAGATTTTATTATTGTTGGGGAAAGCATGGGGACAGTAGAGAGGATTGGTATTAAAACTACCAGAATTCGTGCTCTTCAGGGAGAGGAAATTATAATGTCTAATACCGACCTTGTCTCAGGAGAGATTCACAACTTTAAACGAATGAGTGATAGAAGAATAGTTTTTGAAGTTGGAGTTGAGTATGATACTCATCAGGATAATTTGGAAAAAATTCCTGAGATAGTTAAGAAATCATTTGAAGGCATAAAAGATGTAAGGTTTGCTAGAGCTCATTTGAAAAAGTTTGGTGATTCTGCTTTTCTTTTTGAGATTGTTTACAATGTTTTAGCAGCTGACTTTGATACTTACATGGATAGAAATCAAGAAATTCTTCTTAATATTAGAAAAGGTTTTCAAAAAGAGGGGATTGAGTTCGCTTTTCCAACTAGAACACTTTATGTAAATAATAAATGAAGATTTCTAAAATAATAAAAAGTTTAATAGAAGGTGATGTATATGACGAAGGAGAAGAAATAGAAAAACATAGTGAAGATGCCAGTATTTTTAAAGTGAAACCAGAAGTAGTTGTTTACCCTAAGAATATAGAAGATGTTAAAAAGTTAGTAACTTTTGTAAAAGATAATAAAGATGAAAATAATAATTTTTCTCTTACATTTCGTTCTGCAGGAACTGATATGACAGGGGGACCCTTGAATGAATCTATTATTTTAAATTTTACAAAATATATAAATAAAGTAGGTGAAGTTAAAGAAGAAAATAACAAGGTTTTTGTAGAATCAGAGCCTGGAGCTTATTACAGGGATTTTGAAAAAAAGACATTAAAATCAGGATATTTAATGCCTAGCTTTCCAGCCTCAAGAGAAATATGTGCAATAGGAGGAATAGTTTCTAATAACTCTGGAGGTGAAAAAACCTTGAGCTACGGCAAAACGGAAAAGTATGTAAAAAAAGTTAATATGATTTTATCTGATGGTAATGAATACAGTTTTAAACCTCTAAACAAAGAAGAGTTAGAGAAAAAAATAAATCAAGAAGATTTTGAGGGTGAAATATATAAAAAAATGTTTTCTTTAATAAAAGAAAACTATGATCTTTTACAATCTGTAAAACCTAAAGTTTCAAAAAATTCAGCCGGATATACTTTATGGAATGTTTGGGATAAAGAGAATAATATCTTTGATTTAACTAGGCTTTTTGTGGGTTCTCAAGGAACTTTGGGAGCTTTAACAAAAGCAAAGTTTGAATTAGTAAAACCAAAAGAACATAAAAAACTTTTAGTTATATTCATGAAAGACATTAAGTCTTTAGGTTCTTTAGTAAATAAAGTTTTAGAATTTAAACCTGAAAGTTTTGAGTCTTATGATGATAAAACTTTAAAGCTTGTCCTGAAGTACTTTTTTAGTTTTGTAAAAATGTTAGGGCTTAAAAATTTAATTAAATTAATTTGGAGTTTTCGCCCTGAAGCAAAAATGACTTTAAAGATAGGTTTTCCAAAGTTAATTCTTTTAGCTGAGTTTACTGGAGATTCAGAAGAAGAGGTAAATAATCAAGCTAAAAAAACAAGAGAAGCAATAAAGAAATTTAAAGGAGTAGAGACTCATCTAGTACGTAATGAACTGGAATCAAAAAAATACTGGACCATAAGAAGAGAAACCTTTAATTTAATAAGGCACCACTTAAAAGGAGATGTAAGATCAGAGCCATTCATAGAGGATGTTATTGTTTCTCCTGATAATTTACCTGAATTTTTCCCAAGGCTTTATAAAATTTTAGATTCTTATAAAGATAAAATGACCTATGCCTTAGGCGGTCATGCAGGAGACGGTAATATCCATATTTATTCTTTAATGAACCCAAAAGATAAAGATACAAAGAAAATTATTAAGGAATGTTCAGAAAAAGTTTATAATCTTGTGTTAGAGCTTGGTGGTTCAATAACAGCAGAACATAGCGACGGTTTAATACGTTCACCTTATCTTGAAAAAATGTATGGTAAAGAGGTTATAGAATTATTCAAAAAGACAAAAAATATATTTGATCCTAAGAACATATTCAACCCAGGTAAAAAAGTAAATTCTGATCTTGAGTATTCTTTAAATCATTTAAAGCAGTAAAAACCATTTAATTTGTCATTAAAATTTTATAGGTGTAGAATAAACATTGAATTTATCCATGAGAAAAACAGTAATACTTTTTATATTTTTAATAATAATTTCAATAGCTTCGGCTTTCTTTATTTATCAACCCGCTTGGGAAGATTTTAGTGATTTTAGACCTTGGAAATTAGGACTAGATTTATCTGGAGGTAGTTATTTAGTTTATGACATTGATCTTAGTGAAGTTGATATAGATGACCAGGAAACTGTTATATCTGGTTTAAGAGATGTTATAGAAAGAAGAGTAAATATATTTGGAGTAAGTGAACCAAAAGTTTATACCCAAGAGACAGATAACGCTAAAAGATTAGTAGTTGAGTTAGCTGGAATTCAGGATGTTAACCAGGCTATTAATGAGATAGGCGAGACTCCTACACTAGATTTTAGAGAAGCTAGAATTAACGATGAAGGAGAAAGAGAGTTCGTAAGAACAGATCTTACTGGAAGATATGTCTCTGGAGCTGTTTTAGGTTTTGAACAAACAACAGGCCAACCTTTAATGAGCATAGAATTTAATAACGAAGGAGCTGATATATTTGAAGAAGTAACTGGTAGAAATATTGGTAATAATCTTTGTATTTTTATAGATGATGAAATAAGAAGCTTTCAAGAAGATTGTCCAGTTGTTCAAGCTAAGATAGCTGGTGGAAAAGCGCAAATTACAGGAGACTTTACAATAGAAGAAGCTAAAGAGAATGTTGCAAGATTCAATGCTGGAGCGTTACCCGCACCAATAGAACTAGTTAATCAACAAACAGTTAGTTCAAGCTTAGGACAAGATTCTTTGGATAAATCTATTAAAGCAGGAATTTTAGGTTTTATAGTAATTATAATATTTATGGTTGCTTATTATAGAAAAATGGGACTTTTTGCAGCTGGAGCATTACTGATGTATGCAGCTCTTTTACTAGGATTATTTAAATTAATTCCTATAACTCTTACTTTGTCAGGAATCGCTGGTGTTATTCTTTCTATTGGTATGGCTGTTGATGCTAATATTCTTGTTTTTGAAAGAACAAAAGAAGAATTAAAATTAGGATCTTCATATGAAGAAGCCGTAGAAGAAGGGTTTAATAGAGCTTGGTCTTCTATTAGAGACTCAAACATAACAACAATAATCAGCTGTGTTATTCTTTACTTATTTACAACTAGTTTTGTTAAAGGATTTGCTTTGGCTCTTTTAATAGGTGTTATTTTGAGTATGTTTAGTGCTATTACAATAACCAGAACAATGATGAGAGTATTTTATAAAAATAAGATCAATGAAAGTAATAAATAAAAGAAAAATATTTTTCGCTGTATCTGGAACTTTAGTTCTACTAAGTTGGATTTTTATTGGTGTCTTTGGTTTGCAACCAGGAATTGATTTAGCGGGAGGAACAGAATGGAGAGTAGAATTACAAGAACAAGCAGAGCCAACAGAAATAAGCAGATTTATTCTTCAAGAATATGGAATAGATGCTACAGCAAGCTCTCTTTCGGATGGCGACACAATAATACGTTTACCAGAAATATCAGAAGAAAGACATCAAGAAATGAAAGGAGGACTATTAGTAGAGTTTGGTGGATTAAAAGAAAAAAGCTTTAACAGTGTTGGTCCTGTAATTGGTCAGGAACTTAGAAGTAAATCTATGTGGGCAATATTTTTTGTATTACTTGGAATATCTTTATTTGTTGCTTGGGCATTTAGAAAAGTTTCTAAACCAATAAATTCTTGGAAGTACGGCATAACTACTTTAATAACTCTAATTCATGATGTTAGTATTCCGACCGGAGTTTTTGCAGTATTGGGTTATTTTCTTGGGGTAGAAGTTGATACTACTATTATAATAGCCTTGTTAGTTGTTTTAGGTTTTTCAGTAAACGACACTATTGTTGTTTTTGATAGGATTAGAGAAAACCTCCTTATCAACAAAGGCAAGAATAGACCTTTAAGAGAGATTATTAATGAAAGTGTAAACGAAACATTAATGAGATCTATAAACACCTCATTAACTCTTACATTGGTTTTGGTCTTTTTGTTAATTATGGGGCCTAATACATTATTTTACTTTATTCTTACTATCTTAGTAGGAACTATAGTAGGTACATACTCATCGATATTTTTGGCTAGCCCTATGCTTTATTCATGGGGTAAGAGAAGAGAATAAATTTGACTAGTATTCTAATAAGTGATATTATTTAAAAAACAAAAATATGAAAAACATAGATACATCAATAGATAATTTACTTTCAAATTTCTCAGAAAAACAAGTAAGAGTTTTGGAGGACAGATTTGGCTTAAATGGCAAAAAATTAACACTTCAAGAGATTGGAGATTACTTTGGTATAACCAGAGAAAGAGTTAGGCAAATAGAAGCACAAGCCATAAAAGAACTTAAATCAGATTTACAAAAAGAGTTTGATTATTTAATCAAAAGTGCTGATAATTTTTTAGAAAAATCAGGAGGCGTAAGAGAGGACAATTATTTAATAAATGATCTTATTCATATAAATGAAATTAAACCAACAAAGTATGTAGAAGATAAAATCAGGTTTATTTTTCTAGTAGCTAGTAAGCCAATTTTTAATAAAGAAAACAATAACTTTAAAGCTTTTTGGTACAGAAATAAAAAAGACAAAGAAAACTTATTAAAGTATGTAAAAAATACAATTAAGTATTTCAGGAAAAAAGATAAAAAGGAAATTTTAGATGATAAAGTTCATCTAGACGAACTTGATAGTTTTAAGTCTCATAATTATCTTTCTATATCTAAAAAGTTTGGCACAAATGTGTTTGGAGATTTTGGATTAAAGGATTGGCCAGAAATAGAACCAAAAGTAGTAAGAGACAAAGCTTATCTAGTTTTAAAAAAGAAAGAAAAACCTCTTCATTTCAGAGAGATAGCAAAATCAATTAATGATTTAGGCTTAGATAAAAAGAAAATGCACGTTCAAACTGTTCATAATGAAGTTATAAAAGATAATAGATTTATTTTAGTAGGACGTGGAACTTATTATCTAAAGGATTCAGATTATGAAGGAGGAACCGTAAAAGATGTTATTAATAAAATACTTAAACAAAAAGGCCCTCTAACTCAAAAAGAGGTAGTAGAACTAGTTAATAAGAAAAAGATTCTAAAGGAAAACACTATAATGTTAAACCTTCAGAATAAAAAACATTTTAAACGTCTTGATGACGGTAAGTACGATATAAAAGTTTCTTAGTTTAATTTTTAAAAAGGCGTTGCAACGCCTTTTTAAATACCTCCATTTTAGGGTATATTGAAAATAATGGTTACTGAATTTATAAATTTTACTGAATCGGTGCTTTTAGCATACTGGTGGTTAATAATACCTCCATTTTTAATTCTTTTATTAGCTGATCTTTGGCTTTTTTATAAAAGAGAAGAGTATAAGAGGGGAATAGAATGGAACTTAATAGAAATAAGCATACCCAAAGAAATTGAAAAAACTCCAAAAGCTATGGAGCAGATATTTACTTCTGTCCAAGCTAGTTATTCTTTTGGTGTAAGATTTGTTGATAAATGGTTTAAAGGAAAGATAGAAGGTTGGATGTCATTTGAAATAGTTGGTAGAGCTGGAAGAATTCATTTTTATGTAAGAATGCCTAAAAATTACAGGAACATGATTGAGTCTGCTGTTTATAGTCAGTATCCAGAAGCAGAAATAAATTTGATTTCTGAAGAAGAGGATTATGTTAAATCTTTTCCTCAAGACGTTCCCGATGGTGAGTATGATATTTTTGGCACTGATATAGTTTTAGCAAGAGATGATGCTTACCCAATTAGAACTTATGAATACTTTGAACACCCTGTAAAAGAAGAAAAAAGAATAGATCCAATAGCCAGCATGATGGAGATAATGAATAAACTAAAATCATATGAAACTATTTGGCTTCAATTATTGATTAGACCAAATGATGGTAGTTGGGTTAAAAGAGCCGAGGAACTAATAGGAGAATTAAGGGGAGAGAAGAAGAAAAGTAATAACCCCTTTGCTTTTATAGGTACTATATTTAAAGATTTAGCAGAGTTCTTAAGTAATTTATTAGTAGCTCCATTCAGGGCTCCTGTATGGGATGATGGGTCTGATAAGAAAGAAGAAAAAAGTAATAATTCAAATAAAAATAGAAAAAAGATAGAAGCAATAGAAGAAAAAATATCTAAAACTGGTTTTGATACTTGCTTGAGATTTTTATATATAGATAGAAAAGATGATTTTACTAGCTCTAATATAAGTGGAGTTATGGGAGCTCTTCAACAATTTAATATTCCTGATCTTAATTCTTTGAGACCAAATTTAGCAACTATGACTATAGCAAGACAACCTTTTAAAAAAAGAAAAATAATTCGCAAGAAAAGGCAATTATTTGCTTTTGCGAGAGTTAGAGAGTTTCCAAGAAAATTTTCTGTTTTTAATGTTGAAGAATTAGCTACTCTTTACCATTTCCCAATAGGAGGAGTAAAATCACCTATACTTAGAAGAGTTACAAATAAAAAAGGTGGACCACCAGTTGATTTACCAATAGATGAATAATTTTATGAAAAAAGAAATTACACCAATAGGAAAAACTAATTTTAGAGACGAACAAAAAAGGTTCGGTATTAAAGTTGATGATAGAAGACGCCATATCTACATAGTTGGTAAAACTGGAGTAGGAAAGTCTACTCTTATAGAAAATATGGCTATATCTGACATAGAACAGGGTAGAGGCGTAGGAATAATTGATCCTCATGGAGAACTAGCTGAAAAACTTCTTGAATTTATACCAGAAGAAAGACTTGAAGATGTTATTTACTTTGATCCATCAGACACTAACCATCCAATGGCTTTTAATCCTTTAGAGCAGGTCAGTGGAGAACTTCGTCATTTAATTGCCTCTAGCATGATGGGTGTTTTCAAAAAGATTTGGCCAGATGTATGGTCAGCAAGAATGGAGTATATTTTAAACAATACTTTATTAGCTTTACTTGAGTATCCTGGAGCAACTTTAGTTGGAATTCTGAGAATGTTTTCTGATAAAGAATATAGAAAAAAGGTAGTTGAAGGATTAGAAGATCCAGTAGTAAAACATTTTTGGGCAAATGAATTTGCTAGTTATTCTCAAAGATATCAAGTAGAAGCCGTAGGAGCTATCCAAAATAAAGTTGGACAATTTGTAACTAATCCTTTAATTAGAAATATTTTAGGACAACCTAGATCATCTATAGATATGAAAAAAATAATGGATGAAGAAAAGATATTAATTGTTAATCTATCTAAAGGAAAGATAGGAGAAGATAACGCTTCTTTATTAGGAGCTATGATGGTTACTAGACTACAACTTGCTGCCATGTCTAGAGCAAAAGATTTAGATAAAGATTATAAAGATTTTTATCTTTATGTTGATGAATTTCAGAATTTTGCCACTGATTCTTTTGCCACTATTCTTTCTGAAGCAAGAAAATATAGACTTAGTCTTACCTTAGCTCATCAGTATATAAGCCAACTTGTAAGTGATGGAAATACAAAAGTTAGAGATGCTATTTTTGGTAACGTGGGAACATTAGTTAGTTTTAGAATAGGTGCAAATGATGCTGAATTTTTAGAAAAAGAGTTTTCTCCAGAGTATGATGAAAACGACCTAGTTAACCTTCCTAAATTTCATATTCTTATAAAATTAATGATAGATGGTGTAGCCTCAAAACCTTTTTCTGCTGCAACTTTAGAACCAAGAGAGCCTTTATCAGAAGCTTCTGATAAAGAAACAATAATTGAATATTCAAGAAAAAAATATGCTTCTAGAAAAGACCATGTTGAAAGAGGCCTAAGAAAAGAATGGATTAATGATGATGCGGTAGATCAGAAAAAAATTAGTAAAAAGGAAGAGTCATTAGAAAAAGCTCTTTCAAAACCAGAACCTCCGAAAACAAAAAAAGACAAACACAAAAATAAGTCCAATGTTGATATAGGTGGATTAAAAAACCTTATAGAAGACGCTTTAAAAGAGGCATCTAAAGACGATTCTGAAGATTAATTTTTATTAACTCTCTCAGCGTACTCTCCTTTTTGTGTATTAACTTTTACAGTGTCTCCTCTTTCTATAAATAGAGGAGCGTTTATTTTTAGTCCTGTTTCTAGTTTTATTTGCTTAGTTCCACCATCAGTTGTGTTTCCTTTTATGTTTGGTGGAGCTTCTGTAACCAATAAATCTACTTTTACTGGCAGTTCTATATTTATTATCTCGTTTTTAAATTCTATTGCTGTTAATTTAATGCCTTCTTTTAGATAATATTTATCTTCTTTTATTATTTCTTCATTAATACTAAATCTTTTACTAGGATTTTTTGGATCTTTAAACCAGTATTCGCCTCTATTTTCATATATAAATTCCGCAGGAATTTTTTCAATATTTGCATCTTCAAAATTTTCATTTTGACGAGCTGTGTAATCAATAACCTTACCTGATATTAAATTTTTTATTTTTAATTGAACAACGGGTTTACCACGTTGTTTTTTTACGTGTAAATAATCTAAGACAGCATAAGGATTTCCATCTTTTATAAACTCTATACCTGGTTTTAAATCGTTATATGAAAGCATTTTGCTTGATTAGTAATTTAGTATTAACTATTCTAGAAAATATCATGTTAGTAAACAAGGACAAAAACAAAAAAAAAGTATTTGTAGGAATGAGTGGAGGAGTAGATTCTAGTGTTACTGCGCTGCTTTTAAAAAAAGAAGGTTATGATGTAACCGGAGTTTTCATGCGTTGCTATAACATTGATGGTTGTGCAGAACGTGATGCAGAGGATGCAAGAAGAGTAGCTGAAAAACTAGAAATACCTTTTTATGTCTTTGATTTTGAAGAAAGTTATAAAGAGAAAGTTGTTCAGTACATGGTAGAAGGTTACGAGAAAGGTATAACTCCAAATCCTGATGTAGCTTGTAATAGAGAGATAAAATTTGGTTTGTTTTTAGATCATGCTTTGAAATTAGGAGCAGATTATATTGCTACAGGACATTATGTAATTTTAAAAAAAGAAGATGATAAATTTAATCTTTATCAGGGAAAAGACAAAAACAAAGATCAAAGTTATTTTTTATGGACTTTAACACAAGATGACTTAAAACATTCTTTATTTCCAATAGGAGAATATCAGAAATCAGAAGTTAGAAATATTGCTAGAGAAAATGAAATACCTGTTGCTGATAAAAAGGATTCTCAAGGGATATGTTTTTTAGGAGATGTTTCTATTGTGGATTTCTTAAGCGATTATATTCCTAAAAAAACGGGAGATGTACTGGATACAAAAGGTAATAAAATTGGTAGCCATGAAGGAGCTGAATTTTACACTATAGGTCAAAGACATGGACTTGATTTAGCGGAGAAAAATAAAAATTTAAAAATAAAAGGCAACGTAAAAACAAAGCCTCATTATGTAGTAGAAAAAAATGTTAAATCCAATGTTATTACAGTTGCTGAAGGCAAAGACAACCCAGCTTTATTTAAAGATAATGTTAATTTATTTGATGTAAATTCTATATCAAATAACCCGATAAATGATATAGAAGTAATGGCAAAAATAAGATATAGACAACCTACCTTTAGAGCTAAATTAAAGAAAGAGGGCAGTGAATTTAAACTTATTTTCAAGGAGCCTCAAAAATTTATTGCTCCTGGTCAATCTGCAGTTTTATATGATAAAAATGAGAAAATGATAGGTGGTGGAGTAATAAAATAAACAATACGCCATAACCTGGCGCATTGTTTATTTAGTCT
The DNA here is from genome assembly GCA_040880505.1 of Minisyncoccota bacterium. Classification (GTDB taxonomy): domain Bacteria; phylum Patescibacteriota; class Minisyncoccia; order UBA6257; family GWB1-50-10; genus JBBDIH01. The sequence continues at coordinate 32,678 of JBBDIH010000212.1, forward strand.
TACTAAAAAGTTATCCCCAGAAATTTATGCCTCCCGAGGGCATAAATTTCTGGGGATAACTTTTATCTGCCTAATAGTTGTTTGCTATTAAAATAAAACTATATGCCTTTGCACAAAGTTTTCTTCTATAGTGGGTTATTTTTTCTCTTAGGAGTAACTTTAAAAAGTTTTGGTTTAAATAAAGAAATTCTATTAATAAATTTAATTTTGATATTATTTCTATTAATAATATCTTTTATAAAGAATAAGTTTTTAGTTTTTATATTTATATTACCGTTAATTTCAATCGGCTCTATTTACTATCAATGGAGTGATTTAAAATTTCATCAAAATGATTTTTTATTAGATCAAAATGAATTTATAGGAACCGTTATTGATAATCCAAACAAAGAAAATAATTTTCAAGAGATTGTATTAGAGGTAGATAAATCTAAAAAAGGAAAAATATTAGTAAGAACTGATATTTATCCAGGCTATTATTATGGTGATAAATTATTAGTAAAAGGAAATTTAAGTGAAACTTCTTTTGAGGGTTATAAAAAATATTTAGAAAAAGAAGGAATAACAGGAGTAGTTTATTATCCAGAAATAAATAAAACAGGATTCGAACCTCAATCGATAATAAAAGAAAAATTATTTTCTTTTAAAAATAAGGTAGAGAATTCTTTTAAAAAAAGTTTACCTTCACTTGAAGCAAGTTTTTTAACCGGACTTACACTAGGAGGAACTAGTGGCTTAACAGATAAGTTCAAAAAAGATTTAAGTCTTAGTGGAACAACTCATTTGGTTGCTTTATCTGGCTACAATGTAAGTATTATTATTTTTTCAGTTGTTTCTACTTTCTCTAATTTTCTTTCTAGAAAGAAATCTTTATTTTTAGCCTTATTTTTTATTATTGGGTTTACTATCATGACCGGAGCAGACCCATCTATTGTGAGAGCATCTATAATGGGAGGTCTAGTTATAGTGGCTCATTTTTCTGAAAGATTTTTTGATATGAAGAATGCTTTGATTTTTTCTGCTTTATTGATGATTTTGATTAACCCTAAAGTTTTAATTTATGACGTGGGTTTTCAACTCTCATTTTTAGCTTTACTAGGAATAATCTATTTAAAACCAATATTTCATAAAATAATTAAATTTAAAAATGATTTAGGATTTTTATCTTGGAAAGATAATTTTTTAACTACTGTTTCTGCTCAAGTTATGGTTGCTCCTATATTAATAATTAACTTTGATAATTTTTCTTTAATTTCTTTATTGGCTAATGTAGCTATTTTAGAACTTATACCTTCAACCATGGCTTTAGGTTTTATTTTATTTTTAATGTATGAGCTTTCACATGTATTTTCTTTATTTATTAGTTTTATAGTTGGTTCTTTGTTGTTTTTAGAAATAAAAATAATAGAATTTTTTGCTGATTTTAAATTATTAATTTCATTAGAAATTGGCATCTTCAGTTTTATTATTTATTACTTATTTTTATTATTCTTAATTTTTTATTCTTCTAGAAAAACAAAAATATTAAGTTATGTTTGAAACATTTTTTACAAAAGAAAATAAAAATAAAACAATGACTATGATATTGGCTTTTATTGCTTTTATCATTTTATTTTTTAGTTATTTTAATAAAGATAGTATTTCAATTTATTTTTTTAATGTTGGTCAAGGAGATAGTCAGTTAATAGACATCAGAGAAAATAAAAATAATATACAATTTCTAATAGATGGAGGCCCACTAAATTCAAATGCACTTCATGAGATGAATAATGTATTAGGTTTAACAGATAAATATATAGATATTATTTTTCTTTCTCACTCTCAATTAGATCATTTTGGAGGCTTAATTGATATTATAAAAACTTATAAAATTGGATTATTTGTTTATAATGGAGTTAATACTAAAAATCCTAGCTTTTTAGAGTTAGCTAACATTCTAAATGAAAACCAAATAAAAGTTTTAAAAGTATCTAAAGGAGACAAAGTAAAGTATAAGGATTTTATAATTGAAATTTTACACCCCACTAAAAATTCTTTATTAGTTGATGATATTAATGAATCTTCTCTTGTTTTAAAATTTACTTATAAATCTATAAACACATTATTTACAGGAGACATAGGATCAATAACAGAAAATAAAATTATAAATGAAAATATTTCTTCAGAAATATTAAAAGTTCCTCATCATGGCTCTCGTTATTCATCATCTATTAATTTTTTAAACTCCGTAAAACCAATTATTTCTGTTATACAAGTAGGTAAAAATAGCTATGGACATCCAACAGAAGATACTTTAAATAATTTGGATTCTATAGGCTCTCAGGTTTTCAGAAACGATTTAGATGGTACAATTAGAATTGACTTAACTAGTGATAAAATAAATATTTATAAAAATGAGAATCTTAAGTAAAAACATATCAAAATTTGAAGGAGAAGAAATAAAGATGTCTGGTTGGGTAGACGCTCGTCGTGATCATGGAAAACTTATCTTCATAGATTTAAGAGATAGAACTGGTTTAACTCAAGTAGTTTTCAATGCAAAAAATGAAGAGGTTTATGAAAAAGCAGATAAGTTAAGACCAGAATGGGTTATAGAGATTACTGGAGAAGTGAAAGCAAGACCTGAAAACATGATAAATCCCGACATTGAATCTGGTAAACACGAAATAAGTATAACTGATCTAAATTTATTGGCAGAGGCTGAGACTCCACCAATATCAATTGAAGGTGATGGTTATGATATAGGAGAAGAAATAAGAATGAAGTATAGGTATTTAGACTTAAGAAGAAAAAGATTAAACAGGAACTTTAAGACTAAAAGTAAAATATTTTCTTATATAAGGCAGTACTTATCAAAGAAAGACTTTATAGAAATAGAAACACCAATACTAGGTAAATCAACTCCTGAAGGAGCAAGAGATTATTTAGTGCCATCAAGAACTCATCCTGGTAATTTTTATGCTCTTCCTCAATCACCACAACAATACAAGCAACTTTTAATGGTTGCTGGAATGGAAAGGTATTTCCAGATCGTTAGATGTTTTAGAGATGAAGATACTAGAGGGGACAGACAACCAGAGTTTACTCAATTAGATTTTGAGCTAAGCTTTACTTCTGAAGAAGAAATAAAAAAATTAGTAGAAGAAATGTTTTTGTCTCTAGTTAAAGAATTATTTCCAGATAAAAAATTAACACTAGATGAAAATGGAAGAATCCCAAGCATGACGTACGCAAAAGCTATGGAAGATTATGGAAATGATAGGCCAGACATTAGAAAGAACAAAGAAGATAAAGATGAGCTAGCCTTTCTATTTATTACTGATTTTCCTGCTTTTGAGTACAAAGAAGGAGATAAAAGATGGGCTGCTGTTCATCATCCATTTACTCAACCTGACGTTGAGAGTGTAGAAGACTTTAAAACCAAATTTGATAATAATCCAGGAGAAATAACAGCAAGGCAGTATGATCTAGTATTGAATGGTTACGAAATAGCTGGAGGATCAATCAGGATAAATGATTATGAATTACTTTCTGCAATCTTTGAGGCATTAGGTCATTCAAAATCAGACGTAGAAGATAGATTCGGCCACTTATTAGAAGCATTTAAATATGGTGTTCCTCCACATGGTGGAATGGCCGTAGGAATGGACAGATTTTTATCAATAGTTTTTGGAGAGCCAAACATAAGAGAAGTTATAGCTTTTCCAAAAACAGGAGATGGAAGAGACTTAATGATGGGTGCACCTAGTGGAGTTGATGAAAATCAATTAAAAGAGTTAAATATTAAAGTCGATAAAAAAGATAAGTAAAAAGTTATCCCCAGAAATTTATGCCTCCCGAGGACATAAATAACTGTGGATAACTTTCTTAAGAAAATTATAAAAAAATGAATCCGAAAGAAGAAAAAACATTTTTAATGGTAAAGCCAGACGGTGTAAGAAAAGGTTTAGTGGGTGAAGTAATTAAAAGAATAGAGCAAAGAGATCTTAAAATCGTTCGTCTTGATATGTTTCAAGCCACAGAAAAAGATATAGATAGTCATTATCCAAAAGATGAAGCCTGGATAAAAAGAGTAGGAGAAAAAACTTTAAAGACTTACGAAAAGTATAATCTTGATGCAAAAGAAGAGGTTGGCACAGATGATCCAATGGAAATAGGAAAACAAGTAAGAGGCTGGTTAATAGAGTTTATGACTTCTGCTCCTATGGTCAAGATGATTATTCAGGGTGTTCATGCGATTGACATGGTAAGAAAAATTGTAGGACCAACCATGCCGTCTGATGCTGATATGGGAACTATAAGAGGTGACTTTTCAGTAGACTCTCCAGCACTAGCAAATAAAGAGAAAAGAGCTATTCAAAATCTTGTTCATGCATCCGAAACTCCAGAAGAAGCAGCTCACGAAATAGAATACTGGTTTGATGAAAATAAACCGTTTGTTTATAAGAGGTTTGGTATAGATTAAAAAATATTTTTTTGGTATATTATAAATAGGTTTCGTTTTTAGATTCCGGATCGTAGTTTTTAAAGGGATCCCTATATAGTGTTAGTCTGCTGATTCGTTCGGAGGCTATCTACTGCAGGAACCCACATGGCAAATAGCCGGGAAATCTTTAGGCGAAACAACCAGAATCAACCTCCTTGTGGGGTTGTTTCTGTTTTTTTAGGATTGCTTTGTATTGTATAGTTAATAAAAGATTTAATAATGAAAAATAAAGAAAAAATATTTATAGGAGTTGCCTGGCCTTATGTAAATGGTGATTTACATGTTGGTCATTTAGCTGGTTATCTTTTACCTGCAGATATATTTGCTCGCTTTAATAGATTTAAAGGAAGAGATGTTTTAATGGCTTCAGGTTCTGATTGTTTTGGAACGCCAATAACAATAGAGGCAGAAAAGAGAAATCTTTCTCCAGAAGAAATAGTTAATGAGTATCACCCAAAACATTTAGATCTTTTTGAAAAAGCAGGAATATCTTTTGATATTTTTACAAAAACAAATACTAAAAACCATATAAAAATATCTCAAGAATTCTTTTTAAAATTTTTAGAAAAGGGATACATATTTAAAGACGTATCTAAACAACATTATGATGAAAAAGAAAAAAGATTTTTACCTGATAGGTACGTAGAAGGAAAATGTCCTCATTGTAATTTTGAAGAAGCAAGAAGTGATCAGTGTGATAATTGTGGCAGAGTTTTAGATCAAGGAGAATTAAAAAATCCTGTAAGTAAACTTTCTGGTAATAAAGTTATTTTAAAAGAAAGTGAGCATTACTTTTTTGATTTAGAAAAATTACAACCTTTCATTGAAGAGTACTTTAAAGATAAAAGTGGCGAATGGAAAGAATGGGTGATGAAAGAAACTAAAAATTGGCTAAAAAGAGGTTTAAATTCTAGATCTTTTAGTAGGGATTTAGAATGGGGCGTACCTTTTCCTATTGATAAAATTCCAGCCAATAAAAAAATTGAAAACATAGAAAATAAAAGATTTTATGTTTGGTGGGAAGCTGTTATTGGTTATTTGAGTGCTTCTATAGAGTGGTCAGAAACTAAAAATAATAATTGGGAAGATTTTTGGAAAAATAAAGATGCAAAACACTTTTATTTTATGGGTAAAGATAATCTTCCATACCATACAATGTTTTGGCCGGCAGAGCTTCACTTATATAATGAAAAATTAAACTTGCCAGATGTTCACGTGATTAATCAATATCTAAATTTTGAGGGAAATAAATTTTCAAAAAGTAGAGGAGTAACCATAGATTCAAAAGAGATTATAGAAAAATATGGACTAGATTCTGTTAGGTTTTATATAAACTCTATAATGCCAGAAAACTCTGATTCAAATTTTAATTGGGATGATTTTATAGATAAACATAACAATGTTCTTATTGGTAATTTAGGTAATTTTATAAATAGAACTTTGACTTTAGCTAAAGATGTTTCTTTTGATAAAAATTACATAGAGGAAGAAGTAAAAAATAAAATAAATAACCTTACTAAAGAAGCAGAAAAAAATCTTGAAAATAATCAATTTAGAAATTATCTAGATTCTATATTAAGTCTTTCTGATTTTGGTAATAAATATTTAACAAAAAAAGAACCCTGGAAAAAAGAAAAAGAAGATAAAGAAAAAATAATAACCAATGCTTTATTAGTAGTTTTAGCTCTGCAAGTCATAATAAAACCTCTTTTAATTGAAACTTATAAAAAATTAGTAAACCTAACTGGTTTAGATTTTGATAATTGGTCTGATGATGTTTTTTCTGAGGTTTTAAACTTTTTAGAAAAGGTAAAAATTAAAAAACCCTCACCACTTTTTGAAAAAATTGATAAGGGCAGTAACTAGGATTTATTTATCTTAAGAGTTAAGAAATTACTTTTCTAGTAAGAGTTTTAATGCACTGTGTGCAAAGAGAAGATTTTTTACCATTCTCCCAACTTTCTACTCTAACATTTTGAATGTTAGCTTTTTTCTTTTTCTTTGGGGTAGGGTTGTAATGTCCTCTCAAAAGGTTTCTTTTTCTCCCCATCTTATGTGATTTTTCGCATTTTTCGCATTTACGCATAGTTTTTTATTACAGATTATAGATTATATAGAGAAAACAGTTATGTCAACTCGATTGTTCTAGTTTTGAATATCTAGAAGTATGTAGATTTACTATCCTAGAGCTGTTTCTTCATAAGAACTTTCTTCAAAATTAAATAAATAGAATTTTATTTCATCACTACTATTTATTTGTAATATAAACTCATCAGAGTTACCTTCTATCTTAAATGATGCCTCGCCATTTACAACGCTTTGAGGCGGCATAGAATCTAGAGGACCATTAGTTTTTAGTGGTTTTTGGCTTTGTCCACCCATGATAACAGCCTCAAAAGTATTAACTGAATCAAAAGCGCTGTATGAACTTGCTTCTTTTGTGAAAACTCTAAAACTTACATTAACTAATCCTTCTTCATCTTTAGATATATTTTCTACAGTAATTGTTAAATTTGTTTGTGGTGAAAGTAGGGGACTAGATTCTTTTTCGAAAATTATAGCAGTTGATATCGATTGAACCTCATTATCATCTGAGTCATCTTCTGTATTTCCAGAACCATTTGGACCAACAGCATTATACTCTCTATATAAAGGTTCCAACTTATTATCTAAATTAGAAATATTATTATTAACTTCATTTATATTACTAGAAATTATCCAAAAACCTACGGTAAAGATTAATAATAAAACTACTAATATTAAATTTAGATGATTTTCTTTTATTTTTTTCATGTTCATACAATAGCAGATTATTTTTAAAATCTAAAATAAAATTAGTTTTGTGTTAGAATAGTTAAAAACAAATGGAATTTCTAATATTTCAATTAATAATACTTCTTTTTTCAGTTGTTATTCACGAGCTTTCTCATGGATATGTAGCTGAATACTTAGGAGACAATACAGCAAGAGATGCTGGTAGGTTAACTTTGAATCCAATAAAACATTTAGATATGTTTGGTTCTATTATTTTACCGCTTTTACTTTTTGCAACCGGATCATCTTTTATTATCGGTTGGGCTAAGCCGATTCCTTATAATCCAAGAAGATTAACTAAAGATCATAAATATGGACCTCTTAAGATAGCTTTAGCCGGTCCTTTATCAAACGTATTAATGGCGTTGGTTTTTGGATTAATTCTTAGATTTTCTTTTCCTTATATTCCAGATTTCACTATCATGGCTCTAGGATTTATTGTTATGTTAAATATATTATTAGCTGTATTTAACTTACTACCAATCCCACCTTTAGATGGTTCTAAAATCTTTAGCGTTTTATTACCTCAAAAATATTCATATTTTATACAAAGCATTGGTATAGGAGGAATAATGATAGTTTTTCTTTTCCTAATATTATTTGGAGGAATAATATTTCAGTTGACTTCATTCTTTTCAGAACTAATAATGGGACAAATTGCTTGGGCAAGTTTTATTAATCTAATAGGACCCGCTTTTTAATTCAATTCTAGTTAGGTTTACTTATTAGTTATTTTTATACTATAATCTTGTATACTAAAAACTTGACGTTATTAAACAAAAAATATAAGCTTTAAGCTGTAAATATGCCTACAATCAATCAATTAATTAAAAAAGGAAGAAAGAAACCAAAAAGAAAGCCTAAGTCACCGGCTCTTAGTTTTGGTTTTAATACTCAAAAAAACCAACCAGTAGATTACCCATCTCCTTTTAAGAGAGGAGTTTGTCTAAAGGTTTTTACAACGACACCTAAAAAACCTAACTCAGCTTTAAGAAAGGTAACTAGAATAAGACTTACTAACGGTTCTGAGGTAACGGCCTACATTCCTGGTGAAGGGCACAATCTTCAAGAGCATTCTGTTGTTTTAATTAGAGGTGGAAGAGTAAAAGATCTTCCAGGTGTTAGATACCATGTTGTTAGAGGTGTTCTTGATACTGAAGGTGTTCAAGGCAGAAAAGAGCAAAGATCTAAATATGGTGCTAAGAAACCAAAGAGTGAAGAGTAAAAATACAAATAAATGAGAAAAAGTACTTATTACAAAAAAAGAGAACATAAACCAGACACCAAACACGGACGTATTGATATGGGTCGTTTTATAAATTATTTAATGGAAGATGGTAAAAGATCTGTGGCAGAAAAAGTTTTTTATTCATCTTTAGAAAGAGTAAAAGAAGTTACAAAAAATGATCCAGTTAAAGTTTTTGAAGACGCTTTAGAAAATGTTAGTCCTAGAGTTGAGGTTGTATCTAGAAGAGTTGGTGGTGCTAACTACCAAATTCCTAGAGAAGTAAGACAAGAAAGAAAATTTTTTCTTGCTTGTAACTGGATTATATCTGCAGCAAAAAATCAAAAAGGTAAACCAATGCATGAAAGATTATCTCAACAGATAATAGAGGCTGCTAAAAATGAAGGCGAAGCAATCAAGAAGAAGCAAACCATGCATAGAATGGCAGAAGCAAACAGAGCTTTTGCTAGTTTCCTTCGTTAAAATATAAATTTAATTAATAAAATATAATGGCAAGAAAATACCCACTTAAAAAAGTTAGAGATATTGGAATTATTGCTCACATTGACGCTGGTAAAACAACTGTTAGTGAGCGTATTCTTTTTTATACAGGAATTTCTCATAAGATAGGTGAAACTCACGAAGGTGAGTCTGTGATGGACTGGATGGAACAAGAAAGAGAAAGAGGCATTACAATCACTTCAGCTGCTACAACTTGTTTTTGGACACCATTTCACAAAAGATTTGGAGTTGAAGATCCAGATAAATTACAAGAATTAAAAGATGAATTTGAACACAGAGTAAATATTATTGATACTCCAGGACATATTGATTTTACAGTAGAAGTAAAAAGATCATTAAGAGTTCTTGATGGTGCTGTAGTTATTTTTGATGGTGTGGCTGGTGTAGAACCTCAATCAGAAACTAACTGGCATTATGCAGATGAATATAAGGTGCCTAGATTTTGCTTTATTAATAAAATGGATAGAACAGGTGCTAACTTTGAAAAGAGCTATCAATCTATCCTAGAAAGATTAACTGACAAGGCTGTCCTTATTCAACTACCAATAGGTGCAGAAGCTAGTTTTGAAGGTGTAATAGACCTATTAACAGAAAAAGCCTACTACTTTAAAGGTGACCAAGGGCAAGACATTGAAGTAAAAGATGTTCCAGAAGAAATGAAGGAGCAAGTAAAAACAAAAAGAGCTGAATTAATAGAAAAAATTGCTGAAACAGATGAAGTATTAGTAGAAAAGTTTTTAGAAGGTAAAGAAATTACGTTAGAAGAATTAAAAGCAGCATTAAGAAAAGCTACTATTTCTCTTAAAATTATACCTGTACTTTGTGGTACTGCTTTGAAAAATAAAGGAATTCAATTACTTTTGGATGCTGTTATAGATTATTTACCTTCTCCTATGGATCTTCCTCCAGTTAAAGGTGAAGATCCAAAAACAGGAGAAGAAATAGAAAGAAAACCAGATGATGATGAGCCTGTATCAGCTTTAGCTTTTAAAATTGCTACAGATCCTTATGTTGGAACATTAACTTTCTTTAGACTTTATTCAGGTGTATTAAAGAAAGGAAGTTATGTTTATAACGCTACTAAAGAAGCTCAAGAAAGAGTAGGTAGAATGCTTAGAATGCATGCTAATCACCGTGAAGAAGTAGATGAAATACACGCTGGAGATCTTGGTGCTATTGTAGGATTAAAAAACACATCAACTGGGGATACTCTTACAGATCCAGATCATCCAATTATTTTAGAAAACATTACATTCCCAGAACCTGTTATTTCTGTGAGAATTGAACCAAAAACAAAAGCAGACCAAGAAAAGATGGGTGTTGCTCTTAGAAAACTTCAAGACGAAGATCCAACATTTAGAGTTAGTTCTGATGAAGACACAGGTGAAACAATAATTTCTGGAATGGGAGAACTACATTTAGAAATTATTATAGATAGACTTAAGAGAGAATTTAGTGTTGAAGCTAATATGGGAAGACCTCAAGTTGCTTATAAAGAAACTATTAAAGGTAGTGCCAAAGCTGAAGGTAAATATATTAGACAGTCTGGTGGTAGAGGACAGTATGGTCACGTTAAAATTAAAATAGATACCCTGGATAGAGGAACTGGATTTGAATTTGTTGATGAAATTAAAGGAGGAAGTATTCCTCAAGAATTTATTCCTGCTGTTGAGAAGGGCATAAAAGAAGCAATGGATAAAGGTATTTTAGCTGGTTATCCTATGACCGATATAAAAGTTGCTCTTTATGATGGCTCTTTTCATGAAGTAGACTCTTCAGACGGCGCTTTTAAAATTGCTGGCTCAATGGCTTTTCAAGACGCAGCTAAAAGAGCTGGACTTTGTTTAATTGAACCTGTCATGAAGGTTGCTGTAGTAACACCAGATGAATTTCTTGGTGATGTAACTGGAGACGTTAATTCTAAGAGAGGAAAAATAAATAAAATGGAAGATAGAGATAAAATCAGGTTAATTGAAGCTATGGTTCCTCTTTCTGAAATGTTTGGTTACTCAACCATATTAAGATCAATGACTCAAGGTAGAGGCTCTTTCTCTATGGAGTTTGATCACTACGACGTTATTCCTCAAAATGTTGCAGAAGAATTAGTCGGAAATAATTAAAAACAAAATAAAATGAATAAAAAAGGATTAATAGTAGCATTAATTATTGTTATTGTTATTGTTATTGCTATTGGAGCTATATTATTTTTTAACCCTTCAGAAAATGAAGTAATTAATGAAGAAGAAATAATAGTAAATGAAAATGAAGAAAGTTTTGTAATAGAAGACAGTGTAGTAACTTACACTGATTCTGGTTTTTCACCAAATGAAATAACCATAGAAGAAGGTGGTGTAGTTACTTTTGTAAATGAAAGCTCAAAGGATATGTGGGTTGCTTCTGATTTGCATCCAACTCATGAGAACTACAGTGGAACATCCCTGCAGGAGCATTGTAGTGATGAAGGAGTAACATCTTTTGATGCTTGTGGAAGATTTTCTACAGGTGATAGTTGGTCATTTACTTTTGGTCAACCAGGAGAATGGAGTTATCATAATCATTCGTCTGCATCTGACACAGGAGTTGTTATTGTAGAGTAAATTGGGTTATTGTAATAAGTAATGCCAAGTGATGTAGAAAGAATAAAAGATAAGATTGATGTAGTTGATCTTATAAAATCTTACGTAAATTTAAATCCAGCTGGAAAGAATTTTAAAGGTCTTTGTCCCTTTCACCAAGAGAAGACACCATCTTTTATGGTTTCTCCCGAACGCCAGATATGGCATTGTTTCGGATGTGGAGAGGGAGGAGACCTTATTAAATTTGTAATGAAATATGAAAATTTGGATTTTCCAGAGGCTTTAAGATTTTTAGCAGATAAAGCTGGAATAGAAATAAAGACTTTTAGCAAGGGTGAGCAAAAAATATTTGATACTTTATATGAGATTAATGAAAAATCAAAACATTTTTTTGTAGAAAAATTAAGCAAAAATAAAGAAGCCCTAAAATATTTAGAAGACAGGGGCTTATCCAAAGAAACAATAGAAGAATTTGAGTTAGGCTATGCTCCAGGAGGAGAAGAGCTAACAAAACATTTATTACAATTAGGCTACAAAATAGATGAAATAGAAAAAGCAGGTGTATCAACAAAAAGAAGTTCAGGCCTGTACAAGGACAGATTCATAAAAAGAATAATATTTCCTATAGTAAGCGAAATTGATAGAACAGTAGCTTTTACCGGTAGAGTTTTTACTAAAGATGAAGTTTATGAAAATATTCCAAAATATCTTAACAGTCCAGCTAGTCCCATATATAAAAAATCAAAGATTTTATATGGCTTTAACAAAACAAAGATTCATATAAAAAAGAAAAAGGCTGCCTTGGTAGTTGAAGGTAATATGGATTTATTAATGTCTTATCAGTACGGAATTAAGAACATTGTTGCTGTTTCGGGAACAGCTCTTACTAAACAACACTTAGAAAAATTAAGAAGAATAACAGATACAGTTATACTTACTTTTGATAATGATCAAGGAGGTCTGAGAGCATTAGAAAAATCATTAGATATATTTAGTAAACTAGATTTTCACACAAAAGCTGTAAATTTAGGAAAATATAAAGATCCAGCCGAAGCTCTTATAGATGATTCTAGTTTTTTTAAGAAATCACTTAAAGAAGCAAAACCAGCATTTGAGCGTTTAATTAATTTTTATTTTTCGAATAAAAAACCATTAAGCATAAATAGAAAAAAGAAGATAGTAAGACATGTATTAAGTAAAATAGAAAAAATAGACAGCAAAATAGAGCAAGATATTTGGCTATCTAAATTATCAGAGAAATCAGGAGTATCAGAAACATCTTTAAGAGGAGAAATGACTAATAAAAATGAAAAATCAACTAAAAAGGTCAATTTAAATGAGAAAATTGATAAAACAAATAACAAGAGTAGGTATGAATTAGTTTCAGAAAGATTAATAACACTAGCCTTTACCAAAGAGAAGTTTTTAACTATATTAAAAGAAAATCAAAACATTTTTCCTGAAAAGTATAGGAAAGTAATAGATAACCCCAAAAATGAACTAGCGGGGTTAATAGATTTAAAGTCTAGTTTTATTTCTGAGAATGTTTCTGACAAAGATTTAGAGGATGAATTTACTGAATTAATAAAATCAATCAAGATAGAATTTTTGATGAATAGGAGTAATGAATTAAAAAAATTAAAAGAAAAGGCTTCTACAGAAAAAGAAAAAGAAGAGCTAGTCGCTAGATTAGATAAAATTTATAAAACCATAAATTCTTTAAAAAACGAAGATAAAAAAACTTATTAAAAAATAAAATGCCAAAAAAGAAAACAACAAAAAGAAGAAAAAGATGTCCTAAGTGTGGAAAACTTTATTATAAATTAGGACCTCATATGGCTGTTCATAAGAAAAAAACTAAACCAAAGAAAAAGAAAAAGGAATCTTCAAAAACAAAAGTAACTAAAAAGAAAGCAAAGAAAAAAACTAAGAAAGAAATAAAACAAGAAGAAAAAGAACAGGCTTTGAAGAGTCTTATAGAAAGAGGTGCTAGTAGAGGATTTGTTACTGACTCAGAAGTATTAAACTACTTTCCTAAAATAGAGGAACATATAGAGTTCATAGAAGAAGTTTATGACAAGCTAGCCGACGAAGGTATTAAGGTTAATCAGTCTGCTCCTTTAATGACTTCAGATTCAGATGATATAAGCATTACAGAACTTAAAAAAGCCAGCAAAGTAAAACGTGGCTTACCTGATGTTGTTCAGATGTACTTGAAAGAAATTGGAAGAACACCTCTTCTTACAAAAAAAGAAGAAAGAGAATTAGCTAAAAGAATTGAACAAAACGATGAAGACGCTAGAAAGAACCTTGTTCAAGCAAACTTAAGACTTGTTGTTTCTCTGGCTAAACGTTATGTAAACAGGAGTCCACATTTAAGTATTTTAGACTTAATTCAAGAAGGTAATATTGGTTTAGCAAAGGCAGTAGAAAAATTTGATTACACAAAAGGATTTAAGTTTTCAACTTATGCTACTTGGTGGATAAGACAGGCAATAACCAGAGCTTTAGCTGACTACTCAAGAACTATTAGAATTCCTGTTCATATGGTTGAAACAATTACTAAACATTCTCAAGTAAGAAGACAGCTTATGCAGGAACTAGGAAGAGAACCTCTACCAGAAGAAATAGCTACAGAAATGAGTATTCCTGTAGAAAAAGTTAGATATGTTCAAAAGATATCCCAAGAAGTTATTTCTTTAGAGCTTCCTATAGGAGATGATGAAGAAGACTCAACTCTTTCTGATTTAATAAAAGATGAACAAAGTTTATCTCCTGATCAAAGAGCTAGCCAAGCATTATTAAAAGAACAAATTAGTGATATTCTTGTAGATCTTACTGATAGAGAACAAAAGATTCTTTCAATGAGATTTGGTTTAGAAGATAACATTACACATACCCTAGAAGAAGTTGGTAAAGTTTTTGGTGTTACTCGTGAAAGAATTAGACAGATTGAAGCAAAAGCTTTAGAAAAGATAAGAGAACACGACAAAGCAAAAGAACTAGAAGGATCTTAGAAAAAGTTATCCCCAGAAATTTATAACTATGAAAAGTAATGAAATAAGAGAAAAGTTTTTAAAATATTTTGAAGACAAAGGTCACGCAGTAATCCCTTCTGCCTCTCTTGTTCCAGAAGGAGACGCATCAACCCTGTTTACTACCGCTGGAATGCAGCCCTTAGTGCCTTATCTACTAGGAGAAACGCATCCAAAGGGTAATAGACTAGTTAATACCCAGAAGTGCCTAAGAACGGGTGATATAGACGAGGTAGGTGATAATACTCATCTTACCTTTTTTGAGATGCTTGGTAACTGGTCTTTAGGTGATTACTGGAAAGAAGAGGCAATAGAGTGGAGCTATGATTTTTTAATAAATGAAGAAGAAGGATTAGGATTAGATTTAGAGAGGATTTATGTAACTGTTTTTGGAGGAGAAGGAAGTATTCCAAAAGATGATGAATCAAAAGCTATTTGGATTAAAAATGGAGTCCCAGAAGAAAGAATATTTTATAGAGGATCTAAAGATAATTTTTGGAGTCCAGGAGATAATGGACCTTGTGGTCCAAGTACGGAAATATTTTATGACCTAACAGGTAATTTAAGTATTAATTCTCCAGAAGAATTTGAAAAAGCAGATAAAGATCAAAAGGTAGTTGAAATTTGGAATAACGTGTTTATGGAATACAACAAAAAAGATGGAGAAGTAATTGGAGAATTGAAACAAAAAAATGTTGATACTGGGATGGGACTAGAAAGGATTACGGCTGTTAAGCAGAAAACTACTGATCCTTATAAAACAGATTTATTTACTTCTATATTTTCTGTTATTGATAAATATAATGATTCAATTAAAGAGTCTTCTAAAAGAATAATTGCTGATCACATGAGAGCAGTTTGTTTTGCTATTAGTGATGGAGTTAATCCCAGCAATACAGATAAAGGATATGTTGTTCGTAGATTAATAAGACGCTTAGCCTTTAAGCTTTATCAGAATAAAATAAAAGATATTAAATGGATAAAAGATATAGTTTTTGTTGTGGTAAAAAATTACAAAGGCTTTTTCTCAGAATTAGGAGACTCAGAAAAAATAATAAAAACTATAAAAGAAGAAGTACATAGTTTTTATTCAACATTAGAAAATGGCTTGAAGGTTTTTAATAAACTGAAAGCATCAAAAGTAGAGCCAGGGAAAAAAATAAATATATCTAAACAAATTGATGTAATTACTGCAGAAGACGCATTCTTACTTTTTTCTACACATGGATTTCCTGTTGAGTTAACAAAAGAAATTACAAAAGAAAAAGAAATGAAATTAGAGAATGATTTCGATAATAAATTTAATAACCTATATGAAGAGCATCAAGAAAGATCAAAATCAGCTACAGCGGGTAAATTTAAAGGAGGATTAGCTGATCATGGTGAGGAAACTGTAAGACTTCATACCGTACACCACTTGTTATTAGCTGCACTTCAAGAAGTTCTTGGTCCAGAGGTTAAACAAAGAGGCAGTAATATTACTCCAGAAAGATTAAGAATAGATTTTTCATTTGATAGAAAACTAACAGACGAAGAAAAATCTAAGGTTGAAGAGCTTGTTAATGAATGGATTAAAAAAGATATGAAGGTTATTAGAAAAGAAATGAGCAAAGAAGAAGCTGAAAAAATTGGAGCAGAGATGGAGTTTGGAGCAAAATATCCGGACATGGTTTCAGTTTATTTCATAGAAGATGAAGATGGTAAAGTAGTATCAAAAGAATTTTGTGGTGGACCTCATGTTAAAAAGACTAGTGAAATAGGAAGTTTTAAATTAAAAAAAGAACAATCCTCATCAAAGGGTATTAGAAGAATAAAGGGAGTCATAAAATAAAAAAAGGCGGTTTAGATATCATCTAAACCGCCATGAGTAGAAAGGAGTACCGACATAAATCGGTATTCACGGAGTCAGGAAAAATTGTTTATTTTCTATAAATAGTTTTATCATTTACTCTTAATAAAGTCAAGGTTTTTATTTCTTGTTGACAATTCTTCTCTAATAGCATAGATTTAGTTATTGCAGATATAGTGGGGAGTGGTCGAGTCTACATATATTTAGTAATAAAAAAATTAAAATTTTATTTAATGCAAGGAAAAATTAAAAAACTTAGCCAAAACGGTTTCGGCTTTATCGAAAGAGAAGGCGAAGAAAAAGATTTATTCTTTCACGCAAACAATCTTGAAGGCGTTGATTTTGACAGCCTAAGAGAAGGTGAAGAAGTATCTTTTGAAGTTGAAGACTCTGAAAAGGGTCCTAGAGCTATAAACATAGCTAAAGCGTAAGTAACCCTTACACTAAAGCTTAAAACCACCGATCTTACTGATCGGTGGTTTTTATTAATAGAAGCAATGATATAATACTTATGAGTGATGAAAAAAATAGAGAAATATATAGTATTTGAAGAATCAGAAACTTTTTTAAGAAAAGTAGATTTTAATATTAATAATAAAGATTTTATTTTAGAGGTTATAAATTCCCAAAAAATAAAAAGCATAGAAGAATTAAATAAACAAAACATAAAAGCAGACAAGATTATTCTAGCTTTAAAAGGGGATAAAGCGACTACAGTAGAAGGATCATTTAAAATAGAAAGATCAACACCTGATTCTCCGATAACAGAAAGTGAATTAGATAACTTAGTTTTTAAAGGACTTTGGGAATTTTTAAATAAATATAGAACTTGGGCTTCAAATAAAATGGGAATATCAGATTTAGATATGACTTTATATGGTATAGAAGTAGCAGATATTTTAATTGATTCCCATAATGTAATTGATCCAGTTGGCATAAAGGGTAAAAATTTTTATATAAAAATAAAAGGAACATTTATACCTAGAGATGTTTTATCTTATGTTTCTGAGTTTAATTTTTTTGGCAAAACTTTAGAAGTAATAGAAAAAAACAGCACAACATCGTCTTTATTATCTGATAGAGAAGGCTTCGTCTTAAATTGCGGAACAGAAAAAACAGAGTTGTTTAGTATAAAGAATAATAATGTTTCTTTTAAAAAATCTTTTGACTGGGGTTTAGATTTGTTAATTAATGAAGTAAGCAAGTTACTAAAAACAAATAAGCAAGACTCTAAATCTATATTAAATAGGTACTTTAATAAAAGAGTTTCTAGCAAACTTAAAAGAAGAATAGATAAGTCTATAAAACCCCATTTTAAAAAAATAAACGATATTATAAAATCAATTTCTTTAAGTAAAAAAGAAAAAATATACATTAATATACAAAAAAATATATTTGAAAATAATCTTAAAAAGAAAAAATCATTAAATCATATAAACTTTAAAGAAATACTAGAATTAAAAGAATTAAATGTTATTATTAATCTAAAGGAAGAGGATGAAATTAACCTAAATAGTGACTACCTAGCTTTAGTTGGTTGTTATATATTTTATTCTCCTCATTATGATAATTTGAATAAAATTTTAAATAGAAGATCTAAATGGTTAGTACCAAATAAAAAATGAGCAAAATAAACAAAATATTTCTAGATCCAGAACAGGACGTAGATAGTATTTTAGAAGAAATAGAGAACTCTAGTGCTTCTACAATAATTTTAAACATACCTGATGATTCTATTTTAAAAGATGATCCAGATAACTTTCACTCTATTAAAGAAGTAGCTGATGAATTTGGAAAAGACGTGGCAATTGAATCAACAGATAAATCAATAGAAGAGATGGCTGAAGCAGCAAAAATAGAATCAGTAAACCCAATATTTGGAAAAAAAGAAAAATTTGTCTCTGATATAATTCCTAGAGGACGCTCCAAGGAAGAGGATGAAAAGAAAGATAAAGCTTATGCAGATTTCTTCAATCACACTCCAAAAAGAAAACAAAATAAAAAAAATAAAGAAAAAAAGAAAAGAAACTTTAAATTATCCTTACCATCACCTAATAATAAGATTTTACTAGTTTCAGGAATTGTAATTTTGTTTTTAGGATTTATTACGGTAACAAAAATACTTCCTCAAGCAACAGTTTCAGTTTCTTTAGCTGAAACAGCAATAAATTTAAATAATCAAATTAATATATCAACTGAAGTTAGCCAGTCAGAACTGAATAATAATGGCAATTTTACTTTTCCGGGAGAAATTATTAAATCCTCTAAAAATATAGAAATGTATTTTTCAGCTAGTGGAGAAGATGAAGTAGAAAGATATGCTACTGGAGAGATTTATATTTACAATGAATTCAGCTCATCTCCTCAGGTTCTTGTAGCTACTACAAGATTTGAGACTCCAGACGGAAAAATATATAGAATAAATGAGGCTGTTACAATTCCAGGAGCTGATGTTGAAAACGGAGTTATTACTCCATCAAGAATAAAAGTTTCGGTAACGGCTGATGAGTCAGGTGATGATTATAATCTTTCACCTGAAAGTGATCATATCTGGACCATTCCGGGGTTTAGAGAGTCAGGATTAATGGAAAGATATGAAGGATTTTATGCTATTCCAGATGGAGATATGATAGGGGGCTTTATAGGAAAAACTAATCTTCCAACAGAAGAAGACATAAACACAGCTAAAACAGAAGTAAGACAAGCTTTACTAGACTCTTTAAAAAATGAGATATTAATTATAGACTCTCCAGGATTTAAATTATTAGAAGAAGCTATAGAATTTGAAATTATAGAAGAACAAGTAAATGAAACAGTTAATCAAGATGGAATGTTTACAGTTTTTACTCAGGGAGAGCTAACTGTTTTTGTTTTTGAAGAAGATAAACTAAAACAAAGTTTAGTCACATCACTTGATCCAAGTATAGACTTTGATTTTTCCATAAATGAGGATAATATCGAATATAGTAATATCTCTGTAAATGAAGAAGAAGGTATTATGACTTTTGATATGACGGGTAGCTTGATGGTAGAACCAGTATTAGATGAAAATTCTTTTAAAGCTCAAATATTAGGAAAGCAAGAGATAGAAATAAGGTCAGTAATGTTTTCTATACCAAAATTAGAAAAAGCAGACGTAAGTCTTTGGCCTTTCTGGGTTAAGTCTATACCAGATAGAGAAAACAAGGTTGACATAGTTTTCCAGTAAATATACAATGTTTGAACTGTAATTAATGGCAGATAATAAAGTAATAAAACTCCAAGGGACCGTGGAGGAGGCTTTACCAAGTCTCCTTTTCAGGGTTAGTGTAAAAATGCCTGACGACTCAGAAAGAGAGGTCTTGGCTCATTTAGCAGGCAAGATGAAAATGTATAGAATTAGAGTTGTTCCAGGAGATACAGTTACTGTAGAGATGCCAAACGAAAACAGCGAAAGAGGAAGAATTATAAGAAGATTATAAAAAATTATGAAAGTTAGAGCTTCAGTAAAAAAAATTTGCAAAGACTGCAAAATAGTCAGAAGAAAAAGAAGGGTTTATGTTATTTGTAAAAATCCTAAACATAAACAAAGACAAGGATAAATTAATTTAAATCAATGAGAATTGTAGGTGTAAACATACCAGACGATAAAAAAATAAAAATATCTCTATCTTATGTATATGGAGTGGGGTTTTCTTCTGCGCAAGATATTTTAGAAGAAGCAGGAATTGATCCTGAAAAAAGAACAAAAGATCTTGATTCATCTGAAGTTAATAAAATACAATCTATTTTAGATAAAAAATACAAAATAGGTGGTGAATTAAGGCAAGTAATAAAACAAAATATACAAAGATTAAAAGATATCAACAGTTATAAAGGAACTAGACATGCCAAAGGTTTACCTGTTAGAGGTCAAAGAACCAAAACAAACATGAGAACCAGAAAAGGTAATACTAGAAAAACTGCTGGTAGCGGTAAGAGAAAAATAGAATTGAAATAATATATATATGGGCAAAAAACAAATTGTAGAAAAAACTAAAGAAGAAGTAGTAAAAGAAGCAAAAGCTATAGAAGAAAAGAGCGCTAAACAAGCCAGCAAGACTGTTAGAAAAGCAAAATCTAAGAAAGGCAGAGTTTATATAAAAGTCTCATATAATAATACTTTTGTTTCGGTAACTGATGAGGAAGGTAAAATGATAGCCTGGATGACTGCTGGTTCATTAGGTTTTAATGGACCTAAAAAAGCCACTCCCTTTGCTGCTTCAAAGGTTGCAGAAGCTATAGCAGAAAAATTAAAGAAAACTGGACCTTTTACAGTTGATGTATTTATAAAAGGTATTGGAGGTGGAAGAGATTCTTCTGTAAAAACTTTATCTGCAAAAGGATTTGATATAACATCAATTACTGACATCACCCCGATTCCTCATAATGGACCTAGAGCAAGAAAACCAAGAAGAGTGTAATCAAAATAATTTTTAATTATGTCTAGAAAAATAAAAGAAAAAAAAGAAAGAGCACTAGGAGAAAAACTTTTCTTAAAACCAGAAAGGTGTAATTCACATAAATGTGTAATGATTAGAAGACCCTATGGTCCTGGTCAACACGGACAGAAAAGAAAGAAAAGACCATCAGAATATGGAAGACAACTACAAGAAAAACAAAAGATACAAATTGTTTATGGTTTAACTAACAATCAAATGGAAAACATTTTTAGAAAATACTCTGGTCAGCCTGATAAGATAGTTTCTACTTTAGAAAAAAGATTAGATAGAGTTGTTTTTCTTTTAGGAATAGCAGGAGCACCAAGAGTTTCTAGGCAGTTAGTTTCTCATGGACACATTATGGTAAATGGAAGAAAAATGACAATCCCTTCTTATCAAGTTGAAGAGGGTGATGTAGTTTCAATTAGACCACAATCTAGAAAAATCCAAATGTTTGAAGATTTAGGTGACACATTAAAGAAACATAAAACACCTGAATGGTTAGAAATGAATGCAGATGCAGATAAGGAAGAAGGAAAATGTATTGGAGAACCAACAGAGGATGCAATTCATCCTTTTGATATTAATTTGGTCGGTGAATTTTACAACCGTTAATAAATCGTTTAAATTACAATAATGAAATATTCATACTTAAGTGATAGTGTAAAGGTAAAAAAAGTTGAAGAAAAAGGAAATAGAGGAGAGTTTCACATAGAAGGACTTTATACTGGTTATGGAGTTACAATAGCTAATTCCTTACGTAGAGCCTTACTTTCTTCTCTTCCGGGTGCTGCTATTTCACAAATAAAAGTAAAAGGCGTAAAACATGAGTTTTCTACAATTCCTGGAGTAGTGGAAGATATGGTTGAATTTATCTTAAATTTGAAAAAAATTAGGTTTGAATTTAATGCTGATGAACCTCAAGTTTTAAAACTAAAAGTAAAAGATGCTAAAGAGATTAAGGCAGGAGATATTGAGTCAACTACTTTAGTGGAAGTTGTTAATAAAGATCTAGTAATAGCACATCTTTCTAGCAAAAAAAGTTCTTTAGAAATGGAAGTAACAGTAGAAAAGGGATTAGGTTACGTACCTGCTGAAAATAGAAAATCAGAAAGATTGCCAGTAGGAACAATTATGCTAGACTGCATTTTTTCACCTATAGTTAATGTTGAATTTGATGTTGAAAACATGCGTGTTGGTGAAAGAACAGACTATAATAAAATCAAAATAATTATAGAAACAGACGGATCTATAACTCCTAGTAGTGCATTACAAAAATCAACAAATATTTTAAGAGATCATTTTCTAAAGATATTTGAGGGCAGCGGTGGAAAGATTAAAGAATCTAAAGAAAAAGATGAATCTTCATCAGATGAAGATTCAGATGACAAGAAAGAGAAGAAAACAAAAACAACAAAGAAAAAGAAAAAGAAACCTAAGAAATAAAACATGAGGCATTTAAAGAAAGGTAGAAAATTTGGAAGAAAAAGAGGTCAAAGGAGGGCCTTTATGAAAATTTTAGCTAACAATCTTGTTCAGCATGGTTCTATTATGACTACAGAAGCAAGAGCAAAAGAGTTAAGACCATATATAGAAAAACTAGTAACAAAAGGGAAAAAACAAGACCTTCAAGGACTAAGATTGCTTTTAAAAGTTTTGCCTAAGGATGCTGCTTATAAATTATTTAATGAAATAGCTCCAAAATATCAAGACAGAAATGGAGGTTATACAAGAATAATTAAACAAACAGAAAGAAGAGTACAAGATGGATCTAAAAAAGCTAAAATAGAATTTGTATAAAATCATGCAAAAAGAACATATAATAGACGCAAAAAATAAAAAATTAGGTAGAGTAGCATCTGAAATAGCTATTTTACTACAAGGAAAACATGATCCTTCATATGATCCTCGTTTAGCAAGTAATAATAAAGTTATTGTTAAAAATATAAAAGATATAAAAGTTTCTGGTAATAAATATGATGAAAAAATTTATTACAGACACAGTACTAGGGTTGGTTCTTTGAAGAAGAAGAAATTTTCAAAAATATTTGAAGAAGATCCTTCATGGGTATTGAAACATGCGGTTAGACTAATGTTGCCAAAAAATAAATTATCTAAGACCAGATTAAAGAATCTTAAAATAGAAGAATCAGAAAAATAAATAATTATGCCAAAAACAAAAGTAACTAAGAAAACAAAAACAAAAAAATCACCTTCTGCTTCGTCTTCAGCAAAGACCGTGAAAGGACGCAGTAAAACTTCGACAGTCAAGAAAGATAAATATATAGAAAGTATCGGCAGAAGAAAAACTGCAACCGCTAGAGTTAGAATTTATCCATCAGCTAAAAAGAAGGATTTTGTGGTTAATGAAAAATCTTTAGATGAATATTTTCCATCAAAAAGATTTATAGACACAGTTAAACAACCCTTTGAAGTTGTTGATAATGAATTTGACGTTACTGTTCAAGTTAAGGGTGGAGGAATAAATGCTCAATCTGAGGCTATTAGAATGGGGCTTTCACGTGCTTTAGTAGAAAACGATGAGGCATGGAAATCTAAATTAAAGGCTGCAGGTTACTTAACTAGAGATTCCAGAATGGTAGAAAGAAAGAAACCAGGACTTCGAAAAGCAAGAAGACCACAACAATGGAAAAAAAGATAAACCCCCCTTGGGGTTTTATCTTTTTTGGAGTTGTTGTGATGGAGGGGGTCGGGTTGGAAAAAGTTTCATCTTAATACTTGAATTTAAGGACTTCAAAGATTAAAGTAAATAAGACATGTTTGTAAGAAAACTAGGCATAGACCTAGGCACAACTAATACCTTAGTATTTCTTCCTGAAAAAGGAATAGTTATTAACGAACCAACAGCAGTTGCTCTACAAAAACCAGAAGGATCTGTTTTAGCGGTTGGAGCAGAAGCAAAAGAAATGGTAGGTAGAACACCAGATAATATAGTAACCTATAGACCTTTAAAAGAAGGAGTTATTGCTGATTACTATATAACTCAAAGAATGCTTAAATATTTTATTAGTAAAAGCTTAGGTTCTTTTAATTTTTTTAAACCAGATGTTGTTATATCTGTTCCTGCAGGAATAACCTCTACAGAATACAGAGCTGTGATGAACGCTGCAAAAGAGGGTGGAGCCAGGGAGGTACATCTAGTAAAAGAACCTCTTCTTGCTGCGCTGGGCGCTGGGATTCCTATCCATTCTTCAGAGGGTAATATGATTGTGAATATTGGAGGAGGAACCACAGAAGTCGCCGTTATATCTTTAGGTGGCATAGTTGAGAGTTCTAGTTTGAGAGTTGCTGGTAATATATTTGATAAATCAATATCTGATTACATTAAGAAAAAATATAATTTAGCTATAGGAGAGACAACGGCAGAAAACATAAAAATAAATATTGGTACTGCCATGTCTAATAAAGAAAAATTAGAAATGAAGATAAGAGGAAGAGATTTGGGTACGGGCTTACCAAAAGATTTAACTGTTAACTCTAATGAGGTAGCAGAAGCTATAAATTCTTATTTAGTAAAAATAGTAAATGAAGTACAGTCCGTGTTTAATGTAACTCCTCCAGAACTTGCAGCTGATATTATGGAGAAAGGCATAATTCTTTCAGGTGGCTCTTCACAGTTAAGAAATCTAGATGAGTTTTTCAAAAGAGCTTTAGGTGTACCGGCTTATATAGCTGAAGATCCTTTTTACTGCGTCTCTAAAGGAACAGCAACAATCCTTAATCATTTAGATGTTTATAAGAGAACACTATTAAATAAAAGATAATTTATGGTATACGGTCATAAAGACAAGAAGGATTTCTTTATTGATTTGATAGAGCGTGATCAGCTAGGTCATGCTTATATTTTTTATGGAGATCCTGAAATAGGTAAGTTCCTTTTTTCTTTATGTCTTGCTAATTATGTAGAGGATAATGAATTTAAAAAAACAGAAAAACAATTTATAGATTCTATAATAATAAATCCAGAAGAAGACGAATCTATAGGAATTGAGGAATTAAGAGAATTTAAAAAAATCCTAAATAAAAAACCTTTAAAATCAAATAAAAGATTTGCTGTAATTAATAATTCTGAAAAAATGACTCCACAAGCACAAGGGAGCATGTTAAAAATTGTTGAGGAGTCACCTCATCACACAACTTTTATATTTATTTCTTCTAATCCTAGAACTCTTCTAAAACCCTTGTATTCAAGACTTTTTAAGGTCTATTTTGAAAGAATGAAAAAAGAAGAGATAGAGAGTATTCTTGAAAAAGATTTCAGTATAAAAAAAGAAAAAGCTAAAAAAATATCAAATGAATCTTTCGGCAGAATAGGTAGAGCTATAAATTATTTACAAAAAGAAAATAAAAATAAAAAAGAAGAATCTATAGAAAACTACATAGAGGATAAGATATTAAATCTTTATTACAAAAATAAAATAAAAAATTCACATAAATTAAAGTTGTTATTAAATAAAGAATCAGAAATTAAAAGGTTTAATTTAAACCCAAAACTTCAAGAAAAAGTTATTAGAGAAATTATTAAAAAATAATGAATACCTTTTTAAAATTATTAATAACTGCTGGCATAGCTTTTGGTGCTTACACTTTTATTGTAGACGGCAATATTATAGAAATTACTGATAGAATAGGCACAGTACCAGAAGACAAAAGTAACAACACTTTACTAGGATCTAATGATTTTATTAATTTGAAAGAAAAGATAAAAGAATCAGATAGCTTCAAAGGAGAAATAACTTACCTAGAAGATCTTCAGGAAGAATTAGATAAGTTATCTGTAAACGAAATAAAAGATAATTTTGAAGATATAACAATCGATGATATTAAAGAAATAGGATTAAAAGATGTAGTTGATTTTGTAAAACCAGATAAAGATAAAGAAGATAGAAACTTACCAGCAGAAAACCTATTTTCAGATAGTTTAAATGACTTACCGGATTTTACTTCAGCATGTTTTTCTACTTTTACTCAAGCATGCATTGCTAGTGATTGTAGTAATAAAACTCCTAACTCTTCTTTTACTCTTTTAAATAAAACAAATAAAAAAATATTTAAATGTGAGACAGATACTTGTATAGAAATAAATGCCGAATATGAGGTGATTAATAATTTTGAAACTTATCAGCCAACACGTCCTGAAGGAATTATCATAAATAAAGAAATATCAAATGAATCAGACCAATCTTTATTTGTTGAAATTAGAGTCGAAGGAATGAGTACGGAATTAAATTATGGTTACTGCCTAGGACAATGATTGATATAGTTTTAAACAATTTTCCAACAGCTGATTTTGCTTTACTGATTATTTTATTTTTAGGAGCTTGGGAGTTTTGGAATCCTAGAGAAAAAGATAAGAAAAATCATTTAGATAACTATATTTTAACTAGTCTTTATTTTCTTTTCTTTGCTTTTATTATATTCATAACTTACTACGAAAGATTAACACCTTATTTTCAAGATTTTAGATTTCAACCACTCTTAATACTAATTTTATCTTTTGTAGTATTTTTCTTTATTTATAAATTTTTTAAGTTAGTATTTGAAAAACCTAAAGACATAATTAAAAAATATCCAAGCGAATATTTTTTATACATGGATAATAGATATTTCTTTTCAAAGTCTTCTGATATAGTTTTTCAGCAAGTAGCCATTATCGCTATGGTAGACATGTTTAAAGATGCTGGCATGGATTTATTTTTAATGATTATTTCTTTTGCTGTTGTGTTTGGCTTAATTCATATCCCACTAGTTAGAACGAAAGGTAGAGATTTTGGTGCTTACTTTATTTTAGCGGCAATAATTTCTGCTATATTCTTTCCATTTTTAATTATTCAGTTTAATTATGGGTTTGTATATAGCTTTATAATTCACTGGCTTTTCTATATATTTTCTGGAATGTTGTTCTGGATTAAATATAATTTTAAATCAAAATCTCAATAATTGCTTTAAAAACATCTTACATTTATACTGGAATAAAAGTTATGAATAAGACATCTGATGGACATAATATCTAATTTTAAAGAAAAGGCTCAAAAAGTAGAGGAAGCCTTAAAAAACGAATTAAAAAAAGTTAGAGCTAATAGACCTAACGCTTCTTTAGTAGAAGATCTAATGGTTGATTATTATAATAATAAAACTCCCTTAAAACATTTAAGTTCTATAACTGTACAGCCTCCTAGAGAAATACATATTCAAGTATGGGATAAAGAGGCAATGAAGCCAGTACTTTCTGCTATAGATGGTTCTGATTTAGGTTTTTCCGCAAATACAGAAGGTGATGTTATAAGAATATTTTTGCCTGAACTTAGCCAAGAAAGAAGAGATGAATTAATTAAGAGCGTAAAGAAATCAATAGAGGAATTTAAGATTCAAGTTAGAAACATAAGAGACGAAGCAAAAAAAGATATAGACGAAGCATTTGATGATAGTGATATAAGTGAGGATGATAAGTTTAGAATGAGAGAAGAACTGCAAAAAGAAACAGGCACCATAAATAATAAAATAGATAAACTTTTAGAAGATAAGAAAAAAGAAATAGAACTATGACAATAATTTTAGTAATAATAGCCCTTTCACTTTTAATACTCGTTCATGAAGCGGGACATTTTTTTGCTGCAAAAATGTTTGGAATAAAAGTTACAGAGTTTGGCATTGGCTTTCCACCAAAACTTTTTAGTAAAAAAGTAGGAGAAACAGAGTATAGTATTAATCTTCTACCTTTTGGTGGTTTTGTTAGGATTTTTGGAGAGGACGAGGAATCTATAAAGGAAGTAGATGAAAAAGAGAAAAAAAGAGCTTTTGTAAATCAAAAGACTTGGAAAAAATCTGTAGTTATATTAGCTGGAGTCATAATGAATATATTTCTTGCTTGGATACTTTTATCTTCTGTTTTTATGATAGGGGCAGAATCTCATTTAGGTGTTAGTAATGTTTCAGAAAATTCTCCTGCAATGTTAGCCGGCATTGAAGCTGGAGACATGATAACGGAAGCTAGGGCAGGTGAAGAAGCATTAACTGATCCAATATCAGTTGAAGAATTTATAAGTTTTGCAGAACAAAATATTACAGAAGAGATTAATTTATCAATCTTAAGAGGAGAACAGGCTATCAATGTTTCTTTAATGGGAAGAGAAAACCCTCCAGAAGGAGAGGGTAGTATAGGAATTGCTTTAGTTGATGCGGGTTTTGAAGAAATGGGATTTTTTAAAGCTATTATTGAAGGATTAAATTATACTTGGCAAAGTTTAGTTTTAATATTTTCAAGTTTTGTTACTTTAATAGTGGGATTATTTACTAGTTCTGGAGCAGCAGAAAACCTTACTGGTCCGGTTGGTATATTTGTGATAGCAAAAGATGCTGCTGGATTAGGATTAATTTATTTGTTTCAATTAACCGCTATTATATCTCTGAATTTAGCGATTTTAAATTTAATACCTTTCCCAGCTTTAGATGGTGGTAGATTTCTGGTTATATTAGCAGAAAAAATAAAAGGATCTGCTATTTCAACAAAAGTTCAAGCTGGTATTAATACTTTTGGGTTTATATTACTTCTACTTCTTATGATTTTTGTTACTATAAAAGATATAGGCAGGTTTATACTTTAAATTTCATTAAATATGAGACAATCTGATATTTTTCTAAAAACAAAAAAAGAGTTTCCTAAAGATGAGGTTGCTACTAATGCAAAATTATTAATAAAAGCTAATTACATTGTTAAGTTAATGGCTGGGGTTTACTCTATGCTTCCACTAGGCTTAAGAGTAAAAAGAAAAATAGAAAATATTATAAGAGAAGAAATGAATTCTATTGGTAGTAATGAGGTTTTATTACCTGCTCTTCACCCTAAATCAATATGGGAAATTACTGGCCGTTGGGATGAATTGTCTGATGTCATGTATAAATTTAAAGATAACACGGGAAAAGAATTTGGTTTAGGAGCAACACACGAAGAGATATTAACTGATGCTGTAAAAAATAATGTAAATTCTTATACAGATTTACCTTTTTCTCTTTATCAAATTCAAAACAAGTTTAGAAGTGAAGAAAGAGCAAAATCAGGATTACTTAGAGGTAGGGAATTTACCATGAAAGATCTTTATAGTTTTCATGAAGATGAAAAATCTTTGTCTGAATTTTATGACAAAGTAAAAGAAACTTACTTAAATATTTTTAAAAAAGTTGGTTTGGGTGATATAACGTATTTTACTTTTGCTTCTGGAGGTAGCTTTTCTAAGTACTCTCACGAATTTCAGACTTTATCTGAAGTAGGAGAAGATACAATATTTATTTGTGATGATTGTAGAATAGCTATAAACAAAGAGATAATAAATGACCAAAATACTTGTCCAGAGTGTAATAATAAAGATTTAAGAGAAGAAGCCTCAATAGAGGTCGGTAATATATTTAAACTAGGCACTAGATTCAGCGAAAAGATAGGGTTAAATTATTTAGATAGTGATGGCAAATCAAACCCTGTTGTTATGGGTTCTTACGGCATAGGAATTGAAAGATTAATGGGTACAGTTGTTGAAACTAGTAATGATGAAAACGGTATAATTTGGCCTGAATCAATCGCTCCATTTAAAGTACACCTCCTTTTGGTTGGTAATCCGTCAGGTGAATTAAAAGAAAAAACTGATAATATATATAAAAAGTTATTAGATAATAATATAGAAGTTCTTTATGATGATAGAGACATACAACCTGGTGAAAAGTTTTATGATTCTGATATTATAGGCATACCTTGGAGATTGGTTGTAAGTAATAAAACTATAGAAAAATCAAAAATAGAGGTTAAAAAGAGAGCAGAAGATAAAACTTCTTTAATAACAATTGAAGAATTTATAAAAAATATATGAAAAACATATTATTCAAAAAATTTATAGGAATAGACTTAGGCACAGATAATACTCGCGTCTATATGAAGGGCAGAGGAATTATTATTAATGAGCCTTCAATAGTAGCTTATAACAATAGAACTAGCAGAGTTGTTGCCGTAGGTAGACAAGCAAAATCAATGCTTTCCCGTACACCTTCTCATATAACGGCTCTTCGCCCAATGTCTAATGGGGTTATAGCTGATTTTGATATGGCGAAAGAAATGATTCAATCATTTTTAAGAAGTTCAGAATTACCTTGGTCCTGGTTTACGCATATTATAGGCACTGTACCAACCAACCTTACTGAGGTTGAAAGAAAATCAGTAATTGATTTATTAAAAGAAACAGGTGCTAATGAAGTTAGTTTACTTGAGCAGCCACTGGCTGCAGCTTTTAGTAGTCAATTAAGCGTTCATACACCATCCGCATACATGATTGTTGATATTGGAGCTGGAACTACAGATATGGCTATTATATCTATGAATGGAATAGTTGTTTCAAAAAGATTAAAAATAGCTGGTGATCATTTTAACGAAGAAATAATAAAAGGTGTGAAAAACGATATAAAATTAAACATTGGAGAACCAACATCAGAAGAGATTAAACTAGCTGTGGGATCTGCTCTTCCTAGATCAAGCGAGAGTTTAGAAGTAACTATTAGAGGAAGAGATATTAGTACAGGATTACCAAAAGAAGTTACAGTAAAAGATTCTCAAGTTAGATCTTGGATTTCCGATTCATTAAAGACTATCTCATCATCTTTAAAAGATTTAATTGATATGACACCGCCAGAATTAGTAGGTGATATATATAAAAACGGTATTTATATGTGTGGAGGAGGATCACTTTTAAGAGGGATAGATGAGCTTATAGAAAAAGAAATAGGAGTTGAAGTAAATATTGTTGATGAGCCTATAACTTGTGTTGCTAGAGGCTCTGGTGTTATTACAGAAAAATTTGAAGATTATAAGCATCTATTAAACAATTTTCCTTCACCTCTTCTTGATAACTAAATAAATTATTTAAACAAATGAAATCACTTAGAAGTTTTGTTATTTTATTCATACTTCTTCTATTAATTATTGTGATTTTCTTTAGTAAATTTTCAATTTCATCTTTTATAAATAATATTTCAGATAGAATGAATAATATTTTTTCATCTACTTATTCATTAGAGGAATTTGAAAAAATAAAATTAGAAAATCAAAAATTAAAATCAGAAATAGAAAATTTAGAAAAATCCATAATATCAAATAGAGGAGAGGAATTAGAAGGATTTGTTTACTCAAGATATCCTTTTTCTGGTAAAGAAAATATAATTATAAACCTAGGCAAAAAGGATGGTGTATCAGAAGAAATGGCAGTTCTTACAGAAGAGGGTTTTCTTTTGGGTAAAGTAATAAATGTAAATAATTTTACTAGTGAAATAGAAACTATTTTTAATTCTGAATGGAAAAGTAGTGCTAGTGTCGGATTAGAAAATAAAGCAGTTTTAATAGGAGGTAATAATCTCAAACTAGATCTAGTTTCTAAACAGGCTTTATTATCAACTGGTGATGAAGTCTTGAATAGCTCTTCAGAATTTCCATTTAATTCTTTAATTGGTTTTGTTAATGAAGTAAAAAATAACTCTAGTGATACCTGGTTAGAGGTCTCTGTTAATGTACCTTATAGTTTAAATGAAGTTAGAAAAGTTATAGTTTTAACTCAATTTCCATAATGATTATTTTAACAAAATCGATTATTTACACATTTATAATTACTCTCTTTTTATTAATCCAAGAAAGTTTATTTTTATTAGACATGAACCTGACATTAAATCTTGTTTTAATAGGTCTATCATTAATTATTTTTTTTGAAGAAGAAGTATTTTTAAAAATATATCCAGTTATTTTTTTCTCTCTTCTTCTTTTTTCTTGGTTTTGGTTTAGTTTATGGATTCATGAATTTATTATTTTTCTTTTAGTCGGATTTATTATTTTTTATTTATTTAAAGAATTCAAAGTAAAAAATGATTTTATAGACATTAATTTATTATTTTTCAGTTACTTTATTTTCTTCTTTTTATTTAGATACATCTTTGATTTTGTTTATTTTGATTTTGCTTTAATAGCTAGACCTCTTTTATATATTGTAATTATAGGTAATTTATTATTTTTGATTTTATTTAATTTTATAAACCAATGGACAATAAAACCCCACAACTAGAGGACATATTAGTTGATAAAATTTCAGAAGACGAACTTCTTGAAGTTCCTTTAAATAAAAGAGTTTTTACTCTTTTTTTATCATTTCTTTTTATAATTGTTTCAGTAGTATCAATTCAGTTTTTTAATATTTCTATTTTTAATTATGATTTTTATGACAAAAGTGCTTCTGCTAATTTTTCAAGATATGAAGTTGAAAGAGCTCCAAGAGGAATAATAAACGATAGAAATGGTGAGCCCCTACTACAAAACGAACCTTCATTTAAAACGTTTCTTTCTTTTAATAGATTACCAAAGGATGAAAAATCAATTGAAGAAGTTTTAATTGATATAAGCAAGAAATTTAATTTATCTCAAGAGGAATTATTTGAAGAAGTTAAAAATCACGACTGGACAACAGGAAGATTTTTAATAAAAACAAATATATCTCATGATGAACTTGTTTCTATATCTTCATATGACATACCAGGACTAGACATAGAGCCCTCATTTTCGAGAAATCATTACCATCCTTTAGCTTTTAGTCACATCTTAGGTTATACGGGTTTAGTAACTAAGCCTGACATAGAATCAAATCCAGACTTATACATTGAAGATGTTATTGGTAAAACAGGTCTAGAGTATTTTTATGATAACTACCTTAGGGGAGTAAATGGAAGAAGAATTAGAATTACCAATGCAATAGGTGAAACTCAAGAATCTAATATTGTTAATAAACCAATAATAGGTAATGAATTAGATACTTTTATAGATAGAGATTTACAAGTTTATTTTTATGAAAGATTAAAACAGCAGATTGATGCATTAGGCACTAACGCTGGAGCAGTTGGTTTAGCTGTTAATCCTCAAAATGGTGAAGTTTTAGCTTTAATTAATTTGCCTTCGTATAACATTAATAATATAAAAGATTATTTATTTGGAGATAATGAACCGCTATTCAATAGATCTGTAAGTGGAGTGTATAATCCAGGTTCAACAGTAAAGCCCTTAGTGGCTATAGCTGGCCTAGAAGAGGGAGTAATAGATGACGATGATACTTTTTATTCACCAGGGTACCTAGAAATACCAAACAGGTTTAATCCATCAAATCCATCAAGATTTATGGACTGGAAACCTCATGGTTGGGTAGATGTTTATTCAGCTTTAGCCAGATCAAGTAATGTGTATTTTTATATAACTGGAGGTGGTTATGAAGACACAACTGGTTTAGGTATTAGTAGACTTAATAAGTGGTGGCATAAATTTAATTTAGGTGATAAAACTGAAATTGATATACCAGGAGAAAGCATTGGTCTTTTACCAGATCCTGAATGGAAAGAAGAAGTTACAGGAAGAAGTTGGTTACTAGGTGATACTTATAACGTAAGTATTGGTCAAGGAGACTTTGCTATAACTCCTCTTGGTTTAATTAACTATATTAGTTCGATTGCTAATAGAGGGGAAATAAACCAGTTAAGAGTATCAAAGAAACAAGAGCGAAGAGTACTTAAAGACATATCAAATGATATAAGTGAGAATACTTTTAATATAGTTGAGCAAGGAATGATAGATGCAGTTGAAAAAAGTTATGGTACTGCTAATTCTTTATCTAATCTGCCAATTTCTATAGCTGCTAAAACTGGTAGTGCTGAAGTTGGTATAAATAAATCTAGCGAAAATGCTTTCTTCATTGGTTATGCTCCAGTTGAAAATCCAGAAATAGCCATCCTTGTTTTAATAGAAAACTCACAAGAAGGAAGTTTAAACGCTGTTCCAGTAGCGAGAGACGTTTTCATGTGGTATTATGAAAACCAAATAAATAAACCCTAAAAAGAAAAAACAATATTATGGATACATTTTACTTATCAAAAAAACGTTTTGATGCTTTAGAAAAAGAGTTAGAAGAACTTAAATCTAAGGGTCGCTATGAAGTAGCTGAAAAGTTGAAGTCAGCTAAAGATCTTGGTGATTTATCAGAAAACTTTGAGTACCAAGAAGCCAAAAAAGAAAAAGACCAGTTAGAGCAAAAAATTAATAGGATTGAATCTATTGTTAGAAATGCAGAAATCATTAAAAAACCATCTAAAACAGATGTTGTTACTGTTGGCTCAAAAGTAACTATTAAAAGAGATGGTAAGTCTGTCACTTATACAATTGTTGGATCTAATGAAACTGATCCAGAGCAGGGATATATATCTAACGAATCTCCAATAGGAACTAACCTTTTAGGTAAGAGAAAAGGTGATGAATTTGAAATTAAAACACCAAAAGGTAAAGTTTCCTGCAAAATAACAAAAATAGAGTAAGACCTAAACACCAAAGCATAGCCCGGTATCCATTTTATATGGATGCTTTTTATTTTGTAGTGATTAGATTACTCTGCTATCATATTATTAAACTAAATTTTAATATATGAGCTTAGAAGACATAAAAAAAGACAGAATAAAAAAGTTAGAAACTTACAAAAAAGAAAGTAACCCTTATCCAGCACGTGTAGAGAAGAACATTAGTATTGAAGAAATACTTAATAATTTTTCTGATCTAGAGAAATCTCAAGAAAAACAATCTATCGTAGGTAGAGTTATGGCTTTTCGTGATATGGGTAAAATCATCTTTTCTGATTTATCTGATGAAACAGGAAAAATTCAAGCTGTAATAAAAGAAGGTGATGTAGAAAATTTTGAACTTATTCAAGAGACAGTAGATATAGGAGATTTCTTAGAAATTAAAGGTCCTGTATTTGAAACAAAGAGAGGAGAAAAAAGTTTACTAGCTAGTTCGGTTTTAATTGCTACAAAAAGCATTAGACCAATACCAAAAAGTTTTTATGGAATTGAAGACACAGAAACAAAGCTAAGAAAAAGATATCTTGATCTTCTTTTAAATAAAGATATAAAAGATTTATTTGTTAAAAAAAATAAATTTTGGAAAACAGTAAGAAATTATTTAGAAGAAAACGAATTTTTAGAAGTAGAAACTCCTGTGTTAGAAGCTATTCCTGGGGGAGCAGAAGCAGAACCATTTGTAACTCATCACAATGCACTAGATAAAGATTTTTACTTAAGAATTTCTTTAGAACTTCCTTTAAAGAAAATACTAGTTGGAGGTTTTGAAAAAGTTTTTGAAATAGGAAGAATCTTTAGAAACGAAGGCATGAGTAAAGAGCATTTACAAGATTATACTCAAATGGAGTGTTACCGTGCTTACTGGGACTACAATGATATGATGAAATTTACTGAAGAGATGTATAAAAACATAATTAAAAATATATTCGGTAAACTAGAAACTACTTATGGAGAAAATACTATAGACTGGAGTGGAGAGTGGGAGAAAGTAGAGTACTTTAAAGCTTTTGAAAAAGAAACCGGAATTGATTTAAATGAAACGTCTATAGATGAACTAAAAGAAAAAGCAAAAGAGTTAGGTATAAATTTAGAAAATAATTTAGGAAAGGGTAGATTAATCGATTTAATTTATAAAAAAACAGTAAGACCAAAATTAATTAAACCATCCTTTTTAATTGATCCACCAATTGAAGTTGAACCATTAGCAAAACGTCATGAGGACAACCCTAATAAAGTAGAGAGGTTCCAGATTGTAGCAGCTGGGACTGAATTAGGAAAAGGATTTTCTGAACTTAATGATCCACAAGATCAAAGAGAAAGATTTGAACAGCAGATGAAACTGAGAGAGCAAGGAGATGATGAAGCTCAAATGTTAAGTGAAGACTTCTTAGAAGCTTTAGAGTATGGAATGCCTCCAGCAGCCGGATTTGGAATGTCCGAAAGATTATTTGCTGTTCTAATGAACAGACCGGTTAGAGAAACTGTAATATTCCCACTAATGAGAGAAGACAAATAAAAAAGCGCATGAATTCATGCGCCTTAAATTTTAGAGTTGTAATTTAAAATGAATAAGTGGTAATTAAGCTAAACTGAGTTTCTACTGAAGGAATATTAGAAATAATAGGCGGTACAGCCTGAAAAGTCAGTGAAAAAGGTAATGAGTTGTGACTTGCTGATATAGAAGGTGATATAAACAATCCATCATTATCGCCTGTAAAATCAATATAGAAAATACTATTAGAAATAGATATTCCTACAGAATTAATTTTAAACAGATTTTGTAATGAAGTTGTTGTCATTAAAAAGTGACCATTAAGTGTTCTGTCTCCCATGCCATGAGAGTACCAGTACTTAAATGATTGATCGATTTCCATTTTTTCTATTTCAGTAGAGGTTTCTCCATAAACTTCAAAAGCTAGATATCTTGTAGATTCTCTAACCAAATCTCCATTAAGTTTATCACTATAATTTTGACCAAAGGTTGAGTAATCAACACCAAGACTAAGATTTTGAATTGGTTTATATTTTAACCATATATCTGAAAACCATATATGACCTTCATAAGTAAAAGCCATATCAGTTACAACAATTACTTTTCCGTAATCAACAGATATATCTCCATAAAAAGCAGGCTCCTCTATACCAAAAGATGGGATAGGAGATGCTCCGGAAGTCATAAAAGAAAGATTACCAGAAACATCTTGTCCAAGAACTGTGCCTTCAATTCCAAATATAATCAGTAAAGTTGTTAAAAAACCATAGATTATTTTCATTTAAATCTCCATATTTAGTTTTCAATTATTATTAACTGCTTTAAATTATATAATATATATCAATATCTGTCAAAGATTTATGCCCTCGGGAGGCATAAATTTCTGGGGATAACTTTTTTTTATTTATCTTTTTTCCTATTACTTGCTATTATTAAAACATGTTAGATATAAACTTAATTAGAGAAAATCCTGAAAAAGTAAAAGAAGGCATCAAAAAGAAAAACATAGACGAAAGTCTTGTTGATAAATTTTTAGAAGTAGACGAAGAATGGAGATCTCAATCTACTGAATTTGATAACCTAAAAGCAGAGCAAAATAAAATCAGTAAAAAAATATCATCAGGTGGTAAAGATGATGACTTAATTAAACAAGCAAAAGAATTAAAAGAAAAACTTTCAGAAATATCTGAAAAAGAAAAAACCTTAAACGAAGAGAGAATGAATATTCTTTCTCAAATACCAAACATTCCTTCAGAAAAAGCTTTAGTTGGTAAAGGAGAAGAGGACAATAAAGTTATAAGAACAGTAGGTGATAAACCTAAATTTGATTTTGAACCAAAAGACTACATGGAGATAGGAGAGTCTTTAGGGATAATTGATATGAAGCGTGCTGCAGAAATATCTGGTAGTAGATTTAGCTATTTACTAGGTAAGGCCGCACTACTTGAGTTTGGGTTAGTGCAACTCGCAATGGAAACTTTAGTTGAAAAAGGATTTAAACCAATAGTTCCTCCAGTGATGGTAAAACCAGAGATTATGCAGAAGATGGGTAAAGGAAAGTTTTTAGAAGAAAATGATGCTTTTTATGTGAATGAAGATAATCTTTATATGGCAGGGTCATCAGAACATACTATAGGACCATTTCATATGAATGAAGTACTTAGAGGTAAAGATTTACCTATTAGGTATATTGGATTTTCAACTTGTTTTAGAAGAGAAGCGGGTTCATATGGGAAAGACACAAAAGGAATTCTTAGAGTTCATCAATTTGATAAAGCTGAAATGTTTTCAATTACAACTCCTGATAAATCTGAAGAAGAACACGAGTTTTTAGTAAGCTGTCAGGAACAACTTCTTCAAAAACTTGAACTTCCATATCAGGTTTTAGAAGTTTGTACTGGTGATATGACTTGGGCTGATTCAAGGCAATATGATTTAGAAACTTGGATTCCGTCTCAAAATAAATACAGAGAAACTAACTCAGCTTCTAACACAACTGACTTTCAGTCTAGAGGAGTTAATATTAAATATGATAAAGGTGGCAGTACTGAGTTTGTACATATGTTAAATGCTACTGCTTTTGCAATGGGCAGAATATTAATTGCTTTAATAGAAAATCATCAGACTAAAGAGGGAACAATAATAATTCCAAAATCTTTACAGAAATATGTGAATTTTGAAGAGATAACCCTGTAAGATGAGAAGAAGAAAGAAGAAAATAAAACCTTTTTGGAAAGCTGTAATAATTTTTAAATTATCAGTTCTTATATTAGCGGGTTTAGGGTATGTTGTTTTAAATTCAAATTTTCTTAAAGTACAATCTTTAAGTTTTTTAGGTTCTGATTATTATAATGAAAATATATTGAGAGCAAGCATCTTAACCCAAGTTTTAGAAGAAAAGAAATTTTTAGCTGTTTTAGGGTCTAATAATATTCTTTTTTGGATTTTTGCAGATGATAAAGGGACAATAAATGTAAACAGAAAAACTCTTTATTTAGATAAGATAACAGTAAAAACAAACCCACTAAAAAGAGAGGTGAAAATAAACATGGAAGAAAAAGATGTTTTTGGTGTTATTTGTGATAAAGAAGAGAATTGTTTTGCTTTTGATAATCAAGGCTTGATATTTTCTCAAGCACCTTCTGTAAAAGGATCATTAATAATGAGAATAGATGAACTTACTGGAGACCAGATTATTATAGGAGAAAAAGTTTTTTCTAGAGAAGAATGGACTGAAAATGTTTTTACTATATTTTTAAATGTTAAAAATAATGGATTTAATCCTTCAAGTGTAACAATTAAACCAGCTGAACTTAGGGAGTTTAGTATAACTATGTCTTCAGGATTAGTGTTTCATTTTAGTCTTGAATTTGTTCCAGAGGATTTTAATAATGTTTTAAAAGCAGTAAATAGAAAATTAGAAATAGAAAATATTAATTATATAGATTTTAAAGTTCCTGACAGAATATATTATCAATAGTATAATTAATAATAATTATGATAAAAAATAAATTTAACAATAAAGGATTTTCACTAGTAGAACTTTTGATATATATAGGTATATTTGCTGCTAGTGCTGTTTTTTTAGTAAGTATCTTAATCATTTTCACTAGGATTCATGTTAGACAAACTTCTGTAAATGAGGTTAATTCTCAAGTCTCTTTTGTTAATAATTTTATTCAAAACAAAGTAAGAGAAGCCTCTCTTATAGACATGAATGCAGGAATATCAACAACAACTATTAACTTAAGAATGGCATCAAGCACTATGGACCCAACATTAATTTACTGGGAAGATGAAACAGTTTTCTTCAAAGAAGGATCAAATGATCCAATTCCTTTAACTAACTCTAATGTGTCAATTTCTGATTTTTCTGTAGTTAAGTATCAAAATCCTGGAGGACATGACATAGCTCAAGTTCACTTAACCGTTAATTACAATACAGATAATTCCAGAGCAGAGTATCAAAGAAGCATAAGAACAGCCATAAGTAGAGTTTCTGCAGCTACTTTTGATTCGGATATTTTGCCGAATCAAGGTAATTCTTTTGA
Organism: Minisyncoccota bacterium; assembly: GCA_040880505.1. GTDB lineage: Bacteria > Patescibacteriota > Minisyncoccia > UBA6257 > GWB1-50-10 > JBBDIH01. The sequence goes on from JBBDIH010000212.1 coordinate 72,119, forward strand.
TATAGGTAATTCCAGCCAAAATTGGAGAGATGCTTACTTTTCAGGACACATAGGTGTTGGCACAACTCCAGTTTCTAGTGCAAGTATTAAGGTAACAGATGATATATCATTTACTCAATCAGATATTGGAGTTATTTTAGTTGCTCCAGACAGTTCTTGTTTTAGAATTAGTATTGATAATGCCGGTGCTCTCTCAACGTCCTCTGTAGCTTGTCCTTAAATTATAAAACACTCTACTAGCACTTGACTGCTTTAAGTGCTAGTGATAGAATTTTTATCGTGATGAACTCTAGAACTAGGATAATCCTTAAAAAGAGTGTTAGGGATTTTATAAATACTGGCAGGCCAATTACTTCAGAATATCTGTATGAAACTTATGATTTTGGTATTAAACCAGCAATGATCAGAAGAGAGTTAAGTATATTAGATGATAGTGGTTACTTAGAACAGATACATACATCTGGAGGTAGACTACCAACTAATAAAGCTTACAAGTATTTTGTAAGTTCTGTACTTAAAAAAGATGACCTACTTTCTGATTTCTTAGATGATAGTGTAGATATATTAGAAACATTAATTTCTGGAGAAATAAACACCTTTACAAGAAATTTATCTAATCAATTAAAATCTCTAAGCGTCTTATATGAAATAGAGAAACAACTGGTTCATGACAGTGGTCTTGAAAATTTATTTAGAGAGATAGAATGGGAGGATAAGTCTGATTTATTAGAAATAATAAGAGATCTTGAGCTTTTACCTAATAAATTAAAGAAGAGTAAATTAATAAACAAAAGAGGTTGTTGGCATAAAGTTTTTATAGGAAAAAGTCCAATAACAAAAAGTGATAGATTATCTATGGTGGTTAGTAAAATTAAAACAAAAAATGGAGATCAAGTTGTTATGGTAATTGGACCGAGAAGAATGGATTATGAAAAAGCTTTGGGTATTTTAAAAAGTTTAGAAAATTTAATAGAAAAAAATGAAAGAAGATAAAAATATAAAATATAATATAGAGGAATTAAAAAATAAATTAGAAGAATGCGAAAATGAAAAAAATGAATATTTAAACGGTTGGAAAAGAGCAAAGGCAGATTTTATTAATTATAAAAAAGAAGAAAGTGATAGATTTGATAGTATGATAAGAAACAGTCAAAAAAAGCTTATATCCGATATATTAACGGTTTTAGATAGTTTTGAATTAGGAATAGTTATGACAGAAGGAGATAAAATGGAGAAAAAAGGAGTTGAGCTGATAAAAGGACAGTTAGAAGATTCATTAAAGAAAAACGGTGTTATTAAAATTAAAGTTCAAATTGGAGATGATTTTAATCCAGAAATTCATGAAGCTGTAGAGCAGGTAGAATCAGATCAACCAGAGGGTACAGTAGCCGGAGTAGTAGAAAAAGGGTATGCGATAAACGATAAAGTTATAAGACCAGTAAAAGTAAAAATTTCAGTCGATAAAAATAATTAAAATAATAATTAATATAAAAATATGAGTAAAATTTTAGGAATAGATTTAGGAACAACAAATTCTGCCATGGCAGTAGTAGAAGGTGGAGAACCAAAAGTTTTAGAAAATCATGAAGGATCAAGAACTACACCTTCTGTGGTAGCGATTTCAAAATCAGGAGAAAGAATCGTAGGACAAGTGGCAAAACGTCAGGCTGTGGTTAACTCAAAAAACACAGTGTTTTCTGTTAAAAGATTCATAGGTAGAAGATTCGATGAAGATGAAGTTAAAAAAGATAATGAACTTTATCCTTATGAAATGAGACAATCGGATCAAAAAGGAGTAGAAGTTCAAATGGGAGAAAGATGGCACAAGCCAGAAGAGATATCAGCTATGATTCTTCAAAAGATGAAAGCTGATGCTGAAGCTAAATTAGGAGAAAAAATAGAAAAAGCAGTTATAACAGTTCCTGCTTACTTTGATGACAGTCAAAGACAAGCTACTAAACAAGCTGGTGAAATTGCTGGTTTTAAAGTAGAAAGAATATTAAATGAGCCTACAGCTGCAGCATTAGCTTATGGATTAAACAAAAAAAATGAAGAAAAGATTGTAGTTTATGATTTGGGTGGAGGTACATTTGATATCTCTGTTTTAGAGGTAGGGGATAACACTGTAGAGGTAAAAGCAACAGGTGGAGACACTCACTTGGGTGGAGATGACTTTGACAACAGAATTATTGAATACTTAATTGCTGAGTACAAAAAACAACAAGGAGTCGATCTATCAAAAGATCCTTTAGCAATTCAAAGATTAAAAGAAGCAGCAGAAAAAGCTAAGCATGAATTATCAGCCGCTTCTGATACTGAGATAAATCTTCCGTATATTACTTCTGGAGAGGACGGACCAAAACACTTTGTTATGAAAATTACTAGATCAAAACTAGAAGAATTAGTTTCAGATTTAATAGAGAAATCAATAAAATTAACAAAAGAAACAATAACATTAGAAGCTCCAAAAGGAGCAGGATTTAAGATAGAAGACATAGATGAAATAATTTTAGTTGGTGGACAAACAAGAATGCCAGCAGTGCAATCTGCAGTTAAAAAGATGTTTGGAAAAGATCCTCATAAAGGAATTAATCCAGACGAAGTTGTATCTATTGGAGCAGCAGTTCAAGCCGGAATTCTTCAAGGAGATGTTAAAGACATTCTTCTTTTAGATGTTACTCCCTTAACTTTAAGTATCGAAACATTAGGTGGAGTAGCAACTCCAATGATAGAAAAAAACACCACCATCCCAACTAGTAAAACTCAGACATTTTCAACAGCTGCTGATAATCAACCATCAGTAGATGTTAAGGTCTTACAAGGTGAAAGACCAATGGCAAATGACAATAAAGTTTTAGCTAACTTTATTTTAGATGGCATACCTCCAGCACCAAGAGGAACTCCTCAAATCGAAGTTACTTTTGATATAGATGCTAATGGAATATTAAATGTTTCAGCAAAAGATAAAGCTTCAGGTAAAACACAGTCAGTTAAGGTAGAAGCTACAACTAGTCTATCTAAAGAAGAAGTAGAAAACCTTAAGAAAGAAGCAACTGAACACGCAGAAGAAGACAAGAAAAAGAAAGAATCAATAGAAGTTAAAAATAATGCAGATTCTTTAATATACACAACAGAAAAAGCATTAAATGACGCAGGTGATAAGGTTCCAGAAGAAACAAAGAATACGATAAATGAAAAAATAGAAAAACTAAAAAATCTTAAAGATGGAGACGATATAGAATCTATTAAATCTGCTAGCGAAGAATTATCCTCAGAGATTCAAAAAATAGGTCAATCAATGTATAGTGATAAACAAGAAGAAACCACTAATACTGAAAACTCTGACGAGCCAAAAGAAGACAAGAAATCACCAGAAGACTCTGAAAAGAAAGATAATAATGAAGAAGAAAAAGAAGAAAAAGAAGAAAAAGAATAAACAAATTTAGCTCCCTCTTTTGGAGGATCTAAAAACCCGAGCAAAATATCATGTCAAAATTTTTCACCAAAATATTTCCGATGGCGGCCATAGGTACAATTCTAAGCTTCTTTACCTTTCTACTTTTTAGAAAAGTAATAGAAAGCTTAGATTTTGGTGATTTTACTTTTGTTTTGATTTTACTTTCAACCTTTTTAATTGTTTTAACCACAGAAGTATTTTTTATAGAAAAATTCAAGCATCTTTTCTGGGTTAGTTTTGTTCAGCTCTCAACACCTCTAATAGTCTTTAGGGATTATTTTTTTACAGAATTTCAATTTCTTCCAGTTTTAGGGATAGTTATATTTCTTTATTTTTCTATTTGGTCAGTAAGAAGAGGTTATAAAACATTAAAGAATAGTATAAATATAGAATTTTTTGTGGTTGCCAGAAGAGTTACTCCAAGAGTAGTTTCTGGTGCTTTAATTTTCTTTGCTATATTCTCTTATTTTCATTTCTTCCAGTTAGGTAATTTTTCTAATGAAACAGCAGAAAATATTTTTGATAAAACATTAAATGCTTCAACTCCTATACTGCAGATATGGTTTTCAGATGTAACATTTGATATGACAGTAGATGAAGCTTTAAGAGAAATGAGTGAAACTCAAGTTAATAGATCTCAAATTGATTTACTACAGCAAGGTATAAATTTAGATCAATTACCAGTAACCTTTAGAGAAAATCTTATTAATGAAACATCTATAAAAATAAAAGAATCAGTAGAGGCCGTTACTGGAACTTTAGACGGTAATCAATCTTTGAGAGATGCGCTTTTTCAAGTTGTTAGTGGAAAAGTAGCAGATTTATCAAATGCAGCAAAATTAATTATTTCGGTTTTAGTTATATCTTTAATATTTATGGTTTTCAAAGGTATAGCTTGGCTAGTTTATCTTCCAGCAGAAATAATATCATTTCTATTATTTGAGTTGTTACTTTTAACTGGTTTTGGTAAATTAGCAACAGAAAATCTAACAAGAGAGGTTATAACAATATAAATATGTCAAAAGATTACTACAAAATATTAGGAGTAGAAAAAACTTCTTCTGATGAAGAAATAAAAAAAGCCTACAGAAAGCTTGCACATAAATATCACCCAGATAAAGATGGTGGAGATGAAACTAAGTTTAAAGAAATAAACGAAGCATACCAAATACTGTCTAATAAAAATAAAAAAGCACAGTATGATAAATTTGGTTCTAATTTTTCTGGATCAGGATTTCCTGGAGGCGCAGGTCAAAATTGGGATTTTAATAACGTAAACGTAAATTGGTCTGATATGGGGGACATGAGTGATGTATTTGAAGATTTATTTTCTCATTTTTCTGGCGGAGCAGGTAGAACTCAAAGAAGAACATATAATAACGGATCAGACATAGAATCAGTTATAGATATTTCTTTAGAAGAGGCTTTTACAGGACTAGAAAGAAAAATAAAAATTAAAACATCAATAGAGTGTAATGAATGTAATGGGTTAGGACATGAAAAAGATTCAGATTTTGAAGAGTGTGGTTTTTGCCAAGGAAAAGGTGAAATTCATGAAAAGAGAAGGACATTTTTTGGAGAGTTTTCTCAAGTAAAATCTTGTCATAAATGTAATGGCAGAGGAGAGGTACCAGAAAATCCTTGTAGCAACTGTTCTGGATCAGGTAGAGTAGTTGGTTATAGGGAAGCAGATATAGAAATAAGTCCAGGCATAAACTCTGGTCAGGTAATAAAAATAAAAGGAGAAGGAGAAGCAGGAGAGAGAGGTGGAACATCTGGTGATCTTTATATTATAGTTAGGGTAAAACCTCACGAAACCTTCAAAAGAGAAGGACAGAATCTTTTCTTAAATAAAGACATAGAAATAACAGATGCTTTGTTAGGTAAAGAGATAAACATAAAAGGAATAAGTGGCAAAGAGTTTAACGTTAAAATACCAGAAGGATTTAACTTAAATGAAAGATTAAAAATAGAAGGGAAAGGCATGCCTAAATTTAATCTAGGCAAAACAAGTGTTTTAAGAGGAAATCTTTATATTTTATTTAATTTAAAAACCCCCTCAAAAATCTCTAAAAAAGCTAAAAAAATATTAGAAGAACTAGACGAAGAAATTAATTAAAATTATTGACATTTTCTCTCTTTAATATAATATTGTAAGTATTCCGCAGACAGTGGGAGTTTTACAGATAAGTTATATTTATTTTCTCATTTGTAATTATAATGCCCACCGAGGAGAGAACAAAACAATATTTGTTGTCTTTAAATTCTGCGGCCAAAGGGTCGTTTTTAAATTTTAAAGCTATTAATTAATGGCAAAAACAAAAGTACAAAAAGAAAAGGCAGTAAAAATCTTAAAAGATAAGTTAGAAAAAAATAATGGATTTATTCTAGTTGGTTTTTCTGGATTAGAGGTTAATGAGTTGAATGATTTAAGAAGAGAAATACAAAACTCTGGAGGACATTTAAGAGTTGCAAAGAAAAATCTTTTAAAATTAGCTTTTAAAGAAAATAATATTGATTTTTCTTTTGATGAAGATTATTTAGGTCAAACAGCTTTTGTTGTTTTTGAAAATCTTCCAGAAATTGCAGGAGCAGTTTTTGATTTTTCAAAAGATAATGATATTAATATTTTAGGAGGATTCAATCTTAATGATCAAAATCCTTTAGAAGCTGATTATATTACAAAAATAGGCCAATTACCTTCAAGAAAAGTTCTTTTAGGACAGATTGTTGGATCTATTTCTTCACCAATTAGATCATTCATATATGCAATTAAGCAAATTAGCGAAGTAAAAAATTAAATTAGTCGAAAAAATAATTTAAACATATAAAAATATGGCAGAAGATAACAAAAAAGAAGAAGTAAAAGAAGAAGAAACTAAAGAAGAAACTAAAGAAGAGCCTAAAGAGGAAGAGAAAAAAAAGGAACCTAAAGAAAAAGTAAAAGAAGAAGAAACTAAAGATGAACCAGAAGAAGTAGAAGTTCCTAAAGAATTTAAGGACATAGTCGAAAAAATAGAAAAAATGAACGTAGTTGAACTTTCTGACTTAGTTGAAGTACTAGAAAAGAAATTTGGTGTATCAGCAATGGCCCCAGTAGCGGCTGGTGGAGCAGCAGGAGCTGTTGAGGAAAAAACAGAATTTAATGTTCACTTAAAAGCTGTAGGTGATCAAAAGATTAACGTTATTAAGGCCGTTAAAGCAATAACTGGCCTTGGCTTAAAAGAAGCTAAGGATTTAGTTGATGGAGCTCCAAGCACCATTAAAGAAGAAGTAAAGAAAGAAGACGCCGAAGAAATGAAAGCAAAGCTAGAAGAAGCAGGAGCTACAGTAGAACTTCAGTAATTTATTACTAAACTAAAAAAGAAACCTTCTCAAAGAAAATAACATCTGTTTTTCTGAAGAGAGGTTTCTTTTTTTAATACTTAAGTAAATGTTTTGGTATAATAAAAGAAATGACTAAAGAAGAAAAATTGAAAAAGTTAAGAGAAGAAATAATTAATGATAAAACTCTACCTCTTAAATCTAATCTAGTTTTTGGAGAGGGTAGTGGAAATGCAGATATTCTTTTTATAGGAGAGGCTCCTGGAGCAAAAGAAGATGAATTAGTCAGGCCTTTTGTTGGTAGATCAGGTAAATTACTTAACAAATTTATAGAATCAGTTGGCTGGAAAAGAGAGGACACATATATAACAAATATTGTAAAAAGAAGGCCACCTAAAAATAGAGATCCAGAGCCCGAAGAAATTGAAAAGTATAGGACTTATCTTACAAAACAAATAGAAATAATAAATCCTAAGATAATCGTTCCTTTAGGTAGGTTTTCTATGAATTATTTTATTCCTGATAGAATGATATCCAAAAACCAAGGCAAGTTATTTTTAAAAGACGATAGATTAATTATCCCTATTTATCATCCAGCCGCAGGACTTCGCTCTACTAAAGTTTTAGAAGATATAAAGAAAAGTTTTAAAACTCTAAAAACTGTAGTTAATAATTTTGATACAATAATAGAAGATAAGAAATACAAAATAGAAAAAATATAAAAAATGAAAAGAATATCAAAAGAAAAAACCTTTTTTAAAATAGCTGAAGTATTAAAGGATAGAAGCACATGTTTAATGGCAAAGGTAGGCTGTGTTATAACTGACTCAGAAATGATTAATATAATTTCTATAGGTTATAATGGAAATTATTCTGGTGGACCGAATCACTGCGATCAAGAAGTTGAAAAAGGATGTAACTGTGTTCATGCTGAAATTAATGCCATAACAAAAGCAGAGAAATCATTAAAAAATGCTGTTTTATTTTCTACCCATGAACCTTGTTTAATGTGTTCAAAATCCATTATTAATAGTGGTATAAAAAAGGTATTTTTTTATAAAAATTACTCTTATAGTGAGGGTTCCGATATAATGAAAAAAGCTGGTATTACAGTAGAAAGAATAAGTACTAATGATTAACTTTATAAAAAATATTTTTAGTCAAAAAAATGAAGATTTTTATTTTTCATTTCTTAAGGACTTAGAAACCGTCACAGAAAAAGATGTTACTTTAAATATTCCTCCAAGTCATATAGAGGCAGACTTTGCTTTAATGACCAATAATCCAAAGATAAATAAATATTTATCTAATAAAATTAAAGATTCAAAAAATAAATACATAGATGAGGTAAAAGCAGCGGGACCATTCATTAATTTATTTTTAAATAAAAAAACTTTTTATAATAAAACCCTAAAAAACATTATTGCTAGAGAAAATAGTTACGGGAACAATAAAATAAATAAAAAATTATTTATAGAGTATTCTTCACCAAACATAGCTAAACCTTTAGGAATAGGTCATTTAAGATCTACTGTTATTGGTGAAGCTTTAGCTAAAATACATGAAAAGCAGGGTTACAGAGTTTTTAGAGAGAACTACTTAGGTGATTGGGGCACTCAGTTTGGTAAACTTGTTTATGCCTATAAGGAATGGGGCAATGATGAAGAAATAAAAAAGAACCCTACTAAAGAGTTAAAAAATCTTTATGTTAGATTCCAGAAAGAATCAGAAAAGGATAAAAGTATTGAGGATAATGCTAGAGAATTTTTAAATAAACTAGAGAATGGTGATAAGGAGTTAATGAAACTTTGGGAAAGCTTTAGAGAACCAAGTGTTGTTGGTTTTAAAAAAACTTACACAAGACTAGGAATTAAATTTGATAGATTCAGTGGAGAAAGTGAGTACGTAAAACAAAGCTTAGATTTAATAAATGAGTGTGAAAAGAGGGGACTATGTGAAAAAGGTGAAGGAAAATCTTTAATAGTTGAATTAGATGGTTTACCATCTTTTCTTTTGAGAAAAAAGGATGGCTCTACACTTTATCTAACAAGAGATTTAGCTGCGCTAAAAGATAGAATTAAAAATCATAATCCAGATAAAATTTTATATATAGTAGGAAACGAACAGAAACTTCACTTTAGACAGTTATTTGCCTTAGCAGAGAAGTTAAAAATTATAGAAGATCATAACGTGGAACATGTAGGTTATGGACTGATACTTTCCAACGGTAAAAAAATGTCTACTAGAAAAGGTACTACTGTCATGCTCTCAGAAATTTTTAATGAGTCAGTAAGTAAGTCTAAAAAAATAATAGAAGAAAAAAGTCCAGAATTACTAAAAGAAGAGAAGAAAGAAATTTCAGAAATTCTTGGAGTTGGCTCTGTTGTTTATAACGATCTTCGCCATGACAGAGAAAAGGATATAAATTTTGATTGGGATAAAGTGCTAAGTTTTGAAGGAGGAAGCGCTGTTTATCTTCAATACACTTACGCTAGAATAATGTCTATTATAAACAAGGTTTCTAATGATTCAATTCCACATAAACTTACCTTTGAAAATGATTTAGAATTTGATCTAGCTAAACAGTTATTTATTTTCCCTAAAATTTTAAATATCTCTTGTGAAAATGAAGAGCCTCATAAGATTTGTTCTTACTTAGAAGATTTAGCGCAGAGCTTTAATAGTTTTTATGGCAACACCTCTATTATTAATACAGAGAATAGCAACTTAAAATTATCTAGAATTCAATTAGCAAAACAAGTTTCTGTAGTAATAAAAGAAGGTTTAAGAATTTTAGGAATAGCTGTCCCTAATAAGATGTAATTATTGACCTTCTCCGTTGCGGTAAATGATTGTGGATAACTTTTGCTTCTGAAAATAAAAATCGCTTTATAAAGCCATTTTCACCCCCTAATAAAATAGGGGTTTTGTATTTGAAGTAAAACGCTTTAGTGGTATACTTATACATAGAAGTGGGGCGTTGTGGATAACTATGTGGATAAGGCCTCATTCTGGGGATAACTTATTTATCCTTAAATATAAAAAATTATGCTACTTGGTGAATATCAACATACATTAGATTCAAAAGGTCGAATAGCTATTCCGGCTAAGTTTAGAGCTAAGCTAGGCGACGGCGCAATAATAACACGAGGTTTAGATAAGTGTTTGTTTGTATTTGGTATGGATGAATGGAGTAAATTAGCAGACAAGTTAACATCTCTGCCTTTAGCTCAGTCTAACTCAAGAGCTTTTGCAAGATTGATGCTTGCAGGAGCAGTTGATGTAAAGCTTGATGTTCAGGGTAGGGTATTGGTTCCTGAGTATTTAAGAGATTATGGAAGTTTAGATAAACAAGTTATAGTAGCCGGTCTTTATAACAGAATAGAAATTTGGAATTCCGAAAAATGGGAGAAATACAAGAAAAAGACTGAAGGTTCTTCAGAGGAAATTGCTGAAAAACTTTCAGAGCTAGGCATCTAATGAAGCATAAACCAGTTCTTTTAAATGAGGTAATAAATACTTTAAGTCCAAGTAAAGGTCAAACCTTTATCGATGGAACTTTAGGAGCAGGGGGTCACGCTAAAGAAATAATAAGAAAAATTTCTCCAGGCGGTACTTTTCTAGGAATAGACAAAGATCCAGACAATTTAAGGGAAACGAAAGAATTTTTAGAAAAAGTATCAAAAGAAGAGAATTTAGATTTAAATCTCAACTTTAAAGTAGGTGATTACAAAGATATAAAAGATTTTTTAAATGAAAAAAAATTACCTAAAGTTGATGGCTTAATCTTAGATTTAGGTTTTTCTTCAAATCAACTTGAGTCAGGAAAAGGTTTTAGCTTTCAAAAGGATGAGCCCCTGATAATGAGATACGATGATAATTTAGAAAAAGTTAATGCTTTTTTTGTTCTTAATAATTTTGACAAAGGTGCATTGATAAGAATTTTTTCTGATTTTGGTGAAGAAAAATATGCATCAAAAATAGCGGAAGAAATCATAAAAACAAGAAAGAATAAAGCAATTAAAACAACTTTTGAATTATCTAATCTGATTAAAAAATCAGTTCCAAATAAAAAGTCTAAGATACATCCAGCAACTCGTGTTTTTATGGCTTTAAGAATTTTCATTAATGATGAATTTGGTTCCTTAAAAGACTTATTAGAAGATTTAACAAGCTTTATGGCCAATGATTCTAAAGTAGCCATAATATCCTTCCATTCACTAGAGGATAGAATAGTAAAAAATTACTTCAAAAAAATAGTAAAAAACGGGAAAGCAGAGTTTATAGAAAAGCTTATAAGACCAACAGAAGAAGAAATATCAAATAATCCAAGGTCTAGATCTGCAAAATTAAGATCAATAAAAATTAAAAAATAAATGACAATAATAAAACCAAAAAAGAATAAATCATCAATGAGTTTATTTGTGTTTTTACTCTTTACTGTAGTTATAGTAGGAGGATTAACATACATTCATCAATATAATTCTTTAGCTGATAATAAATACGATGTAGAACATCTAGAAGAAGGCATCAAACAAGCTGAATTAGATAATGCTAATTTGAATAATAAATATTATGAATTAACTGATTTATCTAATTTAGAGCCAGTTGCAAAAGATTTACAATTAGTTTTAGATGATAGTCCTAGTTATTTAAATGTTAATCAATGGGTTTCCGATTCATCTTTTTAAATATAATATTTTTTAGCCTTTTTTCAGGCTTAGTTTTTAATCTTTACAATCTTCAAGTTGAAGATGCTAATTATTATTTTGAGAAAGTAAAAGTAAGAGCAGATTATCAAGAACAACTAGAATTAAGAAGAGGCGAGATTTTTTTTAATGATAAAAACAATAATAATATAGCTGTTGCAATAAATAGAGATTCTCCTGTTGTTTTTGCTTCACCTAAAGACATAGAAAATTCAAAAGAAGCAGCAAGAAAATTAAGTGAATCTCTTGATTTAGAAATATCAAATTTAGAAGAAAGCTTTAATAACAAAGATAGACTTTTTAAATTATTAGTGGATAAAGCAACAGAAGAGCAAATTGAAAAAATAAAAGAGCTAGGCTTAGAAGGAATTCATATTAGTTATAAGCAGTATAGGTACTATCCTTATAGCTCACTAGCTTCAACTTTACTTGGTTTTGTTGGGGTTAATGAAAATATAGATAAAGCCTCTGGTCTTTATGGATTAGAGTTGTTTTATGAGGAGGAGCTTTCTAGTGGAGATGATGTTTATTTAACTATTGATAGGAATATTCAATCAGAAGTAGAGAAAATTATTAATAATTTGATGGAAGATTTTGATGCTGTTGGAGCTTCGGCCATAGTTCAGAATCCAGAAACAGGAGAAATATTAGCTATGGCCAGTGTTCCTGGATTTGATCCTAATGAATATAGTGAATATCCAATAGGTAATTTTATAAATCCTAATGTTCAATACGTTTATGAACCAGGATCTGTTTTTAAGCCTTTAACAATGTCTATGGGAATAGACAAAGGTGTAATTACTCCAGAAACAACATATTTTGATACTGGTAGCATCACTTTAAATGGAAGGACAATTCGTAACTGGAATTTAAAAGCTAATGGGTTAATTACTATGACTAATGTTATTGAAAAATCGGTTAATACAGGAGCTGCATTTGCTGGTGAAAAAGTAGGTAAAGAAAGCTTCATTGAATACTTAGAAAAATATGGATTTAGTGCGCCAACTGGTATTGATGTAAAAAATGAAGTATCTGGCAGTATAAATAATTTGAAGAGTAATAATTTTAGAGAAGTAGATTTAGCTACGGCATCATTTGGTCAGGGTACTTCTGTAACTCCTATTCAAATGGTTTCTTCTTATTCTGTTATAGCTAATGGCGGATTATTAATGAAACCTATTTTAAATAATAATAAAAGTCCAGAGATTATAAGAAGAGTCATAAAAGAAGAAACAGCAAAACAAGTAATAGAAATGATGGAGTCAGCCGTAGAAAAAGCTAGAGTAGCTGCAATAGACGGTTACTCTGTAGCTGGTAAAACAGGAACTGCTCAAGTACCTGACTTTCAAAATGGAGGATACAGTGATCAATATATACATAATTTTGTAGGTTTTGCTCCAGCTAGTGATCCACAGTTTACTATTCTTATTAAACTTGATAAACCAAATGTTGATTTAGCGGGTATAACTGTTGTTCCTGCTTTTAAAGATTTAGCTCAATTTATTTTAAATTATTACAATATTAATCCTGACAAATTAACACAGTAAAATGAATAACTTTATAGAAAAAATAATAGATTTTAAACTTAAGCTTTTAGCAAAAGCAACTATTTGGCGTTATGAACCTAAGATTATTGGTGTAACTGGAAGTGTTGGTAAAACATCAACTAAAAAAGCTATAGAAAAAATAATTAGTTATTCAAAAACTGTTAGATCTTCTGGTGATATGAGAGATAGATTTAGAAGTCTGTCTTTAGCTATTATTAGCAACGAAAAAGAAGGTGATAGTTTTGTTTTTTGGTCTAAAATTTTATTTAAGTCTTTTCTAAATTTAATTATTAAAGATAAAAAATATCCAGAAGTTCTTGTTTTAGAGTATGGAGCAGAAAAACCAGGCAATGTAAGAAGGTTATTAGACCTAGTAAGACCAACTATAAGTATTATAACTAGTTTAGGTGATGTACCATCTCATATTGAATCATTTTCTGGGGTAGATGCTGTTATAAGGGAAAAATCTAGAATAATAAGTCAGCTACCCTCTACTGGTTTTGCTATCCTGAATCAAGATGAGAGAGAAGTATTAGATATGAAAGAGCAAACAAGAGCTCATGTGGTTACATATGGATTTGATAAGGAATCAGACATAAGAATATCTAGCTTTGAAAATCTATTTAATAAAGATCAGACAGGTGTGACTTTTAAAGTAAATTATGGAGGAAGTTTTATCCCAGTTAGATTAGAAAATTGTCTTGGTAAATCTAAGGCTTATTCTTCTGCCGCAGCCGCAGCTGTAGGATTAGTTTTTGGTATTAATTTAGTTTCAATTTCTGAAGCTTTAGAAGAATTTCAGTCTCCTCCAGGTAGATTGAAAGTTATAGAAGGAATTAAAAAATCATTAATAATCGATGATACTTTTAACTCTTCACCAAAATCAATGGAGGAAGCTTTAGAGGTATTTAAAAAAATAAAAAAAGTTAAGAATAGAAAAATAGCTGTGATTGGTGGAACGCTTGATATTGGTAAAAAAACTTTAAATATACATGAATATTTTGGTAAAAAATTATCAAAAATATCTGATGTTTTAATTACCGTGGGCATGAGAGGAAAAATAATTTCAGAATCAGCTATAAAAAATAAAATGGATAAAAAACACGTTCATCATTTTACAAATCTAAAAGATATAGCAGAAACATTACAGAAAGAAATAAAGAAAGGTGATTTAATTTTAGTAAAAGGATCTGAATTCATAAGAATGGAAAACATAATAAAAGAAGTAATGGCTGAACCCAACATGGCAAAAAAATTATTATCTAGACAGAACAAATACTGGCTTAATAAGAAGGGCATGTATGAATAAACATGGAAACAGGAAAGAAATATTTAAAAGAAATAGTTTATGGAAGTATAGATGGAATAATAACAACTTTTGCTATTGTTTCAGGTGTATTAGGTGCATCACTTTCTAGTGGAATAATAATTATTTTAGGATTAGCTAATTTATTTGCCGATGGAATGTCGATGGCAATAAGCAATTATTTAAGTGTTAAATCTGATATAGAAAAAAATGAAAAAACAGTAAATAATTTTTTAGATCCAAAAAGAACAGCTTTAGCAACCTTTTTGGCTTTTGTTATTTTTGGATTTTTTCCTCTACTTTCTTTTATACTTTCCTCTACTATAGGATGGTTTAATAATTTTGAATTTCAGTTTTCTATTATTCTTACAGCCATAGCCTTGTTTAGTGTTGGGATGACTAAAGCAAAAATAGTTCATCAGAAAGGCAAGGGAATTTTTAGAAGTGGAGTAGAGACTTTATTAATAGGTAGTTTAGCGGCTACAGTTGCCTTTACTGTAGGATTTTTATTAAAAAACTTAGTTTAAGTTGTATAAAACTTTATTTTAGGTAAAATAATTCTTGTTGGCCCCATCGTCTAGCGGCTAGGACGCTGCCCTCTCACGGCAGAAACCGGAGTTCGATTCTCCGTGGGGTCACAAATTTAAAACAACCACTTTCTCAAGTGGTGTTTTCAATTTATGTAACTTCACTGCGGAGAATCGAACTCAAAAGGGGTCGGGGAAAAGTATTTTCCCCGTTGGGGTGATAGGAACAAACGAAGTGAGTGACGCCAGAGGGCGGAAGCCCTATGGAGAGGAGCGAAGCGACGAGTTCGATAGCGAAGCGTCTCCGTGGGGTCACATGAAAACAAATAACAAGAAATAAAGCTTTACAATAGAATTTACATGAACTACAATGTGAATATAGATTCACATATAAATCACATGAACAAGAAAGCGGAAAAATTACAACAGTTTCTAAAAATACTTTCGGATGAAAGCAGGTACAAAATAATTTTACACCTAATGAAAGGTGAGGAATGTGTTTGTACCATAGCAGAGAAGTTGGATTTAGAAAGAACGCTCGTTTCTCATCACTTAAATACTCTTAGAAATTCTGGATTGATCCATGACAGAAAGGTCGGAACATGGATACATTGTTCTCTTAATAAGAAAACATTCGAGGAAATGGAAAGATTGTATCAAAAATACTTAAACCATAATAGGATTTCTGACAAACCGTGCACTTCGCATGAGATATGTAAAAGTTTAATAATTTAATAAAAAAAATATATGACTAAAAAATTTGTTATCTATGATCCCCCAATGTGTTGTTCATCCGGCGTCTGCGGTCCTAATCCGGATCAAGCACTTATTGATCTACAAGATACGTTAGAAAAAATCAAAAAGTTAGATGTAGAGGTCGAGCGTTATTTAATCACTCAAAGTCCAATAGAATTTAAGAACAATCCCGAAGTTATTAAGCTTATACAAGAGCAACAGCTTAAAGCTCTGCCCATCACGACCTTTAATGGAAAAATTATAAAAAGCGGCGGATATCCTACACTCGTAGAATTTAAACAATTTATTAATTAATCAAAGAATACAATATTATGAAAACAAAATTTTATTTCTTTTCAGGTAAGGGTGGAGTCGGTAAAACCACCATGGCTGCCTCAAGTGCGATATATTTCGCGAGCCTTGGTAAAAAAACTCTTATCATTACCTCTGACCCGGCTTCAAATCTTGCTGATGTGTTTGAACAGAAAATAGGTCATAAGATTACGCCTATTGAAAAAACAGAAAATCTTTTTGCCATGGAGCTTGATCCGGACATTGCGACCGCCGAATATAAAGAAAAGGCCTTATCTCCTCTCCGTGGCTTAATACCGGAAGAAAGCTTTAAGGTTCTAGAGGAGCAATTAAACTCACCCTGCACCGCAGAAATGGCCTCTTTTGATCGTTTTACTGATTTCTTACAGGAACCCGAATATGAAATAGTGATTTTTGATACCGCACCCACAGGACATACTTTGCGTCTTTTGCAATTGCCAGTGGAATGGAGTGGAGTTATAGAAAAAGCCAGTAAAGAAGAGGGCGGTGGACAGACCTGTATCGGTCCAGCGGCCGCGCTCGCGGAATCAAAAGCCAAATTTGACCAAGCTATTGCGACGATGAGAGATACTTCCAGAACCACTTTTGTTTTTGTCTTGCGGCCCGAGGTTACCCCAATTTACGAGGCGGAACGTTCAATCGCTGAGCTTTTGAAACTTGAGATAACTTCACAGGAACTGATCGTTAATGGTATTTATCCGCAAAGCGCCTGTGATAATCCTTTTATGTTAGCGCGTTTTGCCAAACAACAAGAATTTCTAGAAATTATCAAAAATAAATTTTCCATTCCGATTACTTTAATAGAACTAGAATCGAATGAAGTTAAAGGCAAAAACTCACTTATCGAGATGGGTAAAAAACTTTACAAGCAACCTCTTAAATTAAAAGATTACCAGCCAATAAAGATTGATTTAGGTAAAAATAAAACTGCGGTTAGTGATTTTCCCAAAGTTGATAAAAAAATAAAGAAATTACTAACTCCTCTAAACGATAAAAAGCGAACAATCTTTTTTGCCGGCAAGGGCGGAGTAGGAAAAACTTCAGTGGCGGCGGCAACCAGCTTATGGATTGCCGAACAAGGATATAAGACATTGCTTTTAACCACCGACCCGGCTTCACATTTGAGTCAAATTTTTGAACAAAATATATCAGATCAACTAACACCTATAAAAGACGAAAAAAGATTGTGGGCTACACTCATTGATACTGCAAAAGCCACCAATGAATACAAAGAGAAAATTTTAGCCGAAGCTAGGAAAAAATACGACAAGCAAAGAGTAATGGCAATTGAGGAAGAGCTAAACTCGCCTTGCACCGAAGAAATGGCCACTTTTGAAAAGTTTATTGATTTTGCTACCCGAAAAGATTTTGAGGTGATAGTTTTTGACACCGCCCCAACCGGCCACACCCTGCGTCTTTTAGAACTGCCGGTTAATTGGAGTAAACAATTAGAAATTAAAGCATTTACTTCAACTGACGAAACAGAGATAGATAAAATCACCAAATCGCGCTTTAAGGATGTGATAGATATGATCCAAGATATCAATCAAACGACTTTTAGCTTCGTGATGTATCCGGAATCTACGCCGATTGAGGAAGCTGCGCGGGCAATGGAAGAATTACTGACCATTAACGTTCCCACCAGTCTTATTGTGGCAAACTTGGTTTTGCCCAAATCTGTTGCCACCAATGATTATTGGAAGCAGAGACAAGCGATGCAAAATAAATACTTGGCGGAAATGGATAAACGGTTTACCGCCCCAATTGTCCAATTGCCGCTTTTGGGTGATGATTTAATCGGCAAGGATAAACTAAAAAGGGCAGGATATATGCTTTATGGAAAATAAAGTTCTGGATTTAATTAACACATTTTAAACATATGGAAAATTTTGATCAAAAAATAAAAGAATTCGGCGAGTTTATTTTACAAACCCCTGAATTTGCAAGGTTTAAAAAGGCCGCTGAAAGGTTAAAGAACAACAAGGAAGCACTGTCTGTAATTGAAAATGTTCAAGAGCGGATACAAACCATCAACACTTTACAACAAAGCAACTTGTCTGTGTCTGAAGAGCAGGTTGATGAGTTAAAAACAGCTCAAGCTAAAATGAGAGCGAATGAAATTTGTATGGAGTATCTAAGAGCACAAAATATCGCTACATCTACAGCACAGAAAATCTGTAACAGCCTGACTGTTTCTACTGGTATACCATTTGCTAGCGGTAGCGGGTGTTGTGGTTAGGTTAGAATGGAAATTTATTTGTATGCGATTCTCCGTGGGGTAACAAGTACAAAAAGTGTATAATTACACATATGGTTTTAAAAGAATTCTTAAAATCAAAAATAATATTGATTTCTATTTTGATTTCATTAGCACTGATACTAACATCAGTTTTATTTGTTTATCTAAATTTAGATAACGTATCCTATCCTTTAATACTTAATTTTAGTTCTTATGAAGGAGTTAATTTAATGGGTGAAGCCAGTGATTTATGGAATGTAATTTCAATAGCTGTCGCTATCTCTATTATCAATATAATCTTATCTTATCTATTCTTTTTTAGAGAGAGATTAATTTCTTATGTTATTCTTGGTACAAATGTTATTATTTTAACACTCTTATTTATTGGAGTATCACACATAATATCTATAAATTAAGATGAATATAGAAATATTATTAATAATTTTAATAGCACTAGTTATAGCTGGTTTTAGCTTTATATTTTGGTATTTACAAAATAATAAAAAAAAGAAAGATCCAAAAGATCAATCAATGTTAATGATCCAAAATCAATTAACAGAAATGTCTAGAAGCGTAGAAGACAAAATAAAAGAATCAAATAAAACTATACAGAAAGTAACTGAAAAATTAGTAAAACTAGATGAAACTAATAAACAAGTTGTTAGCTTTGCTGATCAGCTTCAAAACTTACAGTACATTTTAAAAAATCCAAAACAAAGGGGAATATTAGGTGAATACTATTTAGAAACAACTATGCAAAATGCTTTAGATCCTGGATCTTATCAGATGCAGTATTCTTTTAAGGATGGATCTATAGTTGATGCAGTTATTTTTGTAAAAGAAAAAATAATACCAATTGATTCAAAGTTTAGTTTGGAAAACTATAATAAATTAATTAAAGCTCAAGATAAAACAGAAAAAGAATCTTTAGAGAAACAACTAAGAAACGATCTCAAAAAAAGAATCGATGAAACTAGTAAATACATAAAACCAGATGAGGGAACAGTAGATTTTGCTTTTATGTTTATTCCTTCAGAGGCTTTATTCTATGACCTCTTAATAAATGAAGTTGGATCTGTTGATGCTAGAGATTTAATAGAGTATGCCACTGGTAGTAAAAGAGTGATAATAGTGTCTCCAACTTCATTCTTAGCATACCTACAGACTGTATTACAGGGTCTTAGAGCTCTTCAAATAGAAGAATCAGCAAAGGATATACAAAAGTGGGTAAGAGACCTAGGAAGGCACTTAATAGCTTATGAAGAAAATATGCAAAAACTAGGTAAACACTTGAGTACAGTAACTAGAAGCTTTAATCATGCATATAAAGAATTTGGAAAAATTGATAAAGATATAAAAAGAATAGCTGGTGAAGGAATTAACTCTGAAGTTATAGAGTTAGAAATTCCAGAAGAAGATGAATAATAAAGATAATGAAAAATTAAAAGAATATAAATGGAGTAAGTTAGAAAAATTTATTCCATTTTTTAGATACTTACCTTTTATTGATTTTGTTTTAGTTTCTGGATCTTTAGCTATGAATAGTCTCCATAAAGATTCTGATTTAGATGTGGTAGTAGGAACAAAATACGGAAGGATTTTTACTACTCGTTTTTTAACAGCAATGCTTTTTCAAATTTTAGGTGTAAGAAGAAAAGCAGATGACACAAAAGAAAGTTCTAGCGATAAGATATGTTTTAATCATTTTGTAACTTCAGAAAGCTATAAATTATCTGAACCCCATAATATTTATTGGAAAGATTTATACAAAAATTTGATTCCAGTCTACGGAAACAAAGAAAAGATAGAAGATTTTTTTGAGATAAATAGTTGGTCTGATAGAAAAAGTGAAACCTTTTCTGTTTTATCAAAAGAAAAAAACCTATCTGGTAAACTACTAGAAATTATTTTTAGTAGTAAACCAGGAGATTTAGTTGAGAAAACATTAAAAAATTATCAAAAGAAAAGAATAGATAAAGGAGTAGAAAATGGAGCTTTAGGTTATAAGCCCTTATTAACGGTAAATGATAAAGAAATTAGACTTCATATAGACACAAAAAGAGTAGAAGAATACGTAAAAGAAAATTCTAATTAATTAAAACCACTTATTCTTTTTAAATACTAGGTACAAGAAGAAAGATATAATCGCAGTACTTAAAATTATTCCTAAAAAGGCCATAGGTGAATCCTGATAAGGAAGAGAAACATTCATGCCGTAAAGACTGGCAATAATAGTTGGTACGGTAAGAATAATAGTAAGAGCAGTAAGAAGTTTAATAACCCTGTTTAAGTCGTGAGTCATTATACTTGAGTAGGCGCCCCTTATATTTACTATGTTTTTCAGTGTCGATTTAGATGTTTCAACTAACTGACCATTAGCTAAGAACAAGTCTTCAACTAAATCTTTATCTTCTTCGTATAGTTTTAGGTAACCACCAGTAAGAAGTTTTTGTAGAATTGCATTAGTTGGGATAAGAGCAGATAAGTAATCATTAATAACTTCCTCAAAGTTAACTAATTGAATGATGTCTTCATTTTTTATTTTCTCTAATCTTATTTTAGTGCCTCTTACACTTCTATTTATGTTGGTTAGTTTTTTATTGTAATCATTATTAATAGCAGAGAATATTTGAATCAAAAATTTTGTTTTTTGTGTGGTATAAAAATTCTTTCTTTCTTTTTTGAACTCATCTAAAAGAGTTAATTTTTTGGACGAAAGAGTAATTAAATAACTATCACTAACAGCAATTAAAATCGGAACAGTTATTACATCTTTTTCTGGAGATGGAACTCTAGTGAATATATAAGTAACATTATCTTCTATTTCCATTCTAGGAACTTCGCTTTGGTCTAAACTGTCTTTTAGTAAGCTTTTTTCTAATCCAATTTCATCACAAACAAAATCAAGCTCTTCCTCTGAAGGATCTTCAACATTCACCCAAGAACCAACTTTAAAATTTTCTAATTCTTTAAGTTCTTTATCTTTTTTATTTTTATGAAATATCTCTAACATTTTATTCAAATAATTATCAAGTAAGTTATCCCCAGAAATTTAATCTTTCAATTTCTTGCCTCCTGCTTTCTTCAATATATCAGATTTAAAAGAGTATTTTATATCTTTTTTATTACTAAATCTTTCTTCAGCTAATTCTACTAGATTTTTAACTAACTCTAAATTAGAAATACCTATATCGGACCAGTTATGATGATAAAGACTACCTGGTAGAGTATTGACCTCATTTACATAGACCTTTTCCTCTTTTTCATTTATTAGAAAATCAACTCTAGCAATACCAGAACAACCTAGTGTTTTATATGTTTTTTTGCCTAATTTTAGAACTTTTTCTTTTAACTCATCAGATATTTTTGCTGGAATTTCACTATACTGTGAATTAACTCCTTCTGTTTTTCCTTTACTCATATATTTTTCATTAAAATCAAAGAGATCAGATTTATTTAAAGGTCTTTCAATTTCTCCAAAAGTTATTTTTTCATTACCCATTATAGGAAGAGTTACTTCAATTAAATTTTCTACACTTTTTTCTATTAAAACTTTATCATCATAATGAAGTGCTACTTCAATTCCGTTTTCTAGTTGTGTTTCTTCTTTTGCTTTAGTTATTCCGATACTAGAACCTAGATGAGCTGGTTTAATAAATAAAGGCCAACCTAAATTATTAATCTTATTTAATATATTTTTCTTATTATTTTTGTAATCTTCTTTTGTGAACCAAATATAAGGAACAACATCTATTTTTTCATTTTCCAGTACTTGTTTAGTTAAAACTTTATCCATAGCTACAGCAGAAGCGGATAAATCACAACCAATAAAAGGAACATTAGCCATTCTTAAAACTCCCATCAATGATCCATCTTCACCATAAGTTCCGTGCATAGCAGGAAACACTATATCTATATTCACTTTTTTATTAAAAATTCCATCCCAAATAATTTTAAATTCATTATTTAAAGAAATATCCACTTCTTTTTCCTTGGATATTTTCTCGTCTAAATTATCTGTTTTAAAATAATCCAATTCATTCATTTTTTGGTTAGAGTACCATTTACCTGATTTTGATATATAAATAGGCCATACATTAAACTCTCCACTTACTAAAAGTGATTTAATTATAGGTATATGAGCAGTAATTATAGAAACATCATGTTCTGCGCTTTTACCGCCGAATATTACAGCTATATTCTTTTTCTCCATATATTTATAGTATCTCTAATACCTTTTATTTCCAAACAATTTATTTACTTGTAAATTTCATGCTAATATTTATGTAGTAATTAACATCAACAAAATCTGAAAGTTATGACTGACTTAGTGAAAAGACAAAAAGATGATCTTTCAGTTGATGAGCTGAAGTTCATTACAGAAACGAAAGGAAAATGCCCTGATTGCAAAATAGGTGATTTAAAAGAGGGTCAAAAAGGAAACTCTTCCCAGAATTATTTTTGTTCAAATGACACTTGTAGGTCTGGATTTAGTTTAGACTTTTCTTTTTGTTTTGACTTTGACCACCTTGTTTGGGGACATAGAATCTCCAAAAGAAAAGAAAAAAAGAGAAGTAATTAACTTAAAATTATAAACACGCCATAACCTGGCGTGTTTTTTATGATAAAATGTGAATGTGGAATTTATACAAAATCATAAATTAATTTTAATAATAACTATTATTGTTTTAGTTTTTATTTCGGTCTCTCTTTGGTGGTTTAATTTAAAAGCTAAAGATACTCAATATGCAGTTGAAAGACAGCTAAATTTAGATAATACATCTCAATCATCTACAGACATGATAATGGCTGGCGGATGTTTTTGGTGTGTTGAAGCTGATATGGAAAAAGCTCCTGGTGTTATAGAAGTTTTATCTGGATACAGTGGAGGAGAGGGAGAAAATCCTGTTTATGGAGATTATTACAAAAAAGGACACAGAGAAGTTGTAAAAGTTATATATAATCCAGATGAAATAAGCTATAAGCAACTGCTTTATTGGTTTGTAAAACACATAGATCCAACTGATGGAGAAGGCTCTTTTGTTGATAGAGGTATTCAATATTCTCCAGCAATTTATTACAAAACAGAAGAGGAAAAAGAAATAGCTGAAGAAGTTTTATCTGATATAGGCTCACAAGAAGTTTATAAAGAAGATTTATCAGTACCGGTATTACCAGAAAAAACTTTTTGGCCAGCAGAAGAATATCATCAGGATTTTTACAAAAAAAATACTGTTAGATATGGAATATACAGGCAGTATTCTGGCAGGGATAACTTTGTAAGAGAACACTGGGGAGATGAGGTAAATAAAATACCTGACTTTAATAACAATTCGATAAATGAATCAAGTAATCTAGATAATAAATGGGAATCATTTGAAAAACCTAGTGATGAAGAATTAAAAGATAAACTTTCTTCAACTCAATACCGAGTAACACAAAAAGATGGAACAGAATTTCCTTATAAAAATGAATACTGGGATAATGAGGAAGAGGGTATTTATGTAGATATTCTTTCTGGAGAACCACTATTTTCTTCAAAAGATAAATATAAATCTGGTACAGGATGGCCATCTTTTACTAAGCCTTTAGAATCAAATAATATAACGACAAAAGCTGATTACTTTTTAGGTTACAGAAGAACAGAAGTTCGATCTAAATATGGAGATTCTCATTTAGGACATGTATTTAATGACGGACCAACTACTATTGAAGATTC
>JBBDIH010000213.1:0-3133 GCA_040880505.1 Minisyncoccota bacterium
ATGAACTCAAATGCTAACCAATTGGGACTCTTTGACTTTTAACCGGACACTAGTGGAGCTGTATATATATTATCAACTAATCATCTACTATTTATAGACGTTATTTTACCCTTAATTTTATTATATATATTTAGCATAAAGTAATTACCCATAGAGTTTCGAAATTTTTTATGATTACTTATAATATATTTGTCCTCTTTTTTTATAGTTTCTAAATTTAATTTTTTTTTAGAAAGTTGTACATCATATTTTTTTGTACTTCCACAATGTAACCCTGTACCATCATGTCCTATATTGAGAGACATAGACTTTATAGGATATACAGTGTACATATCATTTAATATCTGGTGATACATAACTTTAACATCCAAAGCATCAATATCTCCAATAGCCTCTCTCCAAATCATGTCCAAAACATCTTTACCATATAAAGAGAATTTTTTTCTTAAATGTTCAATATTGTTTCTATAAGTTTCAAGATCAATTGTAAATGAGAAAGGATCAAACTTGTGCTTCCATGTTCCAAAGCCCCAGGCATTGAATCTTTTTAAAATAAAGGTATCCTTACTATAAGATGATCTTATTTTAATGGGTGGACAATATCCAGCAATACTAATGATCCTTTCATCATGCTCGTATATATTAAGTGCATCATTCATATACATCAAAAAATATCTTGAAGTTACTATATCTTCTTCTAACCATATCATTTTACCATATTTATTTAAGAGATACTGCATTCCTTCCCTATTATTATAAACACGATTATTTCTTTTTCTTTTAATTAAAGTAACATTTTTAAAACCGTCAACGATATCAATATATGACCTCATTATTTTAACTTTTTCTTCATATCCTCTGCCAGGTCCATCAGAAAATATATATAGATTACTATCTTTTGCATATTCATTATTTTTTAGTGCATTAATAGTTTTTTTTAAATGGTCTAACCTGCAATAGGCTGACACTCCGATTGGTGAAAGTTCTTTACTTATATTCATCTTTTATCTTTTTCAGAGCTATTTCAGCTTTTTGAATATTAAAATCTTTGTCATCAATATTTTTAGTGCATGTAAAAGATTCAGGGCCATCATATTTTTTTTCCCAAGTGAATCCCTGAGCTTTGTACTTTTCCATTACTAATGCAAATACGTCAGCAGGTTTACTACAGAACGATTCAAATTCAATCTGTAACTTCTGTTCATGAGGCATTAATTTAAGTTGTTCCTGTACTGCGTTATTAGTACAGACTATCTGACCAGCCAACTGTGTGTAAATATCACATTTTACAAGAGTATGATACTCAGGTGGTTTGAAAGAATACCATTCAGCCGTGTTACCAAAAAATTTTATCCTTGCCTTATATAAGGAGTACATGTTAAAAATCTCATTTCGGCGGATGTGTAAAAAAAGTGATGCCGGCATAATTTCATTTAAGTAGTTTAAATTCCAATTTAACATCATACCCTTAAGCAATAATGGCTTGTTAAATATACCTTCCAGGGCGGCCAATTCCCTTTTGAACATTTCTTTATCTACTTGCTGTAAATCGTTATCTGATAACTTTTGAATTTCACCAAAGTCAAAAAAACGTCGCCAGAAATACCAGAATTCATGGGGTGATACGGGACCTTTTGTTTTCCCAAGTTTCGACTCAAATGTTATCTTTGAACCACCCATAATCTCGCCATGCAGGTCTAAATCCACAAACATTCTATGAATCAATGCGCCAATATATGGAGCTTTATAAAACCTTGACATTATGTTACTGGGGTAAGTAAACAGGCCGGAAGATGCCAACCATTGATACATAATCGTGGATCCGCTTCGAGCATTTCCTACTATATACAATATCGGAAACTTTGGTTCGGTAAAATTTTGCACCAGTTCTCTTTCATCGTCTTCCAGTTGTTGATTCAGAATTTTGATGATTGATTCTAAAGCTGCATCTCGTTTATACTCATCCGTTCGAAGGTTGTTTTCCATGATATATAGCATACATTAGCTAAGGTTCCACTGAGAGAATTTAAGGTATACCATCCGATGGCCTAATGACTCAAACTAGTTGATAGTCATTTAGCATTTTTTTTATTTGACTTACTGAATTAAACATCATTATATCTATTATTGACAACCCAGGAACAAATTTATTATCAAATTGAGTATAAATAATGTTATTAGGTTCTAAAAAATTTAACTTAATACCCTGTTTATTAAAATATGATTTACTATAAAGCTCTTTTCCACCGGAAGCATTCAAATAGGTGCCAGCCTGTTCCTGTTTACAAATATCAATTATCCTATCTGTCCGTTTAAAATGATTGTTTTCGTAACATTTTGAACTTATCTTAAATATGGTATTCAGATCAAGATAACTACTTACTTCTTTAATACTCTTTATTGCTAAATCAGAAACATAATATTGTTCTGATTTTATCACTCGTTCTATTATATTATAGACACAATTAAAATATGGTGCATTATTGTATGAATACTTTATTTTTTTTAGCAATTTATCGCTTATATTATGATTAATATTATGCTCAATATCTTTAATTTCTTTATTGGAACTTACATTCTTGCAAGGGATAGTGAAATACTTAGCTTCCTTGTTAATAAGTATTTTATTTCTATGTATCCACCCATTTTTTATGTATCCAACATCATCATATATAATAAACTTATCTACGGCAAAAATTAATTGGAAATAACCTATATACGGAAACAAATAGGGTTGCATTATAGCTATTCGATTAACTTTCATTTTCAATTAAAATATTAGCGATTTTTTGTTGATCGGTCTCTGTCAAATCATGATATAAAGGTAAACAGAGAATCCTGGAAGAAATGTCATCTGCAATTGGTGTACATTGTTTTATAACATAATTTAAATTGTTAAGGGAAGGGTAAAAATACCGGCGTGGGAAAATATTCTCTCTCTCCAATGATATTTTTGCCTGAAGTGCAAATGTTTCACTTTGAAAAATAATGGGGTAATATGCATAGTTAAGATCTACTTCGGGCAAAATACGCAACTGTTGAACTTTCAGCTTTTTCAGTAACAAATCATATTTTTCACTTTGTCGCTTGCGTTTTCCAAGTATTTTATGAATGTATTTAAAGTTACAAATAC
>JBBDIH010000214.1:0-3038 GCA_040880505.1 Minisyncoccota bacterium
GCATAGGCATAAGCTTCCTTATCTTCCAATTTATTGCCATTGTAAAGAAATTTGATTTCGTTTTTTCCCAATTCAAACATGATCTTGATAAATTTAGAAATATGAAAAATGAAGTAGTTATACCAACTTTCAACCATAAATGATGCCAGTATTTCATTTCATCCTTGTTTTACGATACGTATAATTTTCTATTGGACCAGCACATGATCCAGACAATAGATTTGCAGTTGAAAGGAAAATTCAGGGATTTCTATTTGTTTTTTGGAAGTCGATTTTCCAAAAAGTATTAATAGTTAGAGAAAAATTTACTTTGGTGCTGGTATCTCCTTATATTTATTAAAAACTAACTAATGACTGAAGACATTCGTTGGGAGCAAAGATTCTCAAATTATAATAAGGCATTAAACAAACTTTCCCAGGCTGTGACTCAGGCAGGGGATAAGGGACTTTCAGAATTGGAGGTTGAAGGATTGATCCAACGATTCGAATATACTTATGAGTTGGCTTGGAAAACACTACAGGATTTTATCAAGCAGCAAGGCTACACGGAAATCAACGGTCCAGGTCAAGTTTTAAATCAAGCGTTTCAAATGGGTCTGATTAACAATGCACAAAGCTGGAGAAGATTGAAAAAAAGCAGGAAGCTGACATCCCATACTTACGATAGTAAAACTGCCAAGATCATTGCAGATGCTATCATCAAAGAATATTATGATCTGTTTACGTTTCTTCGGGAGAGACTAGACAACCTTAAAAGCGGTAAGACAGGAAATTTATTCTCATGAAAACAGGAATATCAGGGGAAATATGGAATGAAATCTCTGACGTTTTCGAAAATTTTTCAAAAATAACCCAGGTTATCCTATTTGGGTCACGAGCAATGGAAAATTTTAGGGAAGGTTCGGATATTGATCTGGCAATAAAAGGGG
Organism: Minisyncoccota bacterium; assembly: GCA_040880505.1. Classification (GTDB taxonomy): domain Bacteria; phylum Patescibacteriota; class Minisyncoccia; order UBA6257; family GWB1-50-10; genus JBBDIH01. Next base: position 930 of record JBBDIH010000214.1, read on the forward strand.
ATAATATAGCACTAAATGATTTATTGGATATTGAAGCTGCCTTGGAAGACTTGCAATTGCTTTACAATTTTGATTTGGTCAACTTTGCCCAACTCACCAATACAGAACTTAAAGACCACATAAATAGAGTGGGAACGGTTATTTACACCAAGAAACAACCCAACTCGAAACCATCCCTCCCCTCAACATCCCAAACAAACCAAAAAAAAAGATGACCGAATCAAAAATAAGTGCAGATTACCTTTTCCATTATACCACAGAGTTAAAGCACTTAACCAACATTATGACAAATTTTTTCATGCCATTTTATTGCATGGAAAAATTGAGCTATATAGACGATTTATATGGGGATGGGACTGATCTAATACATGCCTTTCCCATTGTTTGTTTTTGTGATATTCCCAATAATTTACAGGATAACCATAAAGAGAATTTTGGTCCTTATGGGATAGGATTGACTAAAACTTGGGGCATTAAAAATTACCTTAGCCCGGTAATATATACCCACAAAAATTCAATCATATCAGGAAATTTAAAGTTTTTTCTAAAATGGCTGGCAAATGAAGACAACCTGCAAGAAGATGATAGATTGGGGTTAAGAAATCATATTTCATATCAACTAATGAGCCACAAAGCATATGAAGGTTATAAATTCATAAAGGAAGAAAAAAGTTTTGAAGTTGAGGAACTTACTAGATTTTATGATGAAAGGGAATGGAGATACCTTCCTCTGAATTGTAATGGACTAAAATTATGGTTGAATGAAAGCGAATTTAAAAGTGAAATACTTAAACTTGAAAACCAAAGAATCCAGGATTGTAATAGGCTAGAGTTTCAAATTTCTGATATTGAATATTTAATTCTAAAAGGCAATTCTGAAATAAATCCATTTCTTTCAGAACTAAGTATTAAATACTTTGAAGAAAAGTTAAAAAGAATTAAAGAAAAAATTATAATTAATTGAAGATTAAGAAAAATATTTATAAGCATTCAAATTGGAAAGCCTATGACTAGGTATGCCATTTTACTGAGAATATGTCTCATTGGATTTGATTTGGGTACTTAGAAACCATGAACCCAGGTTGGTATCCATCAAATCATTTATTTTTTTTCATCAAAAAGAAATATTGAAAAAAACTTCCAAAAATATTCTAAAATTCTAATTGACAACCATAAAAACAAAAATCAAAATATTATTTGGAAAATATTTAGTTCAAAATAAAATTCAAACTTATATAAAGAAAATAAATCAAAAAAATGGAAAAATAATGAATATGGTGCCACCGACAAAAGCAAAATGATTGATCCTGTAACCCCAATAAAAAATATGAATATAATAATAATTTTCTCAATTATATTTATCAATAAACTTAGAACTCTCATGTGTTTTAAATAAATACAATTAACTGATCGAATTAGGCTTTTTGAAAATGATTAAAATTTTGCAACTTCCTTCAATTCCAAACCTTAATTTAGGCTAAAGCCGGATAGGTTTAGGCTTTTTGTTATAAAATGGGCTATTCCCACACTACTATAGAGTAGGTAATAATTTTTCGGCTGAAAATCATTAACAGGACAAGGTTTTTAATTACTTATTGCTATAATTGTAGGCAATAGGGCATAAACCAACATCATCAGCCTTAGCCAAATCATTTATCCCCATATCGCTCAAATCTAAATTTTAAAACAAAGAATGTCAATCAACAAAACATCACATCACCCTGCTATCCGTCTGCCAGAGATCGGCATTGGGACCTAATTCATCTTTTAGAGGGGCAGTAATATCATTAAGTTTTCTTACCATCTCCGGGGTAAGTTCCGCATTTAAGGCACCCATGTTTTTCTTCACCTGTTCCGCATTTCTGCCCCCTACAATGGCTGATGCCACCCCTTGCTGTTCGAGCAGCCAGGCCAGGCTAAGGTTCCCCATGGAGATATTCAATTCCGCTGCAAAAGCTTTGATTTGCCCAATGGTCTGAAAGGTCAAGGTCTCGCATCCCTCCTCCTGGTGCCTGGATTGGGACCGCTCTTTGGAAAAATGCCGGGTTCTGGCCCTGTCATCCGGCACCGCTGCCTCTGAGGAAAATTTTCCGGTAAGCAGCCCCTGCA
>JBBDIH010000215.1:0-2932 GCA_040880505.1 Minisyncoccota bacterium
GCTAGAAAATGTGATATAAGGGAAATAAAAGATAATAAAATTGTTCATAGTTTTCTTTTACTAAAATCCACTAATAATTCTGCAAAAAAATCTACATGCCATTTTTTTGTAAACTGGTTTAAAGGCAAGTAAAATGCTTGTTCCTTATAAAAAACGCTACACTGAACTCCTCTTTGTTGATAATATTCTTTTAATAAATCAGCATTTATATTTTTTGGTAATTTAAATAGATATACTCCGGGAACGTTATTTTCATTTTTAGAAAAGTATTCTTTACAATTAAGCTGTTTAAAAACTTTATTATAGTAATCATAGATTAAATATCTTTGTTCAATCCATTTTTCAATTTCATTAAAATAATATCCAACAACATTGCTTATATATTCTTCTATTTTTTTATCCTCTTCATATTTAATAGGCTTATCTGAAAGTAAAATTCCTCCAACCTGTATTGGAAAAAATTTTGATAAACTAAATATTGAATACTGCCCAATTGTCCCACATTTTTTTTTAGTCTCAAATTTTGATGCAAAAGCAAAAGCACAGTCTTCGATCAAATTTTTACTTTCTTTATAGCTTAATATTCTATTATCCGCGTAACCAAACTCATGGTTTATCAAAATTACATCATTCTTTTTCTCATTTGATCTGTGCCAACGGTTTTTCTTTTCTATCGTTTTAGTTACACAACTACTTATGTAAAAATTATCCGAAGTTGTTTGAATCAGTACGTCTTTATTACCAGTTTCACTTATACTATTAAGGGCTAATTCAAGAGCCTTCCTTCCACTCGAAGTTAATTTTATAAACTTATCAGGATAAAGTTCTTGTAATCTTTCTTTGAGGTTGAAACTGTACTTTATATTTAATTCATAGTTTTTTTCAATATCCTCTTTTTGGAAAGGTATTATCAAAAAAGATGGATGATTATTCTCTATATACTTAGTTACAAACATACTAAAAGTATTAAATTGAAAATTCGTAAACAGTATTCAAAACCCCACGAGCGCCAAATCCTTCTTTAAAGAAAGCCAAACCATTATTTAAAGTTTTGCCTTTCTCTTCAGTAGATATTCCGAAACTAAAATACTTTTTGTCCTTGAATTCACTAATCATCTCACCCAATAAGTATTCAAGAGCATTATATTCATGTGCATCATCAGATGAACCAATATATTGCGTATGAACTACTTGTTTATTTATAAATAACACCGTTCCACATAATATTTCCCCCTCTTTCTCAGCACAATACAGCTTTATATTTTTCGGAAATTTATCAGCCAGATACTGGATTTCTTCCAAAGTATGGGTCGGAGTGGCCCCGTGCTTACGCAGATTATCTATCAACACTTTCCAAAATCCTTCATACTTTTCCTTTACTGTAATTTGTATTCCCGCTTTTTTCCCTCTGTTAATTTCATTATCTCGAGTAGATGAAATTTTAAAATCACTATAATCTATTACTTGCCCGATTTCAGCATAACTGAGTTTTGCTCCATTCTTAACTAAGTGATAAACATCTTCCTCATATGGCATTTCATTATAGATGAATGGCATTTTTTTATAGATCATTTTTGAAACACCTAATTCCTTTAGATAATCAATAACCATCTTGATAATATCACCTGTATTAGCCGCTCTTATTTTATCATTGACAATTAATCCGCCAAAAGTAAGACCCTGGTACGAATAGAACGTGTCATTGTCAATATTTCCAGGTAAAACCGCTGCGACTTTTTTCCCTCTTTTTATGATAAGAGAATGTTCTTTAAACCGGTTCTCGTGATATTCAATAAAATCTCTGAGAAAAAAGAAGTGAGGGTTTTTACTGTTTCTAATATGGTTATCCCATTCATTTTTAAAACTATCTTCATACTTAATTAGAGAAATATTTTCTCCCATTAGTCTATTCCTTTGAATTTTTTATAATTAACATAATCTCTTAAATAATCTTCTTCATCATATGTATGGGAAGCCAATACCAAACATATAGATCCTGAAGAAAAATTTTCTTCAGATGCCCAAATTCCCGGGGGGATATGAAGTCCGATATATGGTCTATTCAGTAGTATCTGTCTTCTAACTTTGCCATCGTCCAGAAAAACTTCAAAAGCCCCGCTTGCAGCTATCAAAAATTGATGGCATGCTTTATGGGCATGAGCTCCACGAGATTCTCCACCCGGTATATCATATAAATAAAACACCCTTTTAACCTCGAAAGGTATTATATCTTCCTTGTTCTCAATAGCCGTAATATTTCCGGAAATATTCTGGATTTTAGGCAGTTCAATAATGCTGCAATCATATACGCTATTCTTCATACAGACTCATATATTCTTTGAATTCTCTAATATAATCTGACTCATCAAATGACGTATCGGATGCATGTAATGAAAGTGCATTAGTGGAAAAATTCTCAAGATGCCGCCATGTCTTAGCCGGAACGAAAAGTCCATAGTAAGAGCGATTTAAACTGTGCACTTCTTTTTCGCCATTCGGTTTGGTAATTATCACATCAAAACTTCCACTCAATGCAATAATAAGCTCATTTTGTTTATAATATGCATGCCCTCCGCGTTTTTGTCCACCGGGAACATCGTACGTCCAAAAAACCCGTTCAATTTTAAACGGAATTTGATTGGAGTCCTCGAAGAAAGTAAGATTCCCTCGAGGATCTTCAATTTTTGGTAATTCTATGAGCTGTACTTGCTGATACATTAATCAATCAAACCTTTAAGATAATCTCCATAGCTGTTTTTCTTTAGCTGCTCTGCTACTTTTAATACTTGATCGTCATCAATCCATCCTTTTCTCCAGGCAATTTCTTCCAGACAAGCGATCTTTAACCCTTGTCTTCGCTCAATGATCTCAACAAATTAAGAAGCTTCAAGCATAGCTTCATGTGTACCGGTATCCAACCAGGCAAAACCAC
>JBBDIH010000216.1:0-2931 GCA_040880505.1 Minisyncoccota bacterium
CTGACGCTATGACCGGTAATCCGGCATGCATGTATTCAAAGAGTTTGTTGGGTTGGGCGTCAATATGGTTCGGTTCTGGATGAAATGTTACCAATCCAGCAAATGACTGTGTTGTATACTCATTGAATTTCTGCCTGTCAATCCAACCAACAAAATTCACATACTTCCACCCATCCTCTTTTTTCAACTCATATTCCAATTCTTTGGGAGTAAACTTACCTCCCAATATAAATTGAATATCTTCCAGCTCATTTGTTAACTCAACGGCCTTAATATTTTCTTTCAACCCACGAATAAGCGTAATATCACCCACATAAAAGACACTTTTTTTAAATTTATCTTTTGATTGCTCGGCCTCACTAGTATCAGGTTTACTTATAATAGGGAAGTTCTGAATCAGGTAAGTATTTTCAGAAGTCAATCTATTTTCAATTGCTCTGGTAACTACAATTGTACCGGAAAAGGCATTTATTGCCCTCTTTTCTAACCATTTCATTATGAATGGTAAAAATTTTCTAAGATAGAACGGTAGCCATTTTTTACTTTTAATATCCTTCGGAACATCTTCGTGAACATCATATATCACTTTATAACCAAAAAACTTCAATAGAAAACCAATTGGAATGAGTTCAGGATCATGAAAATGGAAAATCGTATCCTTAGGATATTGTATACACTTTTTAAATAATTTTGGGATGATTTTTAAAAAGCGGTCACTTTTCTTTTGTGCTATAGGTAAAGCCCTAATAGTAATTCCATCTTTAATTTCATCCTCCTGATGTTGGATTATTAAATCTATAGAGTACCCATTCTTAACAAGTGATTTACAGATCTTGTGATAGATTCTTGTATCGAAGGATGGATGTACTGATGAAAGCTGAACCACTATAGGTTTGGGAATTACAACCATTTCAAACTATATAATTTGTTGAATATGAGTGAGCATCTTATCCGCAACATTTTCTCCAAACAGTGGTTTATGCTTCATAGGTGGACTAAAAGACTCAATTAATGAACTAAAACTTGGATTTTTATTAATATTTATCAAAAGATTCCAACCTGATGCAACCGTCTCGGTCCATTCTGTTTCTGACCTTAATGTAATACAGGGTTTTTTCAATATGTAAGCTTCTTTCTGTATTCCCCCAGAATCAGTAATTATTTTTTTACAATGTTGTTGTAAGCAAATGAAATCGATGTAACCCATCGGCTTAATTAGCTTCACCGATTCTGGAACTTTGATATTATTCTCATTAATAACTTTTTTGGTTCTCGGATGAATTGGAAAAATTATTGGGTTATTTAAATTTGAAAATTCCCGAAATATTAATTTCAAATTATTTGGGTCATCAACATTGTATGGCCTGTGCAATGTAGCTAGGTAAAACTCATCACCCTTAATATTTAACTCGTCCAACATATGAGTTCTCTTCTCAGCTTTCTTCGCATTTTCTAAAACACTATCAACCATAATATCTCCTGTTACAATGGTTTTTGCGGCGATTCCCTCTTTGGTTAAATTATTCAAGGCATCATTGTTTGGAGCATACAAATAATCTGAAACATGATCTGCCACTACACGATTGATTTCTTCTGGCATAGCCCTGTTAAAGCTCCTTAATCCTGCCTCAATATGGACAATTTTAATACCGATTTTTGAAGCAACTAGTGCCCCTGCTAAAGTTGAATTCGTATCACCAAATATGAAAACGAGGTCAGGTAATTCTTTTTCAAATACCTCTTCCAGTTTATTCATCATTGCCCCCGTTTGAGCTCCATGCCCACCTGATCCAATTCCTAAGTTATAATCTGGTTTTGAAATACCAAGTTCTTCAAAAAAAATATCAGACATGTTTTGGTCATAATGTTGACCTGTATGAACAATTATTTCTTTGAACTTAACCTGTATTTTATTTGATAAAGCTGAAAGCTTGATAAATTGCGGCCTTGCTCCAACTATTGATAAAATTTTTTTACTCATCTATATGTTAACTGTTTATGCTTAATGAGCTTAAACTTCTTTAACTTTAATCACGATATCTTAAAATATACTTATAAAACTTATTTGCTATACCAAGTGGCATTATTCGAGTTATGAGTCGTATCAGGAAACTGAACATAAATTGAATCGAATTCATGTGACCACTCTTCCGCATTTCCTTTAGTATCTGGTACTCTTCTTTAAAGTAACGCATACCACTTCTTTTTGATTGATTTTCTTCAGCAAAGCGCACGTAAACAAGTACTTCTGGAATATTGGCAAATCTCATTCCGCTTAGTATCATCCTGTGAAATAACTCAAAATCTTCCAGCATCCTGAATCCGCGATATCCTCCGGTACCTAAATAGGCCTGCCTTTTAAATAATATCGTCACATGGTTCATGGGCTGTTTCCATTTGGCAAACTTCATAATCTGCTCATGTGTAATGGGAACTTTTCGGATAATTTTTGTGTCTCCCGGAAACTTTTCAAATTCTTCAATGTAAGAACCTATGATATCCGCATCTGAATCTCGTATTTTCTTCATTTGTTTTTCAAAACGATCTTTTTTTGATATGTCATCAGCATCCATCATGGCTATATATTCAAACTTTGCTGATGTTATTGCAATATGCCTTGCTTTTCCTCTTCCCACATTTTCAGGTAGCTTGTGAATATTAATAACATCATATTCTGCAAATGAATTGAGTACATTCTCGATTTCTTCTCCTACCGGGCCATCAACCGTTATCAGAATTTCATCGGGTAGCAGTGTCTGATCCAACAAACTTTGTACAGCTTCGGAGAAATATTCCGGATCGTCATTCTTATAAACTGAAATTATCGTAGATAATTTAGGAGACATACTCTTAGTTAATTCTTGGTACAATTAATCTACTCAATTGTAATACCATAATTTTTTCTAAAGAGTTTTTTTAGCATTTCATGCT
>JBBDIH010000217.1:0-2913 GCA_040880505.1 Minisyncoccota bacterium
ATGGTTGAACGTTAACGTGCCATTTTTTATCAGATAGATTAAATAAATCTAAAGCTCTTTTTTTGCAAAGATTTTCTATTTCATCTATGTATTTTTGACCTCCATAATATCTTTTGCCTGGATAACCCTCAGCATATTTGTTGGTTAGTTTTGACCCTAAAGCTTTCAAAACATCATCGGATACATAATTTTCTGAAGCAATTAGGTTAATAACTTGCTTCTGTCTTTTTTCTTCAGACTTTATGAGTTTTTCTATTTGTTTATCTTTCACAATACAATAATAGTATCAAAGAAAATAAAAGGAAACTACTTTCACTTTTTATGATTTTTATTAAAAATAGTTTCACTACCTTCCATTAAATAAACATTTTTAATTCCTGCACTTATCATTGAATTCCAACAAGGCTCACAACACCACCAATGACCCCACAAGTATAAATCCGATTCAATAGTATCCTTTTTATTATTTTTCGCATCTATAACTGCTTGATTTTCTGCGTGTTGTTCGTAGGTGCTACAGCCAGGACATAGCCAATAGGATTTTCCAGAAGGGATCTTTAAAATTCTTCTTACACATAATCCATTCTTATGTATATTTCTTAATCTTTTACTTTTTAGTTTTGATTGATTAGCTCCTTTACTAATTATTTCACCATTTTTTACAATCACAGCTCCCGTAGGTTGCATCTGATCTGTTGATTTATTAATAGCAGTTTCTTTTGCTATTTTCATAAATTTGTTATTTTCAGGAACATATTTTATTGCTCTATTTTTAGGTAGGTAGGGATATTTTATATTTTTTTCCATATTTAAAAATTTTACTAAATAAGATGACTGAAAACAAATTAATTAAAATAACTCTTGAAGATTAACCATTAAAAAAATATAATACTATAACATGACAAAGTTCGATAAAATATATCAGAAAATGATTAAAGATATCATTGAGAATGGTATTAGAGAAAAATCTGAAAGAACTGGGTTAGAAACAGCAGCTATTCCTGGCATGCACTTTTCTTTAGATATTGAGAAAGATGGTTTTCCAGTTTTAACTTTAAGAGAAATTCCAGTTAAAATATTCGTTGCGGAACAAGCATGGTTTATAGCAGGAGCAAGAAAGCCAGAAGATTTTTTAAGAGAATATACTAAAATTTGGGATTATTTTACTAACCCTAATGATGTTGTTACTGTAGCTTATGGTTTTAGGTGGCGAAGACACTTTGGTAGGGATCAATTGAGTAAATTAATAAATCTTTTAGAAAATGAACCTTCAAGTAGACATGGAGTAGTAATGGCTTGGGATCCTGCTACTGATGGATTAAGTTTAAAGAAAAGAAAGAATGTACCTTGTCCGTTTACTTTTGTAGTTAATATAATAGGTGGTAGACTGCATTTACATAACATAGTTCGTTCAAATGATATGATCTTAGGTTTTCCACACGATGTAGCTGGTTTTGCTTTATTGCAATGTGTTTTAGCTCAAAAATTAGGCGTTAAAGTTGGAATTTATTCTCATTCAATATCAAATGCTCATATTTACGAAAATCATTATCATGCCGCAGAAGAGATAATTAAAAGGGAGAATAATCATAAAAATATAAATATAAATCTTCCAGACAATTCTTTCGAAAGAATGGAAGAAAAAAACAAGAACGTTGTAGATGATATAATAAAAAATATTAATGATCAGTATAAACCCATGCCTAAAATAAAAAATCTTAAAATAGCTTTATAAATTATGGCAACCTTATCAAAAAGACAAATTTTAGAAAGAATTGAAAAAGGAGAAATAGGATTTAAACCTAGTTTAGATCATTTTCAATTACAGTCTCATTCAGTAGATTTAAGGCTAGGCTATACATTTATCATACCTAAAAATTGGCATCTCACAGACAAAGGCAGAGAGGCTCTACATATAGATCATTTTAATAAAAATAGACCTCAATACTTTGATACTCTAGAGTTGGAAAAAGGACAATACTTTGATTTATTACCACAGGAATATGTTTTAGTTTCAACATTAGAACAAATAAGAGTACCTAATGACTTGATGTCAATTCTTTATCCAAGGTCCTCAACTAATAGAAGAGGTCTTTCGGTTGACTTAACAGGCATCATAGATTCTGGTTATGAAGGTCAATTAGTTGTACCAATAAAAAATAATACAAGTAGTCAAACAATACGTCTTTATCCCGGTGAGCGTTTTGTGCAGGTTACTTTTGAAAGATTAGATGAAGCTGTTGAAATCGAAAAGAGTAGATATCATAAAAAAGATATAGTTGAAGGATTTATAAGAACAAAATCAGAAATTAAACATAACGAGGAAGAAATACAACTTATTCAAAAAGGAGAAATAAGAGAATTAAAAGAAAAATTTAAAATATCTAATTAATAAAAACATTAAGATTATATCAATCGTAGCCATTGGAAATAATAATGTAATAGGCAAGGGTAATGAGCTTTTATGGCATATTCCTGATGATATGAAAAGATTTCGTGACTTAACTAAGGGGTATCCAATAATAATGGGTCGTAAAACTTATGAGTCATTACCAGAAAAATTTAGACCACTTCCAGGCAGGGAAAATATTATTATAACTAGGGATCAAGAATATGAAGCTCCTGGAGCTAAGGTAACTAATTCTATAAAAGAAGCCTTAGAATATGCAAAATCTCTTAATAGAGAAAAAATCTTTATTGGAGGCGGCGGAGAAATTTATAAACAGGCAATGCCTTTTGTTGATGAACTTTACTTAACTTTAATAAAAGAAAGTAAAGATGGTGATTCATTTTTTCCAGATTACTCTGAGTTTAATAAAGAATTATTCAAAGAAGAAAGAGAATATAAAGGTTTAAAATATTCTTGGGTAAATTTAAGTAGATAAATTATTTATTTAGTATTCTCTCTTTAGA
>JBBDIH010000218.1:0-2908 GCA_040880505.1 Minisyncoccota bacterium
CAGCGTAAATTACTCAAAACTTTTGATAGATAGTAAAAAAGCTATTTTATTATCGGGAGATTAAAAAAAGTTCTTATAGTTAGTGTATAGTCCCTTTTAACTATTTTTAGCATCATTATAGTATTCTAAATACCAATTAATAAAATTCTTTATCCCAATCTCAATAGAAGTTTGCGGTTTAAAGCCAGTAAGTTTATGTAAATCTGAAACATCTGCCCATGTTTTTGGTACATCACCCGGTTGAATTGGCATCATATTTTTTTTAGCTTCAATTCCAAGGTTCTTTTCTATTTCTCTAATAAAGTCCATTAACTTGACCGGACTCCCAAACCCAATATTAAATAGCTGATAAGGTGCGATTGTTTCTGACAATTGTAACGATTCTGAATCGTCATTAATATTCTTTGGGGCATGATCTATCAATGTGTGAATCCCATCAACTATATCACCGATATAAGTAAAATCACGAGACATTTTTCCGTAATTATAGACATCAATGTCTTTTCCTTCAATGATAGCCTTCGTGAAAAGAAATAGTGCCATATCAGGTCTTCCCCATGGCCCATAAACCGTAAAAAAACGTAATCCTGTTGTAGGTATTTCAAACAAGTGTGAATATGTATGAGCCATCAACTCATTTGTTTTTTTACTAGTCGCATACAGACTAACCGGATGGTCGACTTTATCACTCGTTTTAAACGGCATTTTTTTATTAGAACCGTATACAGAACTAGACGATGCGTAAATAAGGTGCTCCACAGGATGATTCCGGCACCCTTCCAGAATATTCAAAAACCCAGTAATATTATTATCTAAATAAGTTTGGGGATTCTCAAGACTATATCTCACCCCTGCTTGCGCTGCAAGATTTATGACTACATCAATTTTTTCGGATTTAAACAGATGGTCAATAACATTTTTATCCTGAATATCAGCATTAATAAAGCGATAAGATTCATACTTGAGACTCTTTACAATTTCTCCGTCCTCTGGCTTTATTATTCCAGACTGAGCCAAACGATCGCATTTTAAATGAACATCATAATAATCATTGATATTATCGATACCCAAAACTTCAAAACCATTTGTAAGTAACTTCTCAGCAAGATGATATCCTATAAATCCCGCTGTCCCTGTAATAAATACTTTCATCAACTAAACTTTCTTATTTCAACCAAATAATTAGGTTAACTATTATAACAATTTACGCTTTAAATACTTGCTTCTTTTTTATCAATAAACCGTTAACTGCGTTGCGTGTATCTACTATTAAGTTACTCCATTTGACAAGTTCTTGATAATTAATCTCCGAATGGTTTGTGGAAATTACTAAAACATCAAATTCTTTAACAGCCTCCTTTTTCCATTCAATTGATTCAGTACCGGCCCAATGAGCATGTTCCCTGGACTTCTTGATAACCGGTACAAACGGATCATAATATGATACATTTGCCCCCATTTCAGAATAATAGTCCATCAGTTTATATGTTGGAGATTCCCGATCATCATCCACGTCAGGTTTATAGGCCAATCCAATTAAGAGTATTTTACTACCATTAATTGATTTTTTATGACTATTTAAAGCTTCTATAGTTTTTTGGACGACATATTTTGGCATGTATGTGTTTATTTGTCCAGCCAACTCAATAAATTTGGTGTCTTGTTCGAATTCTCTTGCTTTCCAAGTCAGATAAAATGGGTCAATAGGAATACAATGCCCTCCCAAACCCGGCCCCGGTGTGAATTTCATAAATCCAAATGGTTTCGTATCTGCTGCATCTAATACCTCATGCACATCAATACCCATTTCACTGTAGACCACTTTTAACTCATTAACCAGTGCGATATTTACAGAGCGAAATATATTCTCAGTAAGTTTCACCGCTTCTGCTGTTTTAGTATCTGTGACAGGGACTGTTTTTACAATCGAAGTATCGTAAAGAGCACATGCCAGCTTTAGAGCATTCTCACCATGACCACCAACTACTTTTGGTATTTTCGATGTATTAAAATTAGCATTACCCGGATCTTCTCTTTCGGGACTGTACGCTACATAAAAGTCCTCTCCGGCTATTAATCCACTTTCAGATTCAAGTATTGGAATGATCAATTCCTCTGTTGTACCCGGCCATGTAGTTGATTCCAAAATGACTAGCTGACCCTTTCTTAAATGCTTAGAGATCGTTTTTGTAGTCTGTTCAACAAAACTCATATCCGGATCTCTTTGCGTACTTAAGGGAGTCGGGACACACATCAAAAGCGCATCAGGTTCATTTAATCGACTGAAATCTGTCGTCGCATCACATATTTCAGACTTCGAGAGCTCCTCCATTTTATCAGCACCTAGGTGTTTGATATAGGGAATTCCATCTTTGATACAATCAACTTTGAACTGATCTATATCAAAACCAATTACCGGCATATCATTCTTATAAAATGTCCACATTAAGGGGAGTCCAACATATCCAAGTCCAATAATACCTACTTTATATTCTCGCTTTTTGATCGCAAGTAATTGTGAATTAATATCCATTTATTGATCTGTTTTGATGATAATTTTGTAGACGAGAAAGATAAGGCAAATTGACAGATTTGGGAAATGAAAAATCAATCTGAGTGAAAAGTGAAAAGTGTAAAATTACTCTATCATTATTTGACGAATATTTAGTCTGCTGATACTGCTTCTCGATTACTTACAAATAATGAAAAGAGAAAGGAGGAGACAATCAAAAGAGTGATAACAACCACTCTCTCTAATTCAGTGCCTGATATATAGTACAATCCAATGATTAAACTAAAAAAAGAAAATAGTGCATAGAGCAATGATATTTTATTATGAGACCATCCGATGATGTTTAGTCTCTGATATAAATGTGATCTGTGAGCTTCAAAAATATTCTCCCCTCTT
>JBBDIH010000219.1:0-2893 GCA_040880505.1 Minisyncoccota bacterium
AAAATTTATTGTCATGAATTCTAAGTCAACATTTGGCGCGGCTATTAGGGCAATGCGAAAAGAGAGGAACTTACCTCTAAGGAAAGTGGCAGCAATACTTGATATTGATCCCTCAACATTGAGTAAAATAGAGAGAAATGAAAGAACAGCAAATAAAGTTATGGTACATCAGATTGCTGAGCTATTTGAAATGAATTCAGATGAATTATTAGTGTCTTTCTTAAGTGATAAAGTAGCATATGAATTGCTTGAGGAAGATAATTCAGATGAAGTTTTGAAAGTCGCTGAGGAAAAGATCGAGTACATGAAAAGCAAAAATGTCAAACAGGGAAGTCTAAAGATTTAAACTATGTCAGAACTACTAACCATCAAAGAAGCAAGTAAATGGGCTTCAATTTTTTTGAAAAAAGATGTTACCCCTTCTAATATATCATACTTAATTCAATATGGTCGCGTACCAAAGGTTGGAGATAATGGGAATACTTTAGTATCAAAAGAAGCATTAAAAAAGTATTATAAAAATAATGGAGACCTCAAGGAGAAGGAGTGGAAGGAAAAATTAGGAGATGACTTAAACTGGGCATTATCGTTTTCAGAATGCAAAGAATCTGAAACCACAAAGCATGTTCATCGTTTGCATCCTTATAAAGGAAAGTTTATACCACAGCTTGTAGAGTATTTCTTAGACGACCACACCGATAAGTTTAAGGAAGAAATCTTTTTTAATTCTGGTGATATAATTTTAGATCCATTTTGTGGCTCTGGCACAACGTTGATTCAAGCAAATGAATTAGGAATGCATGCTGTAGGAGTTGATGTTTCCTCTTTTAATGCTCTCATCAGTAATTCTAAAATTAGCAAATACGATCTGATAGATGTTAAAAAAACAGCTGACAGAATCACCAGAGAATTAAAAAAGTTTTTATCTGACAGAAATAATATTGAATTCGAAAATAAGCTTTTGGACGAGCTAAAAGAGTTTAACAATCAATATTTCCCTTCTCCGGAATTCAAGAGAAAAGCCAGAGATGGTACAATTAATGAAAAGAAATATGGCAAGGAAAAGGAGAAGCAGTTTTTGCCTATCCATAACAAACTGATTAAAGAATATGATGTTCAGCTTCTACAAAAAGATAACAATGGATTTCTTGATAAGTGGTATCTCCAGGTTGTAAGAGATGAAATTGAATTTGTTTTTGAAAAACTAAAAGAGGTCGAGAATCCAAGAACGAAGAAAATACTCAGTATTATACTTAGCAGAACGATTCGATCTTGCAGAGCTACAACTCATTCAGATCTAGGCACTCTGAAAAACCCCCAGACAACTACTTACTATTGCAAAAAGCATGGGAAAATCTGTAAGCCTCTATTTTCAATTTTGAGTTGGTGGAATAGGTATTCAAAGGATACTGTAATGCGATTATCTAAATTTGATAAGTTGAAAACCAATACATTTCAAAGATGCTTAACCGGTGATAGTCAAACAATAGACATTACAACTTCATTGAAAGAAAAGAATCCTGAATTGGCAGAGCTTGTGAAAGCGAATAAAATTGATGGAATATTTTCAAGTCCTCCTTATGTAGGATTGATTGACTACCATGAACAGCATGCATATGCTTACGATCTTTTTGGATTTGAAAGAAAGGATGAATTAGAAATTGGCCCGTTATACAAAGGTAAAGGGCAAGAAGCAAGAGACTCTTATGTGGAAGGGATAGCAGCTGTATTAAATAATTGTAAGAAATACCTCAAAGAGAACTACAATATATTCTTAGTAGCAAATGATAAGAACAATCTCTATCCTACGATAGCAGATAAAGCAGGCATGAAGATTGTCAATCGATATAAGAGGCCGGTATTGAATCGGGTCGAGAAAAATCGATCAGCTTATTCAGAAATAATTTTTCATTTTAAAGAAAACAACTGAACTACAAACAATGTATTTTTTGAAATAAAAACATACATTTTATTTATATAATGCTCAAAATACAATTCGAATACACACTTTAGTATTTGTTTTTTTATTTAAATCTTTTGAAATAATCATCAATTTCTTTTCTTAATTCAATGCCTGTTGTTTCAAAACAATCAAGTAAATCAACCCATGTTCCTTCACCTCCAAGAAAATCCCACAATTCTTGTGCCACCAAAATTTCTTTAGGTAAATCAAACATCCCTTTCATTGTCCATCTATTATAAGGATCAGGGTGATAAGGATTATAGGGAATTGCAATTAGGGTATTTACTTTTGCATTAGGATCTTTAGTCATTTCAGCAGCAGCCCATTCCAAGAGTGTGCGCTTAAAGCCCTTGAATTCCCCAATGTTAGGTTTTACAGTTTTCATATCAATTAAGTATAACTCACCATTTGTATTTTCCAGCCAAATATCAACCTTAGTAAGCTTCACTTTATTTAAAATTCCAGTTTGACATAGTTTTCGAATGTTTTCAAGCTCTTTTTCTTTATCAGGATTAGTATTACCATTAATTAATCCAGTCATAATTTTTTGTATACAACTATGTGCTGCTTCACTAATTTGGTTATATGCTTTTTCTTGGGTTTTAGCAATCTTAAATCTATCCTCAGCCAAAGTAATAGCAACTGGCTCATAAATTGATGTGCCAAAAGTAGTATTGAGAGAATGTATAAATGAAAACAGTGCCAATCGATCCTTGCCTAACAATCTTGTGTGAAATGGCAGTTGTTTAGTTTCAGGATTGTAGTTTTGAAATTTGCTTTTTAGACTATCTTTTAAAACAGAAATGATTTTGTCTTTTTTTTCCTTTGTTAGTCCCATATCATAAGTTATCTATTCCTTCTATTTCTGGTAATTGTGCAAAAAAGTCATTTAAATGATGCTCGCCAATTATTCGTTCATCGCTATAGAAA
>JBBDIH010000220.1:0-2886 GCA_040880505.1 Minisyncoccota bacterium
TATGCAACTTTGCTTTTAACTTTTTCGCCGCCCTATTTCGCCTCTTGGAGTCTTTGCCCATAATATCGTTGCATAAGAGCGGTAGAAATCGTATTACTAGATGCCTCGGATGGAGAAACATCTCTTCTCGCTTCCTGCCACG
Source organism: Minisyncoccota bacterium (assembly GCA_040880505.1). Lineage (GTDB taxonomy): Bacteria > Patescibacteriota > Minisyncoccia > UBA6257 > GWB1-50-10 > JBBDIH01. The sequence continues at coordinate 143 of JBBDIH010000220.1, forward strand.
GCAATTCTTCGTGAGTAAGAGCCTCTAAATAATTACCATCATACTTCCCATAAATCTCCCATACGGCTTCAAGCACTCTTTTTTCCTCATCTGTGAATACACTAAAATCCTTCTCCAGGAATTCTGGATGAGAAGCATAGAAGTTAAACTCTTTAAATGCATGCCACACCCTTGGAATAGCTGGTCCATGAATCCATGCCTTAATTCGGTCTGAATATAATTTTTCACCATTTACTACCAAATTCCATGCTTGAGCATAGTAGACGAGTTTTTGAATCTTTTTTGGGTCTAATCCTTTTTGATCTTCTTCGTTCTTTTTAACAAAATACTCAGCTACTTTAATAGATTTGGTTTGAGAAGACATAAATATAATTATTACAATATTGAAGACACTTTATCCTACTACTTCTTACCAAGGATTGGCCTAGATTTAGTATAATATATTTTCTACTAGCTTGCACCGCTTAAAGAGCGGTGCCTCATCTCCATACCAACATCGGGGTTTATTTAACATCCTTTTAGAGGATTAAATGATCTTGTTGGACTTTTGTAAATTATGACGTGCACATAAGAGTTGAATGTTTTCCGGGACCCGACTAGAGCCTCCTTTTGAAAAGGGTATTATATGATCAAAATGTAGGTCATCAGTAGCACCACACTCCTTACAACTACCCCCATCTCTTTCCCATACAATTCTCTTAACTTCAGTAGGGATCCTTCGTGAAAATTCAAATTCCTCCTCCTCTTCTTTGGCTAACTGTTCTTCTATCGGCGACAGTACGAATTTGAATACTTTACGATTCTCATATTCGCTATTTTTATAGAGAACATCAATCAAATAAAACCACCCTTTGTCAGACCAAACATTATTACTCACTTTTTCGTACACTCTGATTTTTTCTGGTTTTTTTCTACGACCATATTTATAGTCTTCGGCTGCCTTAAAAAACTTTCCATTACTTGTTAATTTACCTGTTTTTGTAAAAAGTGGTTGATCGTACTCCTTTGGAACAGCAACTTCATTCTTGTATAAATCTTCTCCTTCATAAATCAAATTCTCATTATTCTCATCAAACCCATCATTATATGGAGAATTGTCCTGAACAGACATCAAGAATATAGAGTATGATTTTCCATCGGGCCTATAATTCATTCCTTTCTGAAGATTGTAATTTTCTTTACTGACTATTTCATTGTGAGAATATACTTCTTTCATTTTATTGCTCTATTCTTCAGCCCGATTCAACTTTGGGACGATCTCTTCTTTCAATTTGTCAGTTAACCCCCGAAAGGATTTGAAAATGCTGTAATCGTTGCTTTTTATGTTTTGTCGTTTTCTCCGGACGTCCTCGTCATCGACATAATCCTCTATATAGATGTTGTAACGACCTAATTTCTTCCTCATTTTTTTTATTTCCGTGGAAGGTGTGTCGCCTACCAAATTATTTTGAGCGAGGAACAAATCTTCCTTATCTAGAATATTTCTCGCTAATAATGCTTGATGCAAGGAAAGGATCATAACTCTATTTGCTAAATACTCTACAAGTAGATTGTCCAGCACCGTAAACAATAGCCCTATTACAAATACCAATGCGTAATCAATTCTAGAAGGAGACACACCGCTAAGAAGAGTGTCCATAAAAAGTAGTGCTAAAGGAAACAATATCCAACTATTTTGGAGTGAAAATACTTTTCTCATAGGTTTTTACAATTCATAAGCTTCTTCATTTAATTGTAATATACAGGAAATCAACCAGGGAATCTAGGATTGGTCAATACCCTGCTATGTTTAGACACTGTAGTATTACAAAGATGATGACCTCTTTAGATATACACCATGGATCAATCAACACAAACTTATATAGACCTTTTAGAGAAAACAAATCAACAGCTGAGCCTATGGGGTAACCCTTACGCCATAATGGTAATGGTCCTTACTGTTCTTGTGGCTTTGCTGGCAATAGGAGTCACTTACCTTCTCTGGACCCAGAAAAGAGAATACAGGGAATTATTTAATTCCTTCCTTAAAAAACAAGAAAAGATCCTACAAGGACAGATCAGTAATACAAAAGATTTGCTAGACAAACATATTTCGGAATCAAAGGAAAAAGTGAAGTCATTGAAAGGAAAGGATAGAGAAGAAATTGAGGAAGAAATTAAGAAAATGAAACAAACACGAAGGCAGCTGGAAATGTACTCTGCCCCAACAACTATCGGAGCCCTGGGATCCAACAGCAATGATAGTCCTCTTAAACTAAGACTTGATGATGAGCCCACAGTGGTAACACTCAACCAGAACCTAAACACCGATAAAATAAAGATGGATTCACTGCTCATGCAGCGTCATTGCGGACGTCATCTACCACCCGATTCCTCTTTCTGTCCGTATTGTGGCCTATCCCTCTAATAGGTACCCGCTCTTGTTGTATTACTAAGATGTGACCCTCTCTTAATCTCCTACTTACGTATTTAAGCCATATTTTTCTCCTTCCTGTGCACCTGAATCAATCCATAGCTCTCAAATACCCACTCTTCTAACTGGTTCCAATTTTTCATCAGGGTCTCCACCAACACAAAAGCCCACTTCCTTAAAAGTGGGCTTTTGTAATAAGTAGATTTATACCTACTCTACATCTGCACCGACTGCGGCATCAGCGGATGCGTCACCCGCTGTATCATCGGTATCTGTTGTTGCATCAGCATCACCTGTTGGTGTATTGAGGTCAACGTTGACTTCTTCTGAT
>JBBDIH010000221.1:0-10223 GCA_040880505.1 Minisyncoccota bacterium
CAGGTAAATAATTTAGAATCACTAAAAACACGTCACAATATGACGTGTTTTTTATGTATCTGTGTTAATGTAAATAATATGATAGTTGATGATGTAAAAATAAAAGTTACAGCAGGAAAGGGTGGAGATGGCGCTGTTGCTTTTAATAAAACTAAAATGAGTTTAGGACCTACCGGAACATATGGTGGTAGGGGTGGTTCTATATACATGGAAGGAGTTTCAGATATTTCCGTTCTTAATAAATTTAGATTTAAAAAAGATATAAAAGCAGATAATGGTAAAAACAGCAGGGGCCAGTTTAGAGATGGTGAAGATGGTAAAGATATTATTCTTCAAGTTCCTGTTGGAACAGTTATTAGTAATATTTCTAATGACGAAGAAACAGAAATACTAGAAGTTGGTCAAAAAATTCTAGTAGCAAAAGGCGGTAGAGGCGGTAGGGGTAATTATCATTTTCGTTCATCTAAAAATACTTCTCCAAAAGAATTTGAAGAAGGTAAACCAGGAGAAAACTTTGAACTACACCTAGAATTAAAATTTCTTGGAGATGTCGGTCTTGTTGGTCTACCAAACGTAGGGAAATCTAGCTTGATAAACGAATTAACCAACTCTAAAAGTAAGGTAGCAAATTATCACTTTACCACTCTTGAACCTAACCTAGGTGATTATTATGGGAAAATAATAGTTGATATTCCTGGAATAATAGAGGGTGCATCAGAAGGAAAAGGACTAGGTATAAAATTTTTAAAGCATATAGAAAGAATTAAAATTATTTTTCATCTTATTTCTGCAGAATCAGAAGATCCAGTCTCTGATTACAAAGTTATTCGCAAAGAATTGGAAAATCACAGTGAAAAATTATTAGAAAAAGAAGAGCATATTTTTTTAAGTAAGAGTGATGAAATTACAGAAAAAGAAATTAAAGAAAAATTAAATAAACTTAAAAAGGAGAAGATTAATGCGACTTCTATATCTTTACTAAAACCAGAAAGTTTAGAAAAGATTAAGAGTATAATAAACAAAATTTAATACGCCATGACCTGGCGTGTTTTAAATTTGGCAAAATTATTCTAATCATATATAGTAGCTAAAGCGTTATTAACAATAAAACAATAAATATATGTCTTTACTAAAAAAACATTTAACACCAGAGATAAAAGAGTCTCTAAAAGATAAAGAAACATCAAACGGAGTAACCTTAGAAAAGGTTATTAATTCAGGAATTGAAAATCCCGATAGTTCTATTGGAGCATACGCAGGAGATGAAGAATCTTACGGGGTATTTGCTCCTTTGTTCGATCCAATTATTTCTGAGTATCATGATTATGATTTAAATCATAATCATCGTAGAGATTTTGATGAATCAAACCTAAAAATTGATTCTCTTGATCCTTCTGGTGAACGTATTATCTCTACTCGTATCAGAGTAGCAAGAAATATCAAGGGAATTCCTTTTCCTTCAGCAATTTCTAAAGAAGAAAGAGCAGATCTTGAAAAGAAGATAGTGGAAGCTCTAAATTCTCTTTCTGGAGACTTAGAAGGAACTTACTATCCTTTAGAAGGAATGGAAAAATCTGTTCAGGAACAGCTAATCAAAGACCACTTCTTATTTAAACAAGGAGACAGGTTTCTTGAGTCAGCTGGCATTAACCGCGATTGGCCACAAGGAAGAGGAATCTTTCACTCAGCCGATAAAAGGTTTTTAGTTTGGATTAGTGAAGAAGATTCAATGAGAATTATTTCAATGCAAAACGGTGATGATCTCCTAGAGGTCTTTACTCGTCTTTCAAAAGCAATACATTCTCTTGAAGAGTCATTAGATTTCGCATACAACGATAGGCTAGGTTATCTAGCTAGTTGTCCAACCAACCTAGGAACAGCATTGCGTGGAAGTTTTCACGTGAAATTGCCTAACATTTCTAAAAGACCAGACTTTAAAGAGTTTTGTAAATCTTTAGGTTTACAAGCTAGAGGAGTTCATGGAGAGCACTCTGAAAGTGAGGGAGGCATATACGATATATCAAACTTGAGAAGACTTGGGGTTACCGAAGTAGAAGCTATACAAACCCTGTATGACGGAACCAAAAAACTGATTGAGCTTGATGAACAAGAGTAAAACAAAAACAAAAATAACTGCGCTAAAAGAACTAGCGCAGTTTTTATTTGGGAGTAGAATTTATTCTGTGATAAACTAGAGATATGATACATAAAAATCTAAAAGAACAATTAAAAGAGGCGATGAAAGAAAAAGATGCAAACAGAGTTTCTGTTATTAGAGATCTTCTCTCATCCTTTACAAATGAAGCAGTTACATTAGGTAAAAAACCTGATGAAATACTTGATGATGAAACTGCTCTAAAGGTAATAGCACGTAAAGCTAAACAAAGAAAAGACTCAATTGAAAGCTTTGAAAAAGCAGATAGAGATGATTTAGTTGAAAAAGAATCTAAAGAATTAAAAGTTCTTGAAGAATATCTTCCAGAGCAATTATCAGATGAGGAGATAGAAAAAATAGTGGATAAAAAAATGGAAGAACTAGGAGTAAGTGAGAAAAAGGACATGGGGCAACTTATGGGAGCAGTAATAAAAGAAGCGGGAAACAAAGCAGACGGTGGAAGAGTTAGTAAAATAGTTCAATCGAAGCTAAAATAGTTTTGGTTGATGCCGGATCATCTAGTGGCCCGCCTCGCGTCGACAAGCAACGCGAGTCGAGGCGGGCCAGCCTCGCGTCGACAAGCAACGCGAGTCGAGGCGGGCCAGCCTCGCGTCGACAAGCAACGCGAGTCGAGGCGGGTAGGATGTAATCAAAGTATATTATGAATTATTTTATTTACGTTCTTTATAGCAAAAAATTTAAAAAAAGTTATGTAGGCGTAACAAATAATTTAGAAAGAAGACTTAATGAACATAATTCAAAGAAAAGTTTTTATACGAAACGATATGTTCCTTGGGAGATAATTTATAGTGAAAAATATGATAATCTAAAGAGCGCAAGAAAAAGAGAAAGATATTTAAAGTCTGCTGCAGGAAGAAAATTTTTAAAAGAAATATTTTTACAATAAATTTATGCCGGATCATCTAGTGGTAGGATGCAGGTTTCTGGAACCTGTCACCGGGGTTCGAATCCCTGTCCGGCAACATGAACGAAGTGAATGATGACGGAAAAAAGTAAATTTATTTACTTTTGTCAGGATTCGAAGCTCGGAGCGTTGTGCGAGTTTAAGCATAGCGAAAGGCGAGCACAGCGAGAGCAGGCTTGAAGAAAATTCCCGTTAGGAAATTTATATGAAAGGAATCCCCGCCTCGTCGAAGACGACGAGTCGAGGCAGGCCTGTCCGGCAACATGAACGAAGTGAATGATGACGGAAAAAAGTAAATTATCTTCTTTTATGACTACAAAAAGTTATCCCCAGAAATTTATGCCTCCCGAGGGCATAAATTTCTGGGGATAACTTTTACTTGAGTGATAAACTTGACTACGTTATATTAATTCAGTATAATCTGAAAAGTTAATAATAATTGAAAACTAAAAATTTCCAGTCATGAAAAATCTATCGCATTTATATTCTTTTATAATTCTCGTTACGCTTTTAGTCTTTTTTGTTTATATTCCAGAAAATTTACCAGATGAATTCAATGTTTTTGAGTTGTATATTATCTTTTCTTTTCTTTTATCTTGCGGATGTTTAGCGGCCTTAACAAATAAAGCTACTAAATCTGTATATAAAGAAACAGATATAAAGCTTGGAAGAATGTTTCAGATTGTAAAAAAACACAAGACTTCAAATGATAATAATATGTACCTTATTAAGGAAGAAGAAGATACTGTATTTTATCATCTTAATAGCAAAATGAATTTAGGTGAAGAAGGAGAAAAATTCATTATGGGAAAATATAATAATGAGTTGCACTCATTTACCGCTTGAAGTTAAAAAACTCACAAAACCTCTTGATACTATCGAGGGGTTTTTTATTTTATTAACTTTTTTCAAAAGGTATAATTAACTAAATGAATAAAAAAATCCAAAACATAGCTCACGAAGTTACCTATCATCCAGAGGACAGGATAGAAACTTTTAAAAATCTTTTACTTTCAGAGCAAGCTTTGGTTTTTGAGGAACTTTCTCCTCATGTTAGGCAAGATGTTATGGCGAAGTTATCTAATGAGGAGTTGGTTAATTTGCTTGATGAGATGGACCTGCAAACTGCAGAGAATATGTTAGCCACCATGAAAGATCATAAAAGAAGAAAGAAGGTCATAAGTAATTTAAAAACTTCATTAAAAGAAAAAGCAGAGTATTTTTTAAGATTTCATCCAAAGGCAGCAATGTCTCTTTTGAACTTTAATTATTTATTACTTAGTTCTGATACAACAATAAATGAAACTGCTGATATCGTAGAAAAACATTATAGAGAAACCAGTAAACTTCCAGAAATTTTAGTTCAAGAAAACGGAGTACTTATTGGAGAGGTTCATTTATCATCTTTAGTAAAAGAAGATAACAATAAAAAACTAAAAGATTACGTTGTAAATATAAGAAAAGTTTCTTATCAGGCAGACATCCATAAGATAGTAGAATTGTTTAAAGCTAAGCCACATGGCAAGTTAGTTGTTTTAGATAAAGATGAAAGTGTTATAGGAGTTATTTATTCGGATGATGCTTTGTCACTTTTTGAAAATGATCCATCTGCTTTTCTTTATGATTTTGCTGGTGTTGTTGATTCTGAAAGATCTTTTGATAATGTAAAATCTAAATTTAAGCATAGATACAAATGGTTAATGATAAACCTTATAACTGCCTTTATGGCTGCAGCTGTTGTTGGGTTGTTTGAAGACACATTAAGCCAGTTAGTTGTTCTAGCTATTTATATGCCTATTATTGCTGGCATGGGAGGAAACGCCGCAACCCAAACTCTTGCTGTTATTGTTCGTGGAATAACTATTGGTGAAATAGACTTAAAAACAGGTAAACCAGCTATCTTAAAAGAAGTGGGCGCTGGATTTTTAAACGGAGTCTTGAATGGTGTAATTGTTGGTTTAGTGGCTGTGTTTTTCAACGCCAGTCCTTTATTAGGATTAGTTTTAGCGGTAGCAATGATATTTAATCTTGTAATCGCTGGATTCTTTGGAGCTTTTATTCCTTTGTTTATGAAATCAATTGGAAAAGACCCGGCAACATCAGCTACTATTTTTATAACCACTGCTACTGACATGTTTGGATTCTTTATTTTTCTTGGGTTAGCAACACTGGTGTTATTATAAAAAAATTCTTTATGTTAAAATATAGATAATATGAAAGATACAAAGAAAATAATTATAGGTTCAATAGTAATAGTTTTAATAGTCATTGGAGGATATTTTATATTTTTCCAAAACTCTTCAGATAACGGTTATTCGATAGAAGATGAATTAGAAAGAATTGAAGAAAATGAACAAGAAGAAGAGATAACTGATTCAGAAGATTTTAATGGAAATAGACAAGTTATTGGAACTTCAGCTGGAGGACATGACATTGTAGTAAACAGATACGGACAAGGAGAAAACCATGTTGTATTTGTGGGAGGAATTCATGGAGGATACAGTTGGAACACTGCATTGGTTGCTTATGAATTAATAGATTATTTAGAAAATGATCCAAGCATTATTCCTAGTAACGTAGAAGTTTCTGTTATTCCAGCTTTGAACCCCGATGGACTAGTTGATGTGTTTGGTACCTCTAGTATTACACCTCAGGTTGATGCGCCAACAACAGAAGAAACTATTCCAGGCAGATTCAACGCCAACGGAGTTGATTTGAATAGAAACTTTGATTGTGACTGGCAGGCTAATGCTACATGGCAAGATAGAGAAGTAAGTGGAGGATCTTCTGCTTTTTCAGAGCCAGAAGCACAAGCACTTCGTGATTACATAGAAGAAAATGATCCTGATGCAGTTGTTGTTTGGTATGCGGCTGCTGATGGAGTATTTGCTTCTAATTGTCACAACGGAGTTTTGGATGAAACACTAGAGATAACAAATGTTTATGCTGATGCATCTGGTTACCCAGCTTATGAATCATTTAATTTTTATGAAATAACAGGTGATGCTGTTAATTGGTTAGCAAAAGAAGGAATCCCAGCTATTAGTATTCTTCTTTCTAATCATCAAGATGTTGAGTGGAGCAAGAATAGAGCTGGTATTAATGCTCTTCTAGAATATTTTGCTGAGTAATGAAAAGACTTACTACCCAACAAATCGTAGTACTTATAACTACCGTTCTTGTAACGGTAGTTATAATTTTTTATCTAGCTAACGTAGAGAATAGGCCTTCTCCAAGATCGTTTTTTGCTGAAGATTTAAAAGAAATAGAGATTTTTGAAAATTCTTATAAAATAATAGGAAAATCAGTAGAAGGAAGAAATATAGAGCAATACACTTTTGGAAATGGAGATCAACATCTTTTATTTATTGGAGGAATTCACGGTGGTTATGAATGGAACTCTATTCTTTTAGCCTATAGATTTATAGATTACTTTAATGCTAATTCAGAAGAGATACCCACGAATATAAAAATAACAATAATACCAAACGCTAACCCTGATGGTTTATTTAGGGTAATAGGAAAAGATGGAATATTTTCTCAATTGGATACGCCTTCTGTAGAAGAAACTATTCCAGGCAGATTCAACGCCAACGGAGTTGATTTGAATAGAAACTTTGATTGTAAGTGGCAGCCAGAAAGTACTTGGAGAGGAGAGATAGTTAGTGCTGGAAGTGAACCTTTTTCAGAGCCAGAAGCAAGAGTAATAAGAGATTTTGTTTTATCTAATTATATAGATGCAGCTATTTTTTGGCATAGCCAGGCAAACACAGTTTATGCTTCAGAATGCGAAAATGGTGTATTACCAAAAACCACAGAGATAATGAATATTTATTCAGAGGCAGCAGACTACTTTGCCGTTGAATTTTTTAACGCTTACGAAATAACTGGAGATGTAGAAGGTTGGCTTGCCTCTATAAATATTCCAGCTATTACAGTAGAGCTAGAAACTCACGAAACTATTGAATGGGAAAGAAACTTAGCAGGCGTAAAAGCCCTTTTAAATCATTTTGATTGACAGGGTAGTTAAATATCTGTATTGTTGACTACTTAAGCAACCCGGTTTTTTTGTATTGATGTGTAACATATAAGAATATCGAGTTACATATTTATGACAAAAGAACAAAAAACTACTGAAGATTTTAATAATCTTCAAATAAAGAAGGAGATTTTAAATATTCTTACTAAAAAAGGATTTACCGAACCCATGCCTATACAGCATCAGGTTATTCCAGCTGCAATAGAGGGTAAGGATGTTGTTGGTATAGCTCAAACTGGAACAGGAAAAACCCTGGCCTTTGTTGTACCAATGATCCAAAAGATACTTACCGAAAAGGCTCATGGTTTAGTTTTGGTTCCCACTCGTGAGCTTGCTATTCAAGTAGAAAGAGAATTTAAACTAATTGGCCGCGAGTTAAATGTAAGATCTACTGTTATTATTGGAGGAGTACCTCAGTATAGACAAGCTAAAGAAATAAAAAATAATCCTGATGTCATTATTGCTACTCCAGGAAGATTAGTAGATCTAATTAATCAAAAAATTTTAAAACTTAATCAGATAGACGTAATCACTCTTGATGAAGCAGATAGAATGCTTGACCAAGGATTTTTACCAGAAATTAAAAAAGTTCTTCATCTTATATCTAAAAAAAGACAGATGATGCTTTTTTCTGCAACTATGCCTAAATCTATATCTTCTTTGGCTAGTCATTTTATGAAGCTACCTCTTAGAGTAGAAATAGCTCCTCAGGGAACATCAGCAGAAAACATAGAACAAGAGTTATTTATTGTCGGTAAAAATGATAAAATGAGGCTACTTGATTCTATATTACAAAAGTATAAAAGTGATATAGTTTTAATTTTTTCAAGAACTAGACACGGAACAAAAAGAATAGCTAAAAGTATTAGGCACATGGGACATACTGCCACCGAGATACACTCTGATCGCTCTCAGAATCAAAGAAAAAGCGCTATTGAAGGTTTTATAAACGGAAAGTTTCGTATTATGGTTGCAACAGATATTGCTTCTCGTGGAATTGATGTAAAGGACATATCTTTAGTGGTTAATTTTGATCTTCCGGATAACTCAGAAGATTATGTTCATAGAATAGGTAGAACAGGAAGAGCAGGTCGCTATGGGAAAGCTATTTCTTTTGTGACTTCTCCTCAAAAAAGAGATGTAAAAAAGATAGAGAGATTAATGGATAAATCTTTGCCAGTTATGTCTCTTCCAGAGTTACCACCAGCAAGAAAAGTTCCAAATCACTCAAATTCTAATAAATTTTCAAAGAGTAAATATAGAGGTAAGAAAAAAGGAAGGTACTCAAAAGGAAGGAATAGAAGAGGAGGAAACAATAAAAAAGGAGGACGTCGTAGAAACAATCATTACTAAAATTTATGGAAATTAGAAATATAGCAATTATTGCTCACGTTGATCACGGAAAAACAACTTTAACTGACGCCTTAATGAAACAAACTGGTGTTGTTAAAGATGATGCATCAATGGACTCGAACACTTTAGAGCAAGAAAGAGGCATCACTATTTATTCAAAAAATACTTCTATAAAATACAAAGATACTAAAATTAATATTGTTGATACTCCTGGTCATGCTGATTTTGGATCTGAAGTTGAACGTGTTCTTAGATCAATAGACACCGTTCTTTTAGTTGTTGATGCTCAAGAAGGACCAATGCCTCAAACTCGTTTTGTTTTAAAAAAATCCCTAGAACTTGGTTTAAATCCTATAGTAGCGATCAATAAAATTGATAAACCTGCTGCAAATCCAGATAGAGTTGAAGAAGAAATTCTTGAACTTTTTTATGATTTAGGAGCAAATGAAAAACAAGCAGAATTTCCAGTAGTTTATGCAATAGGATTAGAGGGTATAGCAAAGAAAAATTTAGATGATGAATCATCTGATTTAACTCCTTTGTTAGACGCAATTATTAATCATGTTCCTAGCGCTTCAACCGAAGAATTAATTTCAAAACCACTTCGTTTTCAATCTTTCAATCTTGCATATGACAACTTTCTTGGACGTATGGCTATTGGACGTATCTACGAGGGAGTTTTAAAACTTGGAGAAAAAATTTACATAAAAAAACCAAATGGAAAAACAAGAGAAGGTAAAACTACGAAGATATTTTCTTTTGATGGAGTTGAAAGAGTAGAAATAGAAGAAGCTAGTGCTGGTGATATTGTTATGGTTGCTGGATTAGACAATATTGATATTGGAGAAACAGTTACAATAGATCAAGATTCAGAACCGCTTGTTGCTATTAAAGTTGACGAGCCAACAATCTCTCTTTCTTTTATGCCTAACAGCTCACCTTTTAGAGGAAAAGAAGGTAAATATGTAACATCAAGACAAATTAGAGATTATTTAGAAAGAGAGTTAGAAGTTAATGTTGGTCTTAAAGTTGATTTTGATTCAGGAGACTATTTCAAGGTCTATGGAAGAGGAGAGTTACATATTTCTATACTTTTAGAGAATATGCGTAGAGCAGATTATGAAGTAGAAGTTTCGCAACCTCACGTAATTATAAGAGAGGAAAACGGAGTAAAAACTGAACCTTATGAGGAAGTTATTATTGATATTCCAGAAGAATTTCAAGGAGCAATAATTAAAAGACTAGGAACTCGTGGTTTTGTTATGCAAAACATGATTCAAGTAGACAGCGTTTTAAGACTTACCTTTGAGGGACCAACTAGAGGACTACTTGGTTATAGAAATCAATTTGTTGTTGACACAAAAGGCGAAGGCTTAATGTCTTCTAGAGTTATTGGTTTTAGAAAATATGCTGGAGATATACAAAAAAGACATGTTGGTTCAATGATCTCAATGACTAATGGTAAAACTTTAGGATTCTCTCTTTGGAATCTGCAAGAAAGAGGCCAGTTATATATTGGTCCAGCCGTAGAAGTTTATGAAGGAATGGTAATAGGAAATACTGCAAAAGGAGAGGACATGATGGTAAACCCAACCAAGGGAAAACAGTTAACTAACATGCGTTCATCTGGATCTGATGATGCTATAGAATTGACCCCACCTTTGACTCTTACTATTGAAAGAGGTTTAGAAATTATGGATGATGATGAGTATTTAGAGGTTACTCCTAAAAGTGTCCGTTTAAGAAAAGAG